>NZ_CP121017.1:3657500-3957500 GCF_041468085.1 Tistrella mobilis | reverse complement strand
CGCGAAAGCCCTGCCCGGTCACGATCCGGTCGACGAGCGCATCGAAATCCGCCCGCGCCGCGGCAATCCTGGCTGCCCGGTCGGCGGCCGTGATCGCCCCGATCGAGAACCACTGAAAGCCGGCCGGCGCCTGATCGAAACGATGCGGCGCATCCGGCGACACGAACACCGCCCCCGGCAGCGCCCCCTGCCAGAAACGCCCGAGCGGCTCCAGATCGGCGCCATTGCTGCCGACCCCATGGAGCAGGATGACGAGGGCGGTGGCGGTCATGCCCCCGGCACGCCCTTGGTGGTGGAATATTCGAAATGCATCACCTCGCCCGGGCGGCAGATCTCGCGGGCGGCATGGGTTGCCGAGGCGGCCTCGGCGAAGCCCGAGAGGATCAGCTTCAGCTTGTGCGGATAGCGGGCGATGTCGCCGATGGCGAAGATGCCGGGCAGGCTGGTCGACATGGTCGCCTGCTCGACCGTGATGTGGTTCTGGTCCAGGGCCAGGCCCCAGGTCAGGATCGGCCCCAGATTCATCGACAGGCCGAAGAAGGGCAGCAGCACATCGGCCTCCAGCCGGCGGATATTGCCGTCCAGATCGGCGACCGTCACGACATCCAGCCGGCCGGTTTCCGGATCGCCCTCCAGGCCGTGGAGCTGGTAGGGCACGACCAGCTCGATCTTGCCCTGGGCCGCCAGGGCATGGAGCTTCGCCACGCTTTCCGGCGCACCGCGGAATTTCGGGCGGCGATGGATGACCATGATCGCCGCGGCGATGTCGGCAAGTTCGATCGCCCAGTCGAGCGCGCTGTCGCCGCCGCCGGCGATCACCACCCGCTTGCCGCGGAAGGCTTCCTTGCGGGCGACGCGATAGAAGACCGAGCGTTCTTCATAGGCCTCGATGCCGGCCAGCGGCGGCCGGTTCGGCCCGAAGGCGCCGACACCGGCGGCGATCAGCACCGCCTTGGCCCGGATCGCGGTCCCCTTGTCGGTGGTGACGGTCCAGTCGCCCGATGCCTCGTCGCGGGCAAGGCCGGTGACCTGCTGGCCCAGATGCCAGGCCGGATCGAAGGGGGCGGCCTGGGCGGCCAGCTGGTCGATCAGGGCCTGCGCCTCGATCTTCGGCCAGCCCGGGATATCGTAGATCGGCTTTTCCGGATACATCGCGCTGCACTGGCCCCCGACATGCGGCAGCGCATCGATGACATGCGTCTTCAGCTTCAGCATGCCAGCCTCGAACACCGAGAACAGGCCGACGGGGCCGGCCCCGATCACGGCAATGTCGGTCTCGTGCCGCCCGCCGGGCTGGGTTGCGACGATGTCGCCGGCGGCACCCGGCGCAATGCCATAGGCAGCAGGATCGAAGGTGGTCGAGGTCGCGGTCATCGGACTCCGGTTTCCGTATCAGGTCGACAATGGATGCGGACCGGCGCCAGGCGCCGCCCGTTCCCCAGATAGGGGCGATCTTGTGACTAGTCCATCCGGCTCGGCAACCACAATACGATCCGGACAGGCCGGATCGACCCGCCGATATCGGACCACCGGGCATCGGACGGCCCACGGATCGGGAATTTATCACGCAAAAGTTGAATGTCGCATCCATTCCGCAAGGTGTTGCCGGTTTTTCATCAAAGATATCTCCAGGTGAAACGAAGCTGCTCGCCGGGGCGGTGTCAGTTGCCGGCCCGGCCGCGGGCCATGTCGCGTGTCATCTGCCGGGCATAGCTCCGGTAGTCGACCTCCAGCGCATAGCGCGGGCTGTCGAGCCAGGTGCGGCGCTGGATGTCGTGATGGCGACGGATTTCATGCCGCTGGTCCTCTGGGCTGGCCGGTGCCATCGCACCCGACAGCAGGCTGGCGAGCCAGCGGGCCTGGATCTCGACCAGCGGAATTGTCGGCCCGATCGGCTGAACCAGCCCGGCGAAGGCGAGGCCGGGGCAGGTGGGGGAAAGCATGCGGCGATAGAGCGCCGGCCGGCTCTCGTCACCGAGCGCCTGCCGGGCGAGGCCGGCCTCCAGGAAGGGGAAGCTGGTCCGGTAGCCGGTGGCGTAAATGATGGCATCGAAGGGGGCCCGGGCGCCGTCGGTGAAGACCACGCCGTCGCCGTCCAGCCGGGCGATGTCGGGGCGCACGGTGATCCTTCCATGGCCGATGGCCGGCAGCAGATCCTGGCTGAGCGTCGCGTGTTCCCGCCACATCGGATGGGCCGGGCGCGGCAGGCCGAAGCGCCGCTGATCGCCGACGCCCAGCCTGATCAGCCGGGACATGATCATGCGGGTTACCCGCGTCGGCAGGCGCAGGCGGCGCGAAAGCGTGGCCGACCAGCGGTCCACCGGTATACCCATCAGGTATTTGGGCATGATCCAGGCGCCCCGGCGGGTGGAGATCGTGACATGGGCAGCGCGCCGGCAAAGGTCGACCGCAATGTCGACGGCCGAATTGCCGAGGCCCACCACCAGTACCCGCCGTCCGTCGAAAGGATCAGGGGTGCGATAGTGATGGGCGTGCAGCGTCGTGCCGTCGAACCGGCCCGGAAATTCGGGCAGGCGCGGATCCCAGAGATGGCCGTTGGCAATGATCACATGCCGATAGGGGATCACGCGGCCGTCGGACAGTGATACACGCCATCGCCCGTCCTCCATCGGGCTCACCTCCGTTACCGAGGTGCGGAAGGTGATCAGCGGCCGGATGCCGAAATGATCGGCATAGGCTTCCAGATGTGCCAGAAACTGCGCATGGGACAGGAAATCCGGCAGGTGCTTCGGAATCGGGAAGTCCGGATAGCCCAGATTGTCGCGGCTGGTGTCGATATGCAGCGCCGCATAGGCCGACGACATGCCGTTGTCGTTGCGGTAGCGCCACATGCCGCCGATATCCGAGCCGGTTTCGTAGCAGGCGAAAGCGATGCCGCGATCCTTCAGCGCCTTGGCGACGGCAACGCCCGACGAGCCGGCACCGATGATGCAGATCTGGGCGCAGCCGGCGATGCCTTCGACGCTCCGCTTCTCAGTGCCTGACATGGCCGGCTCCCTCATGCGCCAGATAATCCGCGATGATGGCGTCGAGACCGCCATCCGGGCGGATGCCCAGGGGCTCCGCCCGGGCCGAGACGAAGCGTTGCGGCCAGCCGCCGACGATGCGGGTGAGGTCCGGCTCCGGCGCAAAGCTGATCCGGCCGGCGGCGCCATGTGCCGCCACCGCGCCTGCAAGCGCGTCGATGGTCGTGGTGACGGCCGGCAGGTTCAGTGCCCGGCCCGGCGGCAGATCGTCTTCCGCCACCGCCTGCAGGCGCAGCAGACCCGCCACCACCGCCCCCGCCGAGGCAAGCGGCACGGAGGCCCCGGGCGGCAGCGGCGAGACGACGTCGCGGCCGGCCAGAGGCGCGCGGATCAGTGCGGCAATCCGGTCCGAAATCGCAGGCGTCGGCGCGCCCGGACGGGTGACCACGATCGGCAGGCGCAGGGAGCGGCCGTCGATGCGGCCGCGGCGCGACAGATCGGCCAGCATCAGTTCCGCAATCGCCTTATGGGTGCCGTAACCGGTGGCGGGCAGCGGCCGGAGATCGTCGCCGGTTTCAGCCGGCAGACTGCCGCCGAAGACCGCGATCGAGCTGGTGAAGATGACACGGGGGCGGCCTTCCGCCGCTTCGGCCATGCGGCGCAGCGCCTCGACATTCACGGCCCAGGCAGCATCCGGCGCGCGTTCGGCGTCGAGCGTCAGGCTGGCGGCCAGATGGAAGATGACATCGGCCCCCCGGCAGCCGAGGGCCGCCGCCACCGCCGGGTCGGCGAGATCTGCCGCCATGCGGGCCACCGGTACAAGGGCCCCGGCCGGCATCTCGGGGACCCTCAGATCGACCAGCTCCAGCTGGCTGGCCGGCCCGATGCGGCCATCGGGCCCGGCCAGCGGGGCCCCGGCGGCGATCGCCCGTGCCAGACGGCGACCCAGGAACCCACCGGCGCCGGTGATCAGGACGCGTGTCATGATGACCCTTTCCTCCCGTTCCCTGTGAACCGGTTGATCCGGCTCATTATGAATAACATACTACTGAGTAGGATGTTATCGGGCAAGCCGGGGCCGGCGATCTGGCCCCGCCGGGGGGCTTGCCGTAGGATGCCCGGCGATGAAGATCGCGGAGGACGGCGTGGCACGACGCGGACGGAAGATCGACGAGGCCGAGGCGGCAACCCGCCGGATGGAGCTGCTGGAGGCGGCGGCGCTGTGCTTCATGCGCACCGGCTATCATGCCACCAGCATCGACGACGTCGCCCGGTCGATGGGCTGTACCAAGGGCTTCATCTACCACTACCACGCCACCAAGACCGATCTGTTCTTCGATGTTCATCGCGAGGGCATGCGGCGGCTGTTCGCGGCCGTGGAGCCGGCGATGGCAGCCCCGGGCGACGCGCTGGCGGTGCTCCGCGCCATGCTGGCGGCCCATGCCCGGGCGATGATGGATCACCACGCCTTCGAGACCGTGGTTGCCCAGGGGGTGCAGATCCACCGGTTCGGCGCGACCACCCCCGACCAGCGCCGTACCCTCGACGAGCTGATCGCCAGCCGCGACCGCTTCGAGGCCCTGTTCAAGGCGCAGACCCGGCGCGCGGCCGAAGCCGGGCTGCTGGGTCCGGTCGATCCGTCGATCGCGGTCAAGATGATGCTGGGCGCCCTGCAATGGTCGATCTTCTGGTACCGGCCCGAAGCCGATGCCGGCGAGGGCGCGCGCGACCGTCTGGCGGAGGAAATGGTCCGGACGATCATCGATGGCCTGCGCGCGCGGCCCGCTGCGGGGTAGACTGCCTGGAGAAAGATAAGATCCAGGGAGGTTCCGGAGGATGCAGACGGTCGGCGATGAGGCTCATCCCGAGATCCGGGAGGCCGTGCGGGCGCTCTGCGCCGGCTTTCCACCCGAATACCACCGCAAGATTGATGCGGATCGCGCCTATCCCGAGGCCTTCGTCGAGGCCCTGACCCGTGCCGGCTGGATGGCGGCGCTGATCCCCGAGGCCTATGGCGGTGCCGGCCTCGGTCTTGCCGAGGCATCGGTGATCATGGAGGAGATCAACCGGTCGGGTGGCAATTCCGGGGCCTGCCATGGCCAGATGTACAATATGACGACGCTGGTGCGGCATGGATCCGAGGATCAGCGCCGGCGCTATCTGCCGGCGATCGCGGCAGGTGAACTCAGGCTCCAGTCGATGGGCGTCACCGAACCCGGCGCCGGTACCGACACCACCCGGATCCGGACCACGGCGGTCCGGCGTGGTGACCGCTGGGTGATCAACGGTCAGAAGGTCTGGATCTCGCGCATTCAGCATTCCGACCTGATGATCCTGCTGGCCCGGACCACGCCGCTCGATCAGGTGGCGAAGAAATCCGAGGGGCTGTCGATCTTCATCGTCGATCTGCGCGACGCGATCGGCCGCGGGCTTACCGTCAGGCCGATCGCCAACATGGTCAATCACGAAACCAACGAGCTGTTCTTCGACGAGCTGGAGATTCCGGCAGAGAACCTGATCGGCGAGGAAGGCCAGGGCTTCCGCTACATCCTGACCGGGCTGAATGCCGAACGGGTGCTGATCGCGGCCGAATGTATCGGCGACGGCTACTGGTTCATCGACAAGGTGTCGGCCTATGCCTCGGAGCGCCGGGTCTTCGGCCGGCCGATCGGCCAGAATCAGGGCGTGCAGTTCCCGATTGCGGAAAGCTTCATAGAGGTCGAGGCCGCCAATCTGATGCGCTGGGAAGCCTGTCGGCTCTATGATGCCGGCCGCCCCTGCGGATCCCAGGCCAATATGGCGAAGTATCTGGCCGCCAAGGCGTCGTGGGAAGCGGCCAATGCCTGCATCCAGTTCCATGGCGGTTTCGGCTTCGCGGCCGAATACGATGTCGAGCGCAAATTCCGCGAAACCCGGCTCTATCAGGTGGCGCCGATCTCGACCAATCTGATCCTCGCCTATGTGGCCGAGCATGTGCTCGGCCTGCCGCGGTCGTTCTGACGGGGGTGGCTGATGGATCCGCTGGCACGGCCGCTTGCCGGCCTGACCGTGATCGCCCTGGAACAGGCGGTCTCGGCCCCGTTCTGCACCGTGCGTCTGGCCGATGCCGGGGCACGGGTGATCAAGATCGAGCGTCCGGAGGGCGATTTCGCCCGCGGCTATGATGACGTCGCCCGGGGTGAGAGCAGCTATTTCGTCTGGCTGAACCGGGGCAAGGAAAGCCTGGTGCTCAATCTTGCGGTGGCGGCGGGGCGGGCGGCATTCCGCGAGCTTCTGACCCGTGCCGACGTGCTGGTCCAGAACCTCAAGCCCGGCGCGCTGGCCCGGATGGGCTGTGCGGTCGCGGATCTGCGGCGCGACTTCCCTCGGCTGATCATCTGCTCGATCAGCGGCTATGGCGAAACCGGACCGCTTGCCGACCGCAAGGCTTATGACATGCTGGTTCAGGCGGAATCCGGATTGTGTTCCGTCACCGGCGGGCCGGACGCGCCGGCACGGGTCGGCACCTCCATCGTCGATATCGCGACCGGCGCGACCGCCCATGCCGCGATCCTCGAAGCGCTGATCGCACGGGGGATCAACGGCCAGGGTGCGGCGATCGGCGTGTCGATGTTCGATGTCGCCGCCGACTGGCTGACGGTGCCGCTGCTCCACCAGGAAGGCGGCCGGCCGCCGCAGCGAGTGGGGCTGTCCCACCCCTCCATCGCCCCCTATGGCACCTTCCGCACCCGCGACGGTGCCGTCCTGCTGGTCGCGATCCAGAGCGACCGGGAATGGGCGGCCTTCGTGCGCGAGATCGCGGAGCAGCCCGGTCTTGCGGCCGATCCGCGCTTTGCCGGCAATCGCGGCCGGGTGGCCCATCGTGCCGAAGCTGATGCCGTGGTGGCCGCAGCAATCGGTGCCGGCGACGGGGCGACGATGCGGGAACGGCTTCAGCACGCCGGCATCGCATTTGCCGACCTCAACGATATGGCCGGTCTGGCTGCCCATCCGCATCTGCGCCGGATCACCGTCGACACGCCCTCGGGGCCGGTCGCCATGCCGGCCCCGGCCCCGGTCTTCGACGGCCCGGCCCGGCGCTATGGGGCGGTGCCGGCGCTGGGTGACCATCTCCCTCTCGATCCGGAGGCGACATGACGACCGGCATCGATCTCGATCATCTGCGCGGCTGGATCGGTCGTCAGGAGACCACGACCGAAGCGGTGACACCCGATCTGGTCCGGCGCTTCCGCGCCACCTTCGACATCGGGGGCCCGCCTGTGCAACCGGGGGAGGCGGCCCCCCGGCTGATCCACTGGTGTCTGGGGCAGCCGGCTGCGACCACCGCCGCCCTCGGACCCGACGGCCATCCGGCCCGCGGCGGCTTCCTGCCACCGGTGCCGCTGCCCCGTAGGATGTGGGCGGGCGGCGCGGTCCGCTTCACCGGCGATCTGCGGGTGGGCCAGATGATGGAACGCCTGTCGCGTATCGCCGACGTCACCCTGCGCGAGGGGCGGAGCGGCAGCCTGTGTTTCGTGACGGTCGAGCATCTGATCTCGGCCGCCGGCCGGGTGGTTGCGACCGAACGCCAGGACATCGTCTATCGCGCGGCGGCCGTTCCGGCGGCGGTGCCTGTCGGCAAGCCGGCCCCACTCAAACCTGCTCCGGCCGGCCGCCATCTTCGTCCGGTCGATATCGGGCCGGCGCTGCTGTTCCGTTATTCCGCGCTCACCTTCAACGGCCACCGGATTCACTATGACCGGCCCTATGCAACCGGTGTCGAGGGTTATCCCGGCCTGGTGGTGCATGGCCCCCTTCAGGCCACCCTGCTGTTCAACTACGCAGCCGGCCTCGACGGCCGCGCCCCCGATCGGTTCAGCTTCCGCAGCCTGTCGCCGCTCTTCGATGACGACCCGGTGCGTCTCCATGCCGCCGAGACCGAAGACGGGTTGACGCTCTGGACCGCACGCGAGGGCGGGCCGGTGGCGATGACGGCAGAGGCGGGGTGGGATTAGAATCTTGTCGGCACCCCAGCCTGCCACACCCGGCCTGGATATTCAGGGGGAGGTCATCCTCACGCAGCCGGAGGTACGCCCCTTGCGGGATCGTGTGTGAGGAGCCCGGTCTTGAAAGCCGCAGGGCAGAGAGAAACAGGGTTTGATTATGTTATAATATAACATATCATTTCGATCCGAACGACACAGGAAACGGATCCATGCCCGCCCCTTCCCCCACGCACCCGCCCGCCGACCCGCGTCTGCCGGTCACCGTGCTCTCCGGCTTTCTGGGGGCGGGCAAGACCACGCTGCTCAACCACATCCTCGGCAATCGCGAGGGGCGGCGGGTGGCGGTGATCGTCAACGACATGTCCGAGGTGAACATCGATGCGGCCCTGATCCGTGCCGGTGTCGCCGGGCTGACGCGCACCGATGCAAAGCTGGTGGAGATGAGCAATGGCTGCATCTGCTGCACGCTGCGCGAAGATCTGCTGGTAGAGGTCGGACGACTGGCGCGCGAGGGGCGGTTCGATCAGCTGGTGATCGAATCGACCGGCATCTCGGAACCCATGCCGGTGGCCGAGACCTTCACTTTCGCCGATGAAGAGGGCCGCAGCCTGGGCGATGTCGCCCGGCTCGACACCATGGTGACCGTGGTCGATGCCTGCAATTTCCTGCGCGATTACGCCTCGCGAGACGATCTTCAGGATCGTGGTGAATCCATGGGCCCAGAGGATCGCCGCAAGGTGGTCGATCTGCTGATCGAGCAGGTCGAATTCTGCGACGTGATCGTGCTCAACAAGACCGATCTGATCACGCCGGCGGATCTGGGCCGGTTGACCGGCATTCTGCGCAGCCTGAATCCGCGCGCGCGGATCGAGGCCGCAGCCTTCGGCCGGGTGCCGCTGGACCGCGTTCTCGGGACCGGTCTGTTCGATTTTGCAGCGGCGGCCGAGGCGCCAGGCTGGCTGGGCGAACTGCACGGCACGCATATCCCCGAGACCGAGGCCTATGGCATCGGCAGCTTCGTCTATCGTGCCCGGCGGCCCTTCCATCCGGGCCGGTTCTTCGCCTGGATCGGCCGCGAATGGCCGGGGGTGGTCCGCTCCAAAGGCTTCTTCTGGCTGGCGAGCCACCCCGCCCTTGCCGGATCCTGGTCGCAGGCGGGCGCCGTGGCCCGCCATGGCGTCGCCGGCCATTGGTGGGCCGCCCTGCCGCCCGAGGACTGGCCCGAAGATCCCGCCCATGTCGACACCATCCTGAAGAGCTGGGATCCGCAAACCGGCGATGCCCGTCAGGAGCTGGTGCTGATCGGCATTACGATGGACGAGGCCCGTCTGCGCGCCGGTTTCGATGCCTGCCTGCTGACCGATGCCGAGATGGCGGCGGGCCCCGTCGCCTGGATCGCCATGAACAACCCGTTCCCGGGGTGGCCCGACCGTACCGACGGCGTCCGAGGATGATGCGCTCGTGATTCGCAAGAACCCGCGCGGCGACCTGCCGCGAGTCCACCCTGATGCCTTTGTCGACCCGACCGCCATCCTTTGCGGCCGGGTGATCATCGAGGCCGATGTCTTCATCGGTCCCTATGCGGTGATCCGTGCCGACGAGATGGATGCGGACGGTCAGATCGAGCCGATCGTGATCGGGGCGCATTCCAACATCCAGGACGGGGTGGTGATTCACTCCAAATCAGGCGCTGCGGTCACCATCGGTGAGCGGACGTCGATCGCCCACCGGGCCATCGTCCATGGCCCCTGCCGGGTGGGGAATGGCGTGTTCATCGGTTTCAACAGCGTGTTGTTCAACTGTACGGTCGAGGATGGCTGCGTGGTCCGGCACAACGCCGTGGTCGACGGCTGCCATCTGCCGGCGGGCTTCTACGTCACCTCTACCCAGCGCATCGGACCTGCGACCGATCTTGCCCGGCTGCCGCGGGTATCCGCCGATGCGAGCGAGTTCTCCGAGGACGTGGCGCGCACCAACAATGCGCTGGTCCGGGGCTACAAGACCATCCAGAACGAGTTCTGAGACCCGATGACCCAGACCACGCCCATCACCGTCACCCTGCCCGACGGGGCGCGCCGCAGTTTTCCCCACCCTGTCACGGTGATGGAGCTGGCTGCCGCCATCGGCCCGGGCCTGGCCCGCAGAACCCTTGCCGGCATCATCGACGGCCGTGCCGTCGATGCCTCGGATCTGATCGGGCATGACGCGGCGGTCAGGATCATCACCCCCGCCGATCCGGAAGGCGTCGGGATCATCCGCCATTCCTGCGCCCATCTGCTGGGGCAGGCGGTCAAGCAGCTTCATCCGGCGGCGCGGATGGTGATCGGCCCGGTGATCGAGGACGGATTCTATTACGACATCGCCGCGGAACGCAGCTTCACGCCCGAGGATCTGGCGGCGATCGAGGCGCGCATGGCTGAGCTGATCGCCCGCGAGCGGCCGGTGGTGAAGCGCATACTGCCGCGGGACGAGGCGATCCGGATCTTCACGGCGCGTGGCGAGGACTACAAGCTCAGGCTGATCGCGGACATGCCCGACGAGGCCGAACTCGGCCTCTATTTCCATGACGACTATGTCGACATGTGCCGCGGCCCGCATGTGCCGAACACCCGGTTCCTCAAGGCCTTCCGGCTGACCCGGATCTCTGGCGCCTATTGGCGCGGCGATGCCCGCAATCCCCAGCTGCAGCGGATCTACGGCACCGCCTGGGCCGATCGGGCGGCGCTCGATGCCCATATCACCCGCCTCGCCGAAGCCGAGGCGCGCGATCATCGCCGGCTGGGCCGGGAGCTGGACCTCTACCACTTCCGGGACGAGGCGCCGGGGGCGGTGTTCTGGCACCCGCGCGGCTGGACGCTCTTCCAGGCGCTGCTTGCCTTCATGCGCCGCCGTCAGGCGGCTGCCGGTTATGTCGAGGTCAACACGCCCGATGTGATGGATCGCGGCCTGTGGGAGACGTCGGGCCACTGGCAGAACTACCGGCGGCACATGTACACCACCGAAACCGGTGACGGCCGCGTCTTCGCGCTGAAGCCGATGAACTGCCCGGGCAGCGTGCTGCTCTATCGCCATGCCCTGAAAAGCCATCGCGACCTGCCGCTGCGCATGGGCGAGTTCGGCAAGGTACACCGCTACGAGCCGTCGGGCGCGCTGCACGGGTTGATGCGGGTGCGGCACTTCACCCAGGACGATGCGCATATCTATTGCACGCCGGCGCAGGTGGATGACGAATGCCGCGCGGTCATCGCTCTGGTGCTCGACGTCTACCGCGCCTTCGGCTTCGGGGATGTCACCATCAAGCTGTCGACCCGGCCCGAGAGCCGGATGGGATCGGACGCCGACTGGGATGTGCTGGAAGGGGCTCTTGGCCGCGCGCTCGAAGCTCTGGGCCTCGGCTGGCAGACAAATCCGGGCGAGGGGGCATTCTACGGACCCAAGCTTGAATTCGTGCTGCATGATGCCATCGGCCGCGACTGGCAATGCGGGACATTGCAGGTCGATATGAACCTGCCGGAACGTTTCGACATCGACTATGTCGACACCGACGGCATGCGGCGTCGGCCGGTCATGCTGCACCGGGCACTGTTCGGTTCGCTGGAGCGGTTCATCGGCATTCTGATCGAGCATTACGCCGGCCGCCTGCCGGCCTGGCTCGCCCCGGTGCAGGCGGCGGTGCTGCCGGTATCGGATCGCCATGCCGCCCATGCTGCGGCGGTGGCGCAGGCCCTGATCGGGGCCGGGATCCGGGCCGAGGCGGATCTGCGCAACCATCGCCTGGGCTGGCGGATCAGGGATCAGCGCCTGCAGCGAATCCCATTCCTGCTGGTGATCGGGGATGCGGAAATGGCGGCGGGGCAGGTCACGATCACGGCCCGCGACGGCGAGGATCCGGGCACATTGCCGCTGGCCGAGGCGATGGCGATGCTGGCTGAGCGCGGCCGGGCGCCGGATCTGGCGGCCGGGAGGGCGGCGCAGGACGCGCTTCTGCGCGGGCTGGTGCCGGTATGACGGGGCCGGCCGATCTTCTGGTGCGGGGCGGGGTCGTCGTCACCCCGGGCGGTCGCATCCGCGCCGATATCGCCTGCCGGGACGGCCGGATCGTGGCCATCGGCGACCTTGCCGGGCCCCGGACGGCGGAGACGGTGATCGATGCCGCCGGGCTGCATGTGTTGCCGGGGGTGATCGACAGCCAGGTGCATTTCCGCGAACCCGGTCTCACCCACAAGGAGACGATCGGTGCCGGCACCCGCGGCGCCGTTCTGGGCGGGGTGACCACCATCTTCGAGATGCCCAACACCAGCCCGCCGACCCTGACTGCGGCGGATCTGGACGCCAAGCTTGCAATCGCAGCCCGTGATGCCTGGTGCGATCACGCCTTCTATATCGGCGGCGGCGCCACCAATGCCGAGGATCTGGCACGTCTGGAGGCGCTGCCCGGCTGTGCCGGGGTGAAGGTCTTCATGGGCAGTTCTTTCGGCGATCTGCTGGCCGATGACGAAACGGTGCTGCGCCGGATCCTGGCCAATGGCCGGCGCCGGATGGCGGTGCATGCCGAAGACGAGGCCCGGCTTCGCCAGCGCCGCGCGATCGCCGAGGCTGCGGGTGATGTGCGCCTGCACCCGGTGTGGCGCGATCCCGAGAGCGCCCTGCTCGCCACCCGCCGCATCGTCCGGCTGGCGGAAGAGACCGGGCGGCTGCTGCATGTGCTGCACGTGTCGACCGCCGAAGAAATGGCTTTCCTTGCCGGTCAGAAATCGCGGGTGAGTGTCGAGGTAACCCCTCATCACCTGACCCTTGAAGCGCCCGCCTGTTACGAACGGCTGGGCAGCCTGGCCCAGATGAATCCGCCGGTCCGTGATGCCGGCCACCGCGATGCGCTCTGGCGTGCCGTGCAGGAGGGCGTGGTCGATGTGCTGGGCAGCGACCATGCCCCCCATAGCCGTGCCGAGAAGGCACGCCCCTATCCATCCTGTCCAAGCGGCATGACCGGGGTGCAGACCCTGCTGCCGGTGATGCTGCACCATGTCGCTGCCGGCCGGCTGAGCCTGGAGCGGCTGGTCGATCTGACCGCGGCCGGCCCGGCGCGGATCTTCGGCATCGCCGGCAAGGGGCGGATCGCCGTGGGCTGGGACGCGGATCTGGTGCTGGTCGATCTGGGGGCGCGCCGCCGGATCACCGACGCCGATATCGCGAGCCTGGCCGGCTGGACGCCTTATGACGGAATGGAGGTGACCGGCTGGCCGGTGGCCACGGTGTTGCGCGGACGGGTGGTGATGCGCGAGGGCGAGGTGCCGGGGGTGCCGCGCGGACAGCCGGTCCGCTTTCTCGACGTGCCCGTCAGCCCATCGGCCCCTGCCTGAGCAACCGGACCATCTCGCGACCGATCTCGGCCGGGGTCTTGCGGCCCGGGCGGTACCAGGTGCGCGCCCAGTTGAGCATGCCGAGCAGGCCCAGCCGGAACATCCGCCGGTCGGCGTCTGCGGGCAGGGGCAGGGCGTCGACGAAGGTTGCGAACATCCGCTCATAAGCGTCGCGCTGGGCGATCAGCCGTTCGGTTGCCTGGCCGAGTTTGGTGGAGTATTCCGGCGTCACCACCGAGGCGAAGCCGTTATCGGCGAGCAGGGCGTCCATATGGCCGGCGGCGGCGGCTTCCAGCCGCTCCCAGGGATCGGTCACACCCTTGACCGCGTCGCGGACCGAGTCCGTGATCTGGCGCACGCCTTCGTCATGGACGGCGACGAACAGATCCTCTTTCGAGGGGAAGTGGTAATAGACCGAGCCGGGCAGCATGCCCACCGCGCCGGCGATGTCGCGCATCGAGGTCGCTTCATAGCCCTGGCTCGAAAACAGCTGGGCCGCCGCTTCCAGCAGCTTGTCCCGGCGGTTGTTCTGGCGCTGCGCCTCGCTGCCTTCGGTCTCGATCGCCATGCCCGTTTCTCGTCCCTGCACTGAAGCCGGCCCATTGTCAGGCCGCTGGAATTCCAACGCCGATTGAATTTCCGCGATCCTGTATAGGCAGCCCCGCTCGTGGCGGCAAGCCGGCGGATCCGCGCAGCCGGCGGTTCGGCATTTAACAAACGATTGTTTGGTGATAGTCGACCTGCTAACGTCGGAGCAATGCCACCAAACATTCGTTCGCTCAATCCCCAATCTCAAACGGGACCGAGGCCGCGACAAGATGACCGTCGACTACGACCCCAGGGATCCGCAGATCCGCAATGACCCGTTCCCGTCCTTCCGCCGCCTGCAGGACGAGGATCCGGTGCAATGGAACCCGCATCTGCGCGCCTGGGTCATCACCCGCTATGCCGATGTCCGCAAGGTGGCCCTGAACAAGCAGATGTCGCCGGACCGCCTGACGCCGTTCTATGACAGCCTGCCCGAGGCGCGGCGGGGCGTGGTCGGAGAGTTGATCCGCTACCTGAACCTGTGGATGGTGTTCCGCGACCCGCCCGAGCACACAAGGCTGCGGCGGCTGATGAACGAGGCCTTCACGCCCAAGGCGGTGGAGCGGCTGCGGCCGAATGTCGAGCGGATCGTCGGCCGGTTGCTCGACGATCTGCTGCCGCAGGGCCGGATGGATCTGGTGCGGGATTTCGCCTATCCCCTGCCGGCGACGGTGATCATGGACATGCTGGGCGTGCCGCATGACCAGCTGGACCGGTTCAAGGACTGGTCCGACGATCTTGCGCTGTTCCTGGGCAGCGCCCGCGATGTCCCCGACAAGTATGAGCGCGCCCGCCGGGGTGCCCTTGAGATGTCGTCCTATTTCCGCGAGGTGATCGCCGATCGCCGCCGCCGTCCGGGCGAGGATGTGTTGAGCGCCCTGATCACAGCCGGCGCGCCCGATGAGCGGCTGACCGAGGACGAGTTGATCGCCGCCGCGATGCTGTTCCTGTTCGCCGGCCACGAGACCACAACCAACCTCATCTCCAACGGCATTTACTCGATGCGGATGCATGCCGATGCCTGGGCGCGGCTGGTGGCCGATCCGTCGCCCGGGCTGCTGGCGACGGCGGTGGAGGAATGCCTGCGCTATGACGGCCCCTCGGGCGGCATCGCCCGGGTGGTGCGGGTGACGCACGAGATCGAGGGCCGGGAGCTGAAAGAGGGCGACCGGGTCTTCGCCATGCTGAACGCCGCCAATCGCGACCCGCGGGTCTTCGATGCGCCGGACGACTTCATCATCGATCGCAGCCCCAACCGCCATCTGACCTTCGGCCAGGGCATCCATTTCTGCCTGGGCGCGCCGCTCGCCCGGCTGGAAGCCGAGATCGCCTATCGCGAGATCGCCCGGCGTATTCCCGACCTCACCCTCGGCACCACCGCGCCCGACTGGCATGATTCGCTGATCATGCGCGGCATCACCTCGCTGCCGGTGCACTTCCGGCCGATCAAATCGGCGGCGGCCTGAGGTAAGCTGGGGGCTCAATCAAAAGCCGATCCCCAGGAGACGCCCGCCCGATGACCCGTGACGCCGAAGCCGCCGAAACCCCCGAGACTCCCCTGATCGAGATCGACCGTCCGGCACCGGGCGTGGCACTGGTGCGCATCGATCCTGGCCCCGCGGGGCTGATGGATGCCGCCGCCGCCGATGCGCTTGCCGGTGCGGTCACGGCACTCGATGCCGATCCGGGCGTGCGCGCCGTGGTGCTGACCGGCGCCGTGCCGGGTATGTTCGTGCGCCATTACAGCCTGATCGAACTCGGGGCGACGGCGGAGAAGGTCGCCGCCTCCGGCCGGCGCTTCAACGATCTCTCCCGGCCGGTGAAGCCCGCGCCGTTCAATGCCTGCCTCGACCGGATCCAGGCAAGCGCCAGGCCCTGGATCGCGGCACTCAACGGCTGGGCGATGGGCGGCGGCTTCGAGCTGGCACTGGCCTGCGACCTGCGGGTGGCGCTCGACGGGCCGTGGAAGTTCGGTCTGCCCGAGGTGCGTGCCGGGCTGCTGCCGGGCGGTGGTGGCACCCAGCGCCTGACCCGTCTGCTGGGCGAGGCGCGGGCGCTGGATTTCGTCCTCCGCGGCCGCATCGTCTCCCCGGCCGAGGCCGAGCGGCTGGGGTTGCTTTCGGCGCTGGTGCCCGAAGGCGGCGATGTCGCCGGTGCGGCGGTGGCACTCGCCGCAGACCTCGCCGCCCTGCCGCGGCTGGGGATCGCCCATGCCAAGCGGCTCGTCCGCACCGCCCTCGACGGCACGCTGGAACAGGGGCTTGCGGCCGAGCGCACGCTCTTCGTCGACACGCTGACCGATCCCGACACCCGCGCCCTGGTGGGCCGCATGGCGAGAGATGCCGACGGACGGATCGACGAGGCGGCCCTGGCTGCCGCTCAGGCGCCGGTCCGGGCTCCGGACACTGGCACGGAATGATGTCCCGGGTCATATTTGTCGCCCGCCGCTATGGCATGTCGCACCACCGGTCCGGAGGGATTTGATGACCGAGCGATTTTTCTGGGAAGATCCCTATCTCGACCGGCTGGACAGCAGGGTTGCGGCGGTCGACGGCGACTGGATCACGCTCGACCGGACGATCTTTTTTGCCGTCTCGGGCGGTCAGGAGAGCGATCGCGGCCGGATCGGCGGCCACGAGGTGCTCGAAGCGGTCGCCGACGGACCCGGGATCCGCTACCGTCTCGCCCCCGATCACGGCCTTGAACCGGGGGCCCCGGTCACGGCCGAGATCGACATGACCCGCCGCTACCGGCTGATGCGGCTGCATTTTGCTGCCGAACTGGTGCTGGAACTTGCCGACCGGCACATGCCGGGCGCGGCCAAGATCGGCGCGCATATCGCCGAGGACAAGGCGCGGATCGATTTCCTCTGGCCCACCCCCGTGACGCCGCTGCTCCCGGCCTTCCTGGCCGATGTGGCAGAGCTTGTCGCCGCCGACCTCCCGATCATTTCGGCCTTTTCGGATCAGGCGGCCGGCCGCCGCTATTGGGAGGTCGAAGGCGTCGCCCGGGTCCCCTGCGGCGGCACCCATCTCCGGCGGACCGGCGAAGTGGGCGCGATCACTCTCAGGCGGGTGAATGTCGGCAAGGGCAAGGAGCGGATCGAGATGCGGCTTGTGGCGCCGTGAATGGCGCGGCTGTGACAGCCGGAGGTGATCAAATCTCCAGCTTCATCCCCAGATGACTGCCGGTGAAGCCCAGCCTTTCGTAGAAGCGGTGGGCGTCCTTGCGGGTGAGGTCGGTGGTCAGCTGGACCAGGCTGCAGCCGCGATCGGCGGCCAGGCCGATCGCGTGGCGGATGAGGGTTTCTCCCAGGCCCTGGCCGCGGGCGGCGCCGGCGATGCGCACGCCCTCGATCTGGCCACGGATGCGGCCCTTGCGGGAGAGGCCGGGGATGATGGTGAGCTGAAGCGTGCCGAGGATCTGGCCGGCCCCTTCTGCGACCAGCTGGATCTGGTTCGGATCGGCAGCCATCGCCCGGAAGGCCGAGAGATAGGCCGGATCAAGCGGCAGGCGCGGATCTTCGCGGGTCCGGCCCAGCACATCGTCGGCGAGCAGGGCGACGATGGCGGAGAGATCGGCTTCGACGGCGGGGCGGATGACAAGGGCGGGGGCGGTCATCAGGCATGTCCTCCGGGCGTATGCCCGAGGCTGTCATGCCTGTGCCTGCTCGTCCAGATCCGGTGACAAAAATGCGGGACGGCCCGGGGGATGAAGGACCGCCCCGCAAGAGAGCCGCTGCTGCCAGGGACGTGCGAGCGCGGCCGGAAAGATCGTGTGGCGCCGAACCCTCGTGGTACCGGTCAGGCGTCGGCCCGGGCCAGGATGGCGACCGCGCAGGCGGCTTCGTCGAAGCCGACCACCCCGCCGCCATTCTCGGCAAGGGCGATCTTCGCATCCGCCACCTGGCGGTCGCCCGCCTCGTGGCGGAGCTGTGCGGCCAGTTCCGAGATCATCGACAGGCCGGTCGCCCCCACCGGATGGCCCTTGGAGACCAGGCCGCCCGAGGTGTTGACCGGCAGCCGCCCCCCCAGCCGGGTCTCGCCCGCTTCGATGAAGCGGCCGCTGGTGCCGGGCTCGCAGAAGCCCAGCATTTCGAGCTGGTAGAGTTCACAGAACGAGGTGGCGTCGTGCAGTTCGACCAGATCGATGTCGGCGGGGGTGAGCCCGGCGCGGGCATAGGCCTTCTTGGCTGCCACCGAACTCAGGCCCGGCTCGTCGAGATCGCGATACTTGCCGCCCGACATGGCGAGGCCGGCGATGCGGATCGCACGCTCGCGGACATGAGCCGGCTGACCGTCGAGATAATCCTTCGAGCAGACCAGCACGCCGGCGGCACCGTCGCCGATGGGGGCGCACATCGACCGGGTGAGGGGGAAGCTCACCGGCCGGTCGGCCAGCACCTCGTCGGGTGAGACCTCGAACCGGTACTGGGCCTTGGGATTGAGGCTGCCATGCCAGTGGTTCTTCGAGGCGGCGATGGCGATCTGGCGCTGGGTCGTGCCCCATTTCGCCATGTGATAGCAGGCCTGCATGGCATAGGTGTCCATGAACACCGTCCGGTCGGGGCCGTATTCGAAGGGCTTGTTGGCCGTCTCGCCTGCCGCGGCGTAATACTGCCGCCATTCCTCCGGGTCGATCTGGTCGATGCCGCCTTCGAAGATCTCTTTCGTGCGCTCCGCATCGCCGGGCACGAAGGTCTTCTCCACGCCCATGGCCATTGAAAGCTCGACCTCGCCCGAGGCGACATCCTTGAACGCCCCCGACAGCGCCATCATCGCCGAGGCGCAGCCGCCTTCGACATTGACCATCGGCACCCGCTCGGGGAACAGGCCGTCACGGACCAGCGGCGTGAAGCAGACCTGACCGCGGATGTTGCGCTGGCCCCAGCTGCCCATGCCGCAATTGCTGAACCAGCCGGTTTCGATCTCGGCCCCCGTCTCAAGCCCGGCATCGGCGAGCAGGCCGGCATAGGCTTCGCGGGTCAGTGCCTTGAAGCCGGTCTCGGGCTTCTTGCCGAAGGCGGTCGAGAAGGCACCGATGATATAGACGTCGCGCATGGTCGGGGCAGCTCCGGCGAGGGGATCGTCTCTTGGGATAGGAACTTACCAATGGGTCATTTGGTGTGCAAGCGCCGTGATCCGCCAACTCCCCGTCGCCAGCGGCCGGCGCGCCAGCTATATGCTGCTGCGGGAAGGGGCCGGCGGCATGGAAAATCGCCGACGGCACGCGAAAGGGGGGCATGACGGCGAGCGATGCGGGCCTTGCTCATCGACAACCATGACAGCTTCACCGGCAATCTTGCCCGGCTGTGGTGGCAGGTGACCGGCCGGCTGCCGCTGGTGGTGCCGCATGATGCCGCGCGCTGGGCGGATCTGGCCGGGGAAGGCTTCGATGCGGTGCTGATCTCTCCCGGACCCGGGCGGCCCGACACGCCGGCAGATTTCCGGCTGGGTGCCGAGGTGCTGCAGGTGGCCCTCGGTCCCGGTGCCCGGCTGCCGGTGCTCGGCATCTGCCTTGGCCATCAGGGCATCGCCGCGGCGGCGGGCGGGCAGGTGGTACGGGCGGGGGAGCCACGTCATGGCCGGACCAGCCCCGTGTATCATCAGGGCCATCCGCTGTTTCAGGGCGTTGCGTCACCTTTCGAGGCGGTGCGTTATCATTCGCTGGTCGCGGCCGAACCGCTGCCCCAAGGGCTTGCCGTTCTGGCCCGTGCCGGCGACGACGATGCGGTCATGGCGCTCGGCCATGCCTCGGCACCGGTCTACGGCCTTCAGTTCCATCCGGAATCGATCCTGACGCCCGATGGCGCGCGGCTGCTGGCGAATTTTGCCGGACTTGCGGGTGCCGGACTTGCGGGTGCCGGGCTTGCGGGTGCCGGACTTGCGGGTGTCGGGACCGTCGCCGTGGCGGGTGGGTTCCCGCCGGTCATGACGCCGCCGCCGGCGGGTCTCTGGCCGGCAGGGCTGCTGCCCGAGGCCAGGCCGGAGGGTTGGGCGGTGCTGCGCCGGTCATTGGCACATGGCGTCGATATCGAGGCGGTGGCGGATCTTGTCCGTCGGCTGAGTGGCTGGTCGGTCTGGCTGGATCCGGCCGACGGCGATCCGGCGGCGTTCCCGGTGCTGATACCGGATCAGGGGCCGCTGGCGCGGCGCCTGTCCTATCGCGTACCCGGCCGTCGGATGACCGTCGAGGACGGGGCAGGCCGGCATTTGGGGCAGGTCACCGGAGATGCGTTCGATCTGCTGGGGGCTGCGATCGACCGGCTCGGCCCGCTGGCACCACTCCCGGACGGTGCCGGCGGCACGCTGCCGGGGCCCGGCTTCTACGGCTATCTGGGCTATGAACTGGCGGAGCTGTCCACCGGCGTTGCCCACCACCCCTCCTGCCGGGATGATCTGCGCCTGATCCTCGCCGATCGGCTGCTGGTGGCGCGGCCCGACGCGGCAGGGCGTCACATGATCGAGGCGGTGATGCTGGTGCCGGCGGGTGATGCCGTGGCATCGGCTGCGGCCCATGCCTGGGCGGAGGCCTGGGCTGGCCGTCTTGCGCCTGTCCACCCCCTGCCGCAACCGGATATGACGGCTGCCGCCCTGCCGGTGGAGGCGAGCCACGACCGCGCCGCCTATCGCCGCCGCATCCGCGCCGCCCAGCGGCTGATCCGCATGGGCCAGTCCTTCGAGATCTGTCTGACCACCCGCTTCCGGGTGCGCCGGGCGATCGATCCCTGGCAGAGTTATCGCCGGCTGCGCCGCACGGCACAGGCGCCACTGATGGCCTGGCTGGGATTCGGCGACATGTCG
The DNA here is from genome assembly GCF_041468085.1 of Tistrella mobilis. Taxonomy (NCBI): domain Bacteria; kingdom Pseudomonadati; phylum Pseudomonadota; class Alphaproteobacteria; order Geminicoccales; family Geminicoccaceae; genus Tistrella; species Tistrella mobilis. Next base: position 3,936,777 of record NZ_CP121017.1, on the reverse strand, counting down.
GTGCTGTCGGGATCGCCCGAACTCTTTCTGGATCTGGACCCGGTGACGGGTGTCGCCACCGCCAAGCCGATCAAGGGAACCGTCCGTCGGGCCGCCGACCCGGCCGAAGATGCCGCACTCGCCGCCTCGCTGACCGCAAGCGAGAAGGAGCGGGCGGAAAACCTGATGATCGTCGACCTGATGCGCAACGATCTGGGCCGGGTTGCGCGTCCCGACGGGGTTGCGGTGCCGGTGTTGTTCGGGATCGAAAGCTTCGCCACCGTGCACCAGCTGGTGAGCACGGTGACGGCACGGCTGGCATCCGGGCCGCCGGGCCGCCGGGCCGCCGGTCTGCTGCGGGCCTGCTTTCCGGGCGGATCGATGACCGGTGCGCCCAAACGTCGCACGCTTGAGATCATTCACCGCCTGGAGGGGGAGGCGCGGGGCATCTATTCCGGCGCCATCGGCCGCATCGGCCTCGACGGATCCATGCGCCTGTCCATGGTGATCCGCACTGTCGTGATCGACCGCGATGGCGCCCTTGTCGGAGCGGGAGGGGCCATCACGCATCTCTCGGACCCGGATGCCGAGATCGATGAAGTCGCGCTCAAGGCGTCGGCACCATTGGCGGCGCTTTTTCCGCCGCATTCTGCGAAGGCTTGATCCGGATCAAGGATCGGACGCATCCAGGGTTTAGAGTGATGGCCATCGGACGGGATGCCAGCCCCGCCCGGTGCCGCACCGGCGGTCGCCGGTGGAGCTTTCGCGCAGTCCCCCCAAGGAGGTCCGGTCATGTCTTACAAGAGCCTGCTCGTCCATGTCGACGACCGTCCGTCGACCGAAGCCCGCCTCGATGTCGCGCGCATGTTGCAGGAACGCTTCGACGCGCATCTCACCGCCGTCTACCTTTCGGTCGATGTGGTGATGCCCGGCTACATGATGGAGCATGTTCCCTCCAGCGTGCTGGAAGCCGCGGCGGAAGAGCGCAAGAAGCAGGCGAAGCAGCGTCTGGCCGAGATCGACACGATGCTGAAGCGGCGGCATATGACCGTCGAGATGCGCTCCGAGAGCGTGATCGCCACCGATTACATCGACCGCGTCGCCCTGCATGCCCGCTATGCCGATCTGACCATCCTGGGCCAGCCCGAGCCCGGCACCGACGATGCCGGCGATCTGCTGATCGAGGAGACCATGTTCGGCGCCGGCCGGCCGGTGCTGGTCGTCCCCTATATCGGCCTGCCCAAGGCGGGCAAGGTCGGCAGCAAGGTGCTCGCCGCCTATGACGGCGGCCGCGAGGCCACCCGCGCCCTGGTCGACGCCCTGCCGATGCTGAAGACCGCGGATACCGTAAAGCTGCTGGTGATCAATCCCAAGCCCGGCCGCCATGGCGAGGCGCCCGGCCACGACATGGCCCGCTATCTGGCCCGCCACGGCGTGAAAGTCGAGGTGGCGGTCGAAAAGATGTCGACCAGCGATGTCGGCATCGGCGATGCGGTGCTGAACCATGTGGCCGAGAACGATATCGACCTGCTGGTGATGGGCGCCTATGGCCACAGCCGCCTGCGCGAACTGGTGCTGGGTGGCGTTACCCGCCACATCATGGGTCATATGACCGTGCCGGTGCTGATGTCGCACTGACCGGCCACTGCCCATACCGATCAGACCCGGAACCGCCGAGGTTCCGGGTGCCGTGACGGCCCGCCGGGGAAGCCCCCCTCGGCGGGCCGTTACGCGTTTGGGGCGTTCTTCGCGCGATCAGGCGCCGGTATCGAGCAGCAGGGCGCCGGTGCCGGCACCGGATTCCAGCCGCTCATGCGCCTCGGCGACCCGGTCGAGCGGCAGGCGATCGCCGGTCGGCACGATCAGCCCCTCCGCCATGCGCGCGATCACCGCGGCACCGGCGCTGCGATAGGTTTCCGCATCGGAGATGAAGCCGATCACGCTCGGCCGGGCGAGGGCGATGGATCGCGCCGGGCCCAGATCGTAGACGGAGACCGGCGGGATCCGCCCTGCGGCCTCGCCCAGGCTGGCGACCATGCCGAAGCGGCGGGCCATGCCGAGGCTTCGGGCGAGCGTCTCGCCGCCGATGCCGTCGATCACCAGATGGGCGCCGCCACCGGTTGCCGCCTGTACCGCGGCCACCGGATCTTCCGCCCGGCGGTCGATCACCAGATCGGCCCCGGCCTCGCGGGCAAGCGCCGCTTTTTCGGCCCCGCCGGCAATGCCGATCATCCGCAGCCCCAGCCGCCGGCCATGGGCGATCGCCATCCTGCCGAGCCCGCCCGCTGCGGCGTGAACCACCACGGTCTCGCCCGCCTGCATCACCCGCACCCGCGTGAACAGCATCTCGACCGTCAGCGCGCGCAACAGGGAGGCGGCGGCCATGTCGTCGCTGACGGCATCCGGCAGCTTCAGGGCCCGCCAGGCCGGCAGCAGGCGATGGGTGGCATAGCCGCCCCAGGGGGCGCCGGCCCAGGCGATCCGGTCGCCCGGCGCCAGCCCCGCGACATCGGGACCCACCGCCTCGATCAGGCCGGCGGCCTCGGCGCCGATCACCGTCGGCAGGGCCGGCAGCGGGTAGAGCCCGCGGCGGTGATAGATGTCGAGGAAGTTCAGCCCGGCGACCGTCTGGCGGATCAGGATCTCGCCCGGTCCGGGGGCCGGCACCGGCAGCTCCTCGACACGGAAACCTTCGGTCCCGCCGGCCGCATAAAGGCGGACGGCGCGGGCGGTGACGACAGCGGACATGGATCGGATCTCCTTCAGGCCCTGCCGCGGCAGGATGCCGCGTATCGGCCCTGAGGATAGATCTGTGGACATCTACGCAAACAGCTGGCAGGTTTGCGCAATATCTGTGGAATTATCCACATAAGTGGACGCGTACGGCTGATGAACTGGGACGATCTGCGCTATTTCCTGGCGCTGCAGCGCAGCGGCTCTCTGCTGGGGGCGGCGCGGGTGCTCAAGGTCGACCACACCACGGTTGCCCGGCGGGTGGATGCCCTGGAGACGGCGCTGGGGCTCAGGCTTTTCGACCGGCTGCCGCGCGGTTGGGTGCCGACGGCCGACGGTGAGCGTCTGCTGCCGGCGGCGGAACGGGTGGAAGAGGGGGTGATCGCCCTTGGCCGCGCCGGCGCTGCGGCAGGGGGGCTTGCCGGCACGGTGCGGGTGGCCGTGCCGCCGGTCTTCGGAGCGCATTTCCTGGCGCCGAGGCTGGCGCCGCTGGCTCTTGCCCATCCCGAGCTTGAACTGGAACTGGCGGGGGATATCGGCGCGGTCAGCCTGCTGCGCCGGGACGCGGATCTGGCGGTCCGGCTGGACCGCACGGGGGATGGCGAGCTGATCGGCCGGCATCTGGGCCGGATGGGCTTCGCCCTCTACGGCACGCCCGAACATGCCGCCCGCCCGCCGGTGCGCTGGGAATTCGCCGGTTATGACGACCGTCTGGCCGGGGTGGCGCAGCAGCGCTGGCTGATCCGCCAGGCTGCCGGCCGGCCGGTCCGGCTGCGGGCCAATGATCTGGCGGCGCTGGCCGAATATGCGGCGACGGGTCTGGCGCTTGCCGCCCTGCCGCATTTCCTCGCCGATCCCGATCCCCGGCTGGTCAGGGTGGTGGAAGATGCCGATGATGAGGCAGGGCGCGACATCTGGCTGCTGGTCCATGCCGATCTGCGCCGCTCCCCCCGGGTGCGGGCGGTGATGGATGCGGTGATCGACGCCTGTGCCCGCGACCGGGCCCTGCTCGACGGCTCCGGCGTGGCAAAGCCCACGGGGGCGCCCGCCGCCCCCTGATCTGCCGGCGCCAGAGACCCGATATGCCCTGTCTCAGACCATCGATGGGGAGGGGAGAGGTCATGGCCGATATCCGGGACCGGCTGCCGTCACGGCGGCGCCTGCTGCATCTCTCGGCCGGCGCGGCCGTCCTGCTGCCCTTTGCGGGCCTGGTCCGGCCGGGCATGACGCGTGCCGCGACGCCGGCCTGCGGGGCAGCGGATCCCACACCCCGGCAGACCGCCGGCCCCTATTTCAGCCCGGGATCGCCGCAGAGGGCCGATTTCACCGGCGATGCGCCTGATGGCGAGGGCATGCAGCTGACGGGGCGGGTGCTGGATACCGACTGCCGGCCGGTCGCGGGGGCGCTGCTCGACATCTGGCATGCCGATCCGACGGGTGCCTACGACAATCAGGGCTTCCGCATGCGCGGCCATCAGTTCGCCGACGATGCCGGGCGCTACCGCCTGACGACGCTCAGGCCCGGCCTCTATCCCGGCCGCACCCGCCATATCCACATCCGGGTCCAGGCCCCGGGCGGGCCGGTGTTGACCACCCAGCTCTATTTCGCGGACGAGCCCGGCAATGATCGCGACCGGATCTTCCGGCCCGAGCTGGTGATGGCCCAGGGGGCAGATGGCGGCTACGGCTTCGATTTCGTGGTGGCGAAATAGCGGGCGGGCGAGGTGCCGAAGCACCGCCGGAACATGGCGATGAAATTGCTCGGCCCCGCATAGCCCAGCGCGTCCGAGACGATCGCCACCGGCTCGCCGGCCGCGAGCATCTCCAGCGCCCGGACCAGCCGCGCCTGCCGGCGCCATTCTCCGAAGGTCATGCCGGTCTGGGCTATAAAGGCCCGGCGGGCCGTGCGGGGCGACAACCCCACCGCGTCTGCCCAATCCTCCAGGGTCCGGTCATCGGCCGGATCGGCCGCGAGGGCGGTCGCGATCCGGGCCAGCCGCCGCTCCGTCGGCATGGGCAGGTGCAGCGGTTCGGCCGGGGCGGCGGCAATTTCGTCCAGCAGCACGGCGGTCAGCCGTTCCTGGCGGGCATCCAGTCGGTCGGCCTGCCACCAGCCGGCGGCACGGCGGACCAACGCCCGCATCACCTCGCTCACCGCCAGCACCTGCGGTCCGGCCGGCAGCCCGGCACAGGCTTCGGGTGCAATCAGTACGGTCCAGCCGGAGGTGACGCCGGTCATCGCCCCCCAATGGGGTATGCCGGGCGGCATCCATCCCGCCCGGTGGGGCGGCCGCAGCCATGAACCATGGGGCGTGCGGCTGTGCATCAGCCCGGTCTCGATACAGATCAACTGGCCGCGGCGGTGGGCATGCCAGTCCACTTCCTGGCTGCCGAGCGGGAAGTCGTTCTCCAGCCCGGCACCGCTCGCCAGCGCGATGACCGGCGGCCCGTCCGGGCGGTCGAACAGATCCATGCGCGGCGCATCTCCCCTGCGATCTGGCAGCTTTTCAACATTTATTGTCCGGATGCGGTTACCGCTGCAAGCGCCCGGGCGTCTAGCGTGATCGTCAGGGCGCATCCGTGCCCCGATCCGTCAGAGGAGACCCTACCGTCATGTCTGCTATCCCCGGCGCCGATCTCCGGTTCATCGTTCACGACATGTCTGCCTTCCCACTGGTCCGCGCCCGGCCCGATGCCGTGCAGCCCGGCTATGCCGTCGCCTGGGAAGAAGAGATGCAGGCCCTGCTCGACCGCGGCACGCCTTTCGTCGTGATCTTCTCAGGCCCGCAGCCGGAAGAGACGCACGAGGACCGCAGGCGCCGGGCGCTCTGGCTCAAGCGCAGCCGCGAGGTGCTGGGCCTCATCTGCAAGGGCATGATCGTCGTCGAGGAGAGCCGTAGCCGGCGACTGGTGATGGAGGCTCAGGCGCTGATGGCCGAGAAGGCCTTCGGTGTCCCGGCCCGGGTGGTGGCCTCGGAAGCCGGGGTCGAAGAGGCGGCGCGCGATCTCCTCGCCCGCGGCTGATGCGGGCGGCCGTCTTGCGATGTTTGCGAAGATGACGGCGGAAGAGTTGCGAAGTTTGCGAAGGTGCGAAACGGCAACCGGGATCATCCCCGCCCAAGCCGGCGGCGAGGATGATCCCGGAGATTGAAGGCAGTCACTCCGCGGCGGCGCGGCTTGCCTCCGGCCCGGCATCGAGGCGGGCGAGGAGGCGCTTCTCCTCGACCTCGGCCGTGCGCATGGCGCTTTCCTTGATATGGCCATAGCCGCGGATCTTCTCGGGCACGGCGGCGATGTCGCGGATCAGGTCGCGATTGGCCTGGGTCAGCCGGGGCAGCAGCCCGTCGATCCGGCTGATATAGGCTTCGATCAGCGCCCGTTCGGCCCGGCGCTCTGCCGTGCGGCCGAAGGGGTCGAGGGCGGTGCCGCGCAGCCGCTTCATCCGGGCGAGCAGGCGCATGGCGCTGAACATCCACGGCCCGAAACTGGTCTTGCGCGGCTTGCCCGTCACCGGATCGGGTTTCGACAGGATCGGCGGCGCCAGATGCAGGGTGATCCTGCGGCCGCCGTCCAGTTCGGCCTTGAGCGCCTTCGCGAAGCTGCCGTCGGTGTAGAGCCGGGCGACCTCGTATTCGTCCTTATAGGCCATCAGCTTGTAGAGGGCACGGGCGACGGCCCTGCTGAGGCGGAGATCACCACCACCGGGCAGAAGCGCACGCTCCGCCGCTTCCACCCGCTCCACCACCGAGCGGTAGCGGGCGGCATAGGCGGTGTCCTGATAGCGCACCAGCTCGTCGGCATAGAAGGCGACGAGTTCGGGCAGGGGCGCCGTCTCCGGATCCGGCCCTTCGGCCACACGCGGCAGGGCGGTTTCGGTGGCCGGCTGATCGAGCCCTGCGGCGCGCAGCACCGCGGCCCGGTCGACGGCGGCCTTGCGGCCCCAGCCGAAGGCCTGCAGGTTCATCGCCACCGCCTGGCCGTTCAGCCGGATCGCCTCGCGCAGCGCCTCCAGCCCCACCGGCACCAGGCCTTTCTGCCAGGCGAGGCCGAGCAGGAAGGGATTGGCGTAGAGGCTGTCACCGAACAGGGCGCGGGCGATGCGGGTCGCATCGATCCGCTCCAGCGCATCACGGCCGATCGAGGCTTCGACCGCCATCGCCGTCGCGCCGTCGCCGAGCTTCATGTCCGGCTGGATCGCGAAAGAGGCCAGCGGCACGACATGGGTGTTGGCAACGCCGCGGGTGCGGCCGGCGGCATAGGTGGCACGGGCTTCCGCGCCGGCGGCCACCACCATGTCGGCGGCGATCAGGGCATCGAGAGAGGCCGGCGGCACCCGCCCGCCCGGGGGCGGGGTGGTGACCGGCGCCACCCGGACATGCGAGGTGACGGCGCCGTTCTTCTGAGCCAGGCCGGTCTGGTCGAGCACGGAAACCGCCCGACCCTCGATATGGGCGGCCATGCCGATCAGCGCGCCGATGGTGACGATACCGGTCCCGCCGATGCCGGTGACCAGGATATTGGCCTTGCCGCTTGCGACCGGCGGCACCTTGGGCAGCGGCAGGCCGTCATCCGGTGCCGGGCCGTCGGTGCCGGCCGCTGCCGGCTTCGGGGCCGCCGCGCGCTTTGCCGGTTTCGCCCCGGTGACGGTCACGAAGCTTGGGCAGAAGCCTTCGACGCAGGAGAAATCCTTGTTGCAGCTCGACTGGTCGATCTGGCGCTTGCGGCCGAACGCGGTCTCAAGCGGTTTCACCGACACGCAGTTGGAGGTGGTGCCGCAATCGCCGCAGCCCTCGCAGACCCTGGGATTGATGAAGGCGCGCAGATCCGGATCGGCCATGGTGCCGCGCTTGCGGCGCCGGCGCTTTTCGGCGGCGCAGGTCTGGTCGTAGAGCAGCACGGTCACGCCCGGCGTCTCGCGCAGCTCGCGCTGAACCTGGTCCAGCTCGTCGCGCGGACGGATGGTCACGCCCTCGGCCCAGGGCGTGCCGGCCGGATACTTGTCGGGCTCGTCGGTCACCACCACCACCCGGGCGGCCCCTTCGGCCGAGACCTGGCGGGTGATCTGCCAGGGCAGCAGCTGGCCGTCGACCGGCTGGCCGCCCGTCATGGCGACGGCATCGTTGTAGAGGATCTTGTAGGTGATGTTCACCTTGGCCGCGATCGCCGCGCGGATGGCGAGCAGGCCGGAATGGAAATAGGTGCCGTCGCCCAGATTCTGGAAGATGTGGCCGTCCTTCGAGAACGGAGCCTGGCCGATCCAGGCCGCCCCTTCGGCGCCCATATGGCTCCAGAGCGTGGTACGGCGATTGGGCATGTAGATCGCCATGCCGTGGCAGCCGATGCCGGCCAGCGCGCGGCTGCCCTCGGGCAGTTTCGTCGAGCTGTTATGGGGGCAGCCCGAGCAGAACCAGGGCGAGCGGCCGGGCAGCGGCGGCTCGTTGCCGGCAGAGGCGGCCGTCCCCGCGGCGGCACCGCCGCAGGCCGAAGCGAGCGCCCTGGAGGCATCGTCGAGACCGAAGCGCACGGCGATCGCACGGGCGATGGCGAGCGGGTCGAGCGCCCCGTCCTGCGGGAAGAGAGGCCGGCCTTCCGCATCGGTCTTGCCCGAAAGCCGCGGACGTTCGGCATCGGGCAGGCCGTAGAGCAGGCGGGCGAGCTGTTCCTCGACGATCGCTTTCTTCTCTTCGACCACCAGAACTTCATCGAGGCCGCTTGCGAAGCGCACCGCGTTGACCGGTTCCAGCGGCCAGACCAGGGCCGGCTTGTAGATGGCAATGCCGTGGGCGGCAAGGCGGCCCTCGTCGACACCCAGAAGGTCGAGCGCTTCCAGAACGTCGCCCCAGGCCTTGCCGACCGCGACGATGCCGAAACGGCGCCGGGGGGCATCATGGGTGACGCGGTCGAGGCCGTTGGCCCGCACCCAGGCCTGGACCATGGGCAGCTTGTGGCGGAACTGCCGGGCCTCCTGGTCGACCGGCGGATCGGGCCAGCGGATGTGATAGCCGCCCGGCGGCGGGGTCACATCGTCGGGCAGGCGGAAAACATGGCGCGCCGGATCGATCTCGATCGAGGCCGAGCCTTCGACGGTATCGGCGAGCGCCTTCACGCCCACCCAGCAGCCCGAGGCGCGTGAGAGGGCGAAGCCCGCCAGGATGTAGTCGACCAGTTCGCCGATGGTGGCCGGGTTCAGCACCGGCACATGGGCTGCGATCAGCCCCGGCTCCGACTGATGGGCGACGGTCGATGATTTGGCGGTGTGGTCGTCACCGAACACCGCGACCACACCGCCGGTGGGCGCCGTGCCGGCAAGATTGGCGTGCTTGATGGCATCGCCCGAGCGGTCGACGCCCGGGCCCTTGCCGTACCAGAGGCCGAAGACGCCATCCTTGTCGGATGTGCCGCCGCCGACATGAAGCTGTTGCGTGCCCCAGATCGAGGTCGCGGCCAGATCTTCATTCACACCGGGATTGAAGACGATCCCGGCCTTGTCGACATGTTTGCGAGCCTGCCAGAGCGCCTGATCGACGCCGCCGAGCGGTGATCCGCGATAGCCCGAGACGAAGCCGCCGGTGTTCAGCCCGGCCGCACGGTCGCGTTCCGCCTGCAGCAGCAGGGCGCGCACCAGCGCCTGGGTGCCGGTCACATAGATGCGACCCTGGGGCAGCGTGTACTTGTCGTCGAGCGTCACCTTCGGCGCGGCGGTCGCGTCGGCGGTGGTCTTGGTCTCGGACCGGGCCTCTGCGGTTCCGGTATCGCTGGTCGCCATCGTCGACCCGTCCTCCCTGGGAGCTTGCGGCCGTCCGGGAAACGACAGGACGGGCGGCGGAAACCGCCACCTCAACCTCTCCCTCGCGACCACTGGCACGGGACCGGCCCGGCACCGGGTGCCGGTGCACTGCCTCTTCGGTAGCGGCGGGCGGGAAGACCTCTGGAACGGATATCCCCACCACGGACAGCTCGCGACCGGTCCATACATGCCATGGTGATGCGCAGCCGGCCGATGCGTCAAGTACCAGACACCGTTCGAACGCCATGTGGACCGGCATACACCGTAGAGTGATCCCCTGCGCAGGATATGCATGCCATGGTGGCGTGTGCGGCAGCGACTTGACCCGGGGGGCCGGGGCTCTCATCCTGACCGCCGGACCGGAGGCGCCAGCCGGCTCCGCATCAAGGAATGAACCACCGGCCCCGATGCCGGTCACCCCTGGGAGGTCGCCCGCCATGTCGCCGCAGCCCGTACCGTCCTTCGTCTTCGAGACCACCCGCAGCATCGTGAGCGAGCCGGGAGCCTGCGCCAGGCTGGGCCAGATCATGCGTGATCTCGGGGCGACGCGGGTGCTGGTGGTCACTGACCCCGGTGTGCGGAAATTCGGCCTGACGGATGCCGCGCTCGAAAGCCTGACCGCGGCCGGGCTGGAGCCCGTGATCTTCGACCGCGTCGTCGCCGACCCGCCGGCCGAAGTGGTCGAGACCGCATCGGCGGAGGCCCGCGATGCCGGCGTCGACGGCGTCGTCGGCCTTGGCGGCGGCAGCTCGATGGATGTGGCCAAGCTGGTGGCCTTCCTGGTCGCCACCCCCGTGGCGCTGGACACGATTTATGGCGTCGGCAATGCAAAGGGGCGCCGCCTGCCGCTGGTCCAGATCCCGACCACGGCCGGCACCGGTTCCGAAGTGACGCCGATCTCGATCGTCACCACCGGGGCTGCCGAGAAGAAGGGTGTGGTCTCGCCCCTGCTGCTGCCCGATGTGGCGCTGCTGGATGCCGACCTCACCCTCGGCCTGCCGAAGAACGTGACCGCGGCGACCGGTGTCGACGCCATGGTTCACGCGATCGAGGCCTATACCAGCGCGCACAAGAAGAACCCGCTGTCGGACGTGCTGGCGCGCGAGGCGCTGCGCCTGCTGGGCGGCGCCATCCGCCGTGCCTGCACCGATGGCCGTGACCGCGCCGCCCGTGCCGACATGATGCTGGGGGCGCTGCTTGCCGGCCAGGCCTTCGCCAATGCCCCGGTCGCCGCGGTCCATGCGCTCGCCTATCCGCTGGGCGGCCATTTCCATGTGCCGCACGGCCTGTCGAACTCGCTGGTGCTGCCGCATGTGCTGCGCTTCAATCTGGAAAGCGACAGGGCGGCGCGCGCCTATGGCGAGCTGGCGCCGATCGTCTTTCCGGATCTGGACCGGACGGGCGGGGACAAGGCGGTCTCGGCGCGCTTTGCCGATGCACTGGCCGGGCTGACCGAGGAGCTTGGCCTGGAGACCCGGCTTGCCCAGGTCGGTGTCGGCCACAATCATCTGCCGCTGCTGGCCGAGGATGCGATGAAGCAGACCCGGCTGCTGGTCAACAACCCGCGCGAGGTGACGCTCGACGATGCCCGCGCGATCTACGAGGCAGCGCTCTGACATGACATATGGGGCGGCCCCGCTTACCCTGATCGGATCGCCGGGCTGCGGCTCGGCGATCGTCGAGATGGCGCTCGATCTGCTGGGGCTGCCGCATGTGCTGGAGGATCTGCCCTATCGGGAACCTGGGCCCGGCCGCGACCGGCTGCTGGCGCTCAACCCCACCGGCAAGGTGCCGGTGCTTGTGGTTCCGGGTGCTGCCCCGGATGGGCGCGATCTGGTGATGACCGAAAGCGTCGCCATCCTGCTGCATCTGACCGATCTGGCAGGCCCGCGCGGGGCGGACCTGGTGCCGGCGGCGGGCGATCCGCTCCGGCCCGTCTTCCTGCGCTGGCTGGTCTTCCTGGTGGCCGAAATCTATCCGGCGATCACCGTGCCCGAACATGCCGACGATACCGGGCTGGCGGGGGCGCCGCTCGCCGGTTTCCGCGCCGGCATGCAAGTCCGGCGCGACGGGCTGTGGCGGATGCTCGAAGCCGCGGCCGACCCCGTCGGACCCTGGTTCCTGGGCAGCCGCTTTTCTGCCATCGACCTTTATCTGGCCGTGATGAGTGGCTGGGCCGGCGGGCGTGCCCGTTTCGCCCGGGTAACCCCGCATCTGGGGGCCATCGCCGGCCGGGCCCGGGCCTTGCCCCGGGTCGCGGCCGTTCTTGCCCGCCATGACGATATCGAAGACCCGCTCCAGGACGGAGAGACCGCATGACCACGCCGGCCCGCGGCACCCGCGCCGACTACCGCCATTTCCTGCCGATCACCACCCGGTGGATGGACAACGACGTCTATGGCCACGTCAACAATGTGGTCTATTACAGCTATTTCGACACTGTGGTGAACGAGTACCTGATCCGCCGCGACGCGCTCGATATCCATGGCGGTGGCGTCATCGGCCTGGTCGTGGAAAGCGCCTGCCGCTACATGGCCTCGCTCGCCTTCCCCGAGCCGGTGACCGCCGGCCTGCGCGTCGGCCGGCTTGGCAACAGCTCGGTCGCCTACGAGATTGCCCTGTTCGACGGCGATGCCGATCTGGCCGCGGCCGAAGGCCGGTTCGTGCATGTCTATGTCGACCGCAAGACCCGCAGGCCGGTGCCGCTGCCTGCGGCGCTCAGGGCCGCCCTCGAACCGCTGGTGGTGGGCTGATGTCGGCAAGTGCAGCCGGCAGCGGCATCCCATTCTGGAAGGCGAAGCCGCTCGACCGGTTGAGCGGCGAGGAATGGGATGCCCTCTGCGACGGCTGCGGCAAATGCTGTCTGGTCAAGATGGAGGACGAGGATACCGGCGCGGTGCTTTCGACCGACGTCGCCTGCCGGCTGCTCGACTGCGACAGCTGCCGCTGCCGCGACTATCCCAACCGCAAGGCGATCGTTCCCGATTGCGTGGTGCTGACGCCCGACAATCTGGGCGCGCTCGACTGGATGCCGGCCACCTGCGCCTACCGGCTGGTGGCGGAAGGCCGCGATCTGCCCTGGTGGCATCCGCTGGTCTCGGGCGATCCGGGATCCGTCCGCCGCGCAGGGGTGGGGGCCCATGGCCGGGTGGTGTCGGAAGAGACGGTGGATGAAGACCGGCTGTTCGATCGGGTGGCGTCCTGGCCGGATTAATTCCGCAGCGCGGACGTCAGGGCCGGCGTCTTGACCGCTGCGATGCAGGGGCGTTCGATGGTCTCAACCATGACGCCGCGCAGAACGCGGCACCGGAGGACCACCAGACCATGCGCCGCCAGACCCTGACCGACCATATCCGCGAGAACGCCGACGCCTTCCAGAACATCAGCGACGCCATCCGGACCCATGCCGCGGAACGGCCGACGGCACCGGCCGTCGAAGACGAGACCACCGTCCTCGACTGGCAGGGGTTCAACGCCCGGATCGACGCCATCACCGCCGCCCTTCAGCAGGACGGGATCGGTCGCGGCGACAAGGTCGCGATGCTGGCCCGCAATGCCGTCGACGTCCTGGCGCTCTACATGGCGACCCTGCGCGCCGGCGCTTGTGCCGTGCCGCTTTCGACGCTGGCGAGCGCCGAACAGCTGGCGGCGATGGTACAGGATTCGGGCGCCCGGCTGCTTGCGGTCGATGCCTACTCGCTGCCGCTGATCGAGCCGGCCCTGGACCGGCTGGGCGATGTCCGGCTGATCGGCTTCGACATGGCGCCCGGCGGGAACTGGCCCCGCGGCACGTGGACCGGCTTTGCCGACTGGCTGGCGTCTGCCCCCGCCACGCCTGCCCCGGTGGTGATCGAGGCGCTCGATCTCTTCAACATCATCTACAGCTCGGGCACCACCGGTGTGCCCAAGGGCATCGTCCACAGCCATCAGATGCGCGGTGCGCAGACCCGGCGCATTCAGACCATGGGCTTCGGGCCCGACACCGTGTCGATCGTCTCGACTCCGATCTATTCCAACACCACGCTGGCCGCCCTGCTGCCGACCGTGCTGTTCGGCGGCCATGCGGTATTGATGGCCAAATTCGACGCCGGCCGCTTCCTGGAGCTTGCCGAGGCGAAGCGGGCGACCCACGCCATGTTGGTGCCGGTGCAGTACACCCGTATCCTCGACCATCCGGATTTCGACCGCCGCGACCTGTCGTCCTTCCAGATGAAGCTGTCGACCAGTGCGCCGCTCAGAGCCGAGGTGAAGCGCGAGATCGCCCGGCGCTGGCCCGGCGGCATGATCGAGATCTATGGCCTGACCGAGGGCGGCATCTCGTGCCTGCTCGACGTCATCGCCTATCCCGACAAGCTCGACACGGTGGGCCGACCCTCGGCCGGCGCCGAAATCCTGGTGATCGACGAAGAGGGACGCGAACTGCCGCCGGGACAGATCGGCGAGCTGGTCGGCCGTGGCCCCGCGATGATGAGCGGGTACCACAACCTGGACGAGAAGACTGAGGAAATGCTCTGGCATGACGCCGAGGGCCGGGTCTTCTTCCGCTCGGGCGACATGGGTGCGATCGACGAGGACGGCTTCGTCCGCCTGCTCGACCGGCGCAAGGACATGATCATCTCGGGCGGCTTCAACATCTATGCGGTCGATCTGGAGGCGGTGCTCTTCGCCCATCCGGCCGTGGCCGATGCCGCGGTGATCGGCGTGCCCAGCCGGGACTGGGGCGAAACCCCGCTCGGGCTGGTGGTTCTGAAGCCGGGCATGCAGGCGGAGGGCGACGAGATCCGGGCCTGGGCCAATGAGCGGCTGGGCAAGGCGCAGAGACTGTCTGCCGTGGAGTTGCGCGACGAGCTGCCGCGCAGTCCCATCGGCAAGGTGCTGAAGCGCGAGCTGCGCGAACCCTATAAACAGGCATTTGAGGCCCGCGCCACCGTCTGACCCGGCCCCCTTTCCCGCAATATGCGCCTCTCTCTTTACGGTTGTTTTGGTGGGGGCGTCCGTTGAGTCATCATCCTGTCATCGGGCGATCGCTCTCGATGGGAGGGGGAGCGATACGGCGCCGCCACTCGGATGGAGATGGTGCATGCGGAGGGTGTTGACAGTCAGGGGCACGCTGTTTGCCGTGCTTTGCCTGCTGGGGGTGGTCGCGGTCCTGGTGGCGATGAACGGGCAGCGAGCCCTGGTTCGGGCGGACGCCGCACTCGAACGGGTTTATGTCGACAGGGTGGTGCCGTTGCAGGCACTGAAGGCGATCTCGGACGCCTATGCGGTGTCCATTGTCGATGCGGCGCATAAGTTCCGGAACGGCAATGCGGACCGTGCAACGACAGCCACGTCGATCGACGCGGCGCGTGCGCAGATTGCCGCGCGATGGGCGGAGTATCGGGCGGGCGTTCGCGGCGGAGAGGAAGTGGAACTGGCCGGGGCATCCGAACGGCTGATGCGCGCCGCAGATGTGGAGGTCGGCCGTCTGGCGGCCATCGTGGCGGCCGGCGACACGGCCGGGCTCGACCTCTTCGTGCGCGAAACCTTGTATGCAGCGATCGATCCGGTAACGGTCTCGATCGACCGTCTGATCGGCGTTCAAGTCGCCTCCGCAGCAGCCGTCTACCGCCAGGCACATGATGCACAGGCGGCTGCCGAGATATTGTCGCTGGCGCTGATCGCGGTGGCGATCGGCTCGACCTTTGCCGGCATGCTGCTGGTGACTTACCGGGTGATCCGTCCCTTCAACCGACTGACCGGCACGGTCGCAGCCATTGCCGGCGGCGCGCTTGATGCCGAGGTGCCGGCCACCACCCGACGCGATGAAATCGGCGCCCTGGCCCGTGCGGTTCTGGTACTGCGGAACGGCAGCGCCGAGGCCGCAGGGCTGCGAGCCGAGCAGGAGCGTCGCCGCCATCAGGCCGAACGGGAACGGCGGGCCGAACTTGCCGATCTGGCCGCACGGTTTGAAGCGAGCGTCGGCGGGGCGATGGAGGTCGTCGCCGGTGCCGCATCGCGCATGACCGTGGTTGCAGGCAACGTGGCCGAAGCGGCCCGCCGCACCGATGCCCAGGCCGGGGCGGCCTCGGCGGGGGCGGAGCGGGCAGCCAACCATGTTGAAACGGCGGCTGCGGCCGCCGAGGAACTGTCGGCCTCGATCCGGGAGGTCGCGGGGCAGGTCGGCCGTGCCGCGGTGACCGCCGCACAGGCGGTCACCGAAGCCGATGCCACCGAGGCCCGCGTACGCGCCCTGGTTGAAGCCTCTGCACGCATCGACGATGTCGTCGCCCTGATCTCGGATATCGCGGCACGCACCAATCTGCTGGCCCTCAACGCGACCATCGAGGCAGCACGGGCCGGCGAGGCGGGCAAGGGCTTCGCTGTCGTGGCGGGTGAAGTCAAGGCGCTTGCCAATCAGACCGCGCAGGCAACCGAAGAGATCGGCGGCCAGATCGGGGCGATCCAGGCTGCCGCCACAGCCATGGTCGATGCGATGCATCGCATCGGCGGCGTGATCCGCGACATTCAGGGCATGTCGGCCGCCGTGGCCGCCGCGGCCGAAGAGCAGGCTGCCGCCACGGCGGACATCACACGTACGGTCGTCGAGGCCGCCCGGGCGGCCGGCGACGTTTCGACCAATGCCCGAGGTGTCGGCCGCGATGCCACTGAAACCGGCACCAGCGCCGCAGCCCTGCTCGACGGCGCGCGCGAGGTGGACGGGCAGGCCAGCCGGCTGCGCGACGAGGTCGACGGGTTCCTGAGACAGATCCGGGCCGGGTGATCAGCCGCGCTCGATCCGGCCTTCCATGGCATCCATCAGGATCTCCACCGCCTCTCGCGCCGACTGGCCTTCGCGCAGGCCCAGCGCATAGGCGCGGCGGTTGACCCGGCTGACGAGGCCGTCTTCATAGGTAGAGGCGGCCTCGCCGATCCGGGCGGTGGTGCAGTCGACCACGAAGCCGGCGATGGCCCGGGCATCGAGCGCAGGCAGTCGGGTGGTGCCGGCCTCGTCGATGCCGATCCCGGCGTCGTTATAGGCGGCGGCGAAGGCATCGGTCTTGAGCGCGTTCCAGGTGTCGCCGCCGATCAGCCCGCCATGGCTGCCGGTGATGACCACCTGGCCTGCGTCTTCGGCCTTCACGAGTGCCGCGCTGTCGATCAGCACGATCCGCGGCCCCAGCGGCCCGCGCGGGCTCAGTTCCCGGCGTGCTTCCGCATAGGGGGCCGGCCGGTCGAAGGGCATGGTGGCGGCTGCCAGGCGTTCTGCCGCCTCGGCACAGCTCTGGCCGGGCTCGACGCCGGCGGCGATCGCGGCGACATTGGCATGAGAGATGCGGCCGCGGGTGATCATGTCGCGGCCGTCGCCGATCCGGGCGCTGTTATGCGACACGGTGGCGGCGGCCAGGCCGATCTTCTGGGCCAGATCCAGCCCGCCGATCCCGGCGCGGTCCAGGCCGAGCCCGGCATCGTTCAGGATCACCCCCCGCACCTTCGACACCGCCGCCAGATAGGCGGCATAAATGCCGCCATGGCTGGCAGCCACCAGCACCGCCCCTTCCGCCTCGGGCCCCAGGCGGGTGACGCTGTCTGCCACGATGGGCCGGGTGGCGGCAGAAGGCGGTGTGGTCGTGTCGGCCATTCAGGTGTCTCCCTGTCGTCCGGCCGGTGTCGCGACGCGCCCGGCTTCGTGATCTTCACTTTGGTCATCATGCCCGGCGGTCATGCATCCGTCGAGGTCGGGGCACCATGATGCGGACCCGGTGCAGCGGGTGCCCGCCCTCACCGGCACCGATACAGGTCTATAATATGGAATATCGGGTCTGACCTCTTGTGCTGCCAGAGCAATCCATCTGACGCCTGATTTGGGCGGCGTTGAAAGAAACGGCATGAACGGGTCCAAATATTGGACCTGGATTTGACAGGCCTCGATTACCGCCGTTATCGTCGTTGCGTCGGCGTGGCACCAGCGGTGCCGCGATCCAAGAATGCGAGCCCGGGCCATCCGAGGCCGGGCAAGACGCAACCGACGGCGGGACAGGGAGGAAAGGTCGGCTCATGACCGGCGGGCAGAACGGCGCCACAGCGGCGACCGCGAGCAATCACGACATTCCGCGCCTGACGGCGCTCCACGGGCTGATGGCCCGCATCCGTGCCTTCGAACGCGCGGCCGAGACGGGGCAGAGCCGCGGCCTGGTGCTCGGCGCGGTTCATCTGTCGATCGGGCAGGAGGCGGTGGCCGCCGGCGTCTGCGCACAGCTGCGCCGTGACGATCTGCTGCTCTCCACCCATCGCGGCCATGGCCATACCCTGGCGAAGGGCGCCGATGCCCGCGCCATGATGCTGGAACTGCTGGGCAAGGCCGGCGGCACCTCCGACGGCCGCGGCGGATCGATGCACATCGCCGACTTCTCGGTCGGCATGCTGGGCGCGAACGGTGTCGTCTCCGCCAATATTCCGATTGCGGTGGGCGCCGCCCAGGCGATCCGTCTGAAGGGCAGTGATCAGGTCGTGGCGTGCCTGTTCGGCGATGGTGCGATCAATCGCGGGCCGTTCATGGAAGGGCTGAACTGGGCGAAGGTCTTCAACCTGCCGGTGCTGTTCGTGTGCGAGGACAATGGATGGTCTGCGACCACCCGCACCTCGACCCTCACCGCCGGTGAGGGAGCGGCAGCCCGGGCGCGGTCCATGGATGTGACCGCGATCGAGATCGATGGCAATGATCTGGTGGCGGTGGACGAGGCGACGCGTGAGGCCGTGGCTCGGCTGCGTGCCGGCGAGGGCCCGATCCTGATCCATGCGCGGACCTATCGGCTTCTCGGTCACACAGCCTCCGATCCGGCCGGCTATCGCCCGGCGGGCGAGGCCGAAGAACGCTGGTCGGGGGACCCGATGCGCCGCAACCGCGCTCTGCTGGAAGCCGCCGGCGTGCCGGCCGCCGAGCTTGATGCGCTGGAACAGGCGGCCACGGACGAGATGACCGCAGCGCTGGACGCGGCCGAGGCGGCCCCCTGGGCGCCGGCTGCACTGGCGCTTGAAGATGTGCAGGATGCCGGTGCGCCGGCGCGGTTCTGGACCCGGGAAGGCTGAGACCCATGGCCGACATCACCTATCTCGAAGCCGGCCGGCTGGCGCTTGCCGAGGAAATGGACCGTGATCCGCTGGTCTGGGCGCTGGGCGAGGATCTCGGCCGCGGTGGCGTGTTCAAGCAGTATGACGGCCTGCAGGCCCGCTTCGGCGCGAACCGCATCGTCGACACGCCGATCTCGGAATCGACCATCATGGGTGCCGCGGTCGGTGCGGCGATGAGCGGCACCCGGCCGGTGGTCGAGATGCGCTTCTCCGATTTTGCGCTCTGCGCCGTCGACGAACTGGTCAATCAGGCGGCCAAGGCCCGCTACATGTTCGGCGGCCAGACCCGTGTGCCGCTGGTGGTGCGCGAGCCGATCGGCATGTGGCGGTCGTCGGCCGCCCAGCATTCGCAGTCGCTGGAAGCCTGGTACGCCCATATCCCCGGGCTGGTGGTCACCGTGCCGGCGACGCCGGCCGACAACTACGCCCTGCTCAAGGCCGCGATCCGCTCCGACGATCCGGTCGTGCACATGGAGCACAAGAACCTCTGGGCGCTGAGCGGCCCCGCGGCGGAAAGCGATGCGCCGGCCGAATTCGGCCGGGGTGTCGTGCGCCGGGCCGGTGCCGACATCACCCTGGTGACCTGGTCGGCGACGGTCTGGACGGCGCTGGATGCCGCCGCGGCGCTGGGGGTGGAGGGGATCAATGTCGAGGTGATCGACCTGCGCACCCTCTGGCCCTGGGATCGGGAGCTGGTGCTGGAGAGCGTATCGCGCACCCGCCGTGCCCTGGTGGTGCACGAGGCGGTTCAGGCCGGCGGTTTCGGTGCCGAAATTGCGGCGACGATCGCCGAGGAACTGCATCACCGTCTGGAGGGGCCGGTCCGGCGCCTGGGTGCGCCGCGCGCGCCGGTGCCCTATGCCCCGCCGATGGAATCCGAACTCAAGATCACCGCCGGCGATGTCTGCAAGGCGGTCAAGGTGGCCCTGGGGCGCTGAGCCCCGGGTCGGTACCCATGACGACCACCGATCGGAAAACGCGACGCGCGTCACACGTTGCGGCTTTCCCAAAGGCGCAAAGAACGCCGAGAATGGAGACCGTGGCGGGTGCGGCCGGGATCCGCACCCGCGACCGATAAAGATCCTAGGGAGGAAACGAAGCGATGATGATGCGTGTCTTCAAGGCGGCTGCCGGTGCGGTCGCGGCTGCAGCGCTGCTGGCCACGGCCCTGAGTGGCGCCCAGGCGGCTGACTACAAGGAAGAATACAAGGTCTCGACCGTCGTGCCGGCGCCGTTCCCGTGGGGTCTCGCTGCCGAGAAGTGGGTTGAGCTGGTCCGCGAGCGCTCGAACGGCCGGATCAACATGAAGGTCTATCCCGGCGCGCAGCTGGTGTCGGGCGATCAGACCAAAGAATTCTCGGCGATGCGCCAGGGCATCATCGACATGGCCGTCGGCTCGACCATCAACTGGTCGCCGCAGGTCAAGGAGCTGAACATCTTCTCGATGCCCTTCCTGATGCCGGATCACGCCGCGCTCGACGCCCTGACCCAGGGACCGGTCGGCAAGGAGCTGTTCGACATCATCGAGAAGCGCGGCGTGGTGCCGCTCGGCTGGGCCGAAAACGGCTTCCGCGAGATTACGAACTCGAAGCGTGACATCAAGACTCCCGCGGACCTGAACGGCCTGAAGATCCGCGTGGTCGGCTCGCCGCTCTATCTGGATACCTTCACCGCCCTCGGTGCCAACCCGACCCAGATGAGCTGGGCGGATGCCCAGCCGGCGCTGGCGACCGGTGCGGTCGACGGCCAGGAGAACCCGCTCAGCATCTTCACCGTCGCCAAGCTGCAGAATGTCGGCCAGAAGCACGTCACCCTCTGGGGCTATGTCGCCGACCCGCTGATCTTCGGCGTCAGCAAGCGTGTCTGGGACACCTTCACCCCTGAGGATCAGGACCTGCTGCGCAAGGCCGCTCAGGATGCCGGTGTCTACGGCGTTCAGGTCGCGCGCAAGGGCATCACCGCCCAGGACGATTCGACCCTGAAGGAGATCGAGGGCCTGGGCGTGACCATCACCCGGCTGTCGGATGCCGAGCGTCAGGCCTTCGTCGATGCCACCCGCGGCGTCTACGAGAAGTGGGCGAAGGAGATCGGTCCGGAGCTGGTGAAGACGGCGGAAGAGTCGATCGCCAACCGCAAGAAGTGAGCCTCTTCCGGGGCGGCCTCGCTGCCGCCCCGGGCCTCACCCGGCGGCCATCTGCCGAAGCGGGCGTCCTGGGCGCCCGCCCCTCACAGCCTTCAACCGGGGAACGACTGCCGTGGCCTCCAGCCCCGAGCATGACGACGCGCCGGAAGCGGTCCGCGAGGTCGACCGTCCGGTCGTCAGCGGTCGTATCGAGGAATTCATTGCCGCCCTTGCGATGGCCGGGATCTGCGTGATCAGTTTCGGCAATGTCGTGGTGCGCTACATCACCAACGCCTCTTTTGCCGCCACCGAGGAACTGTCAATCTTCCTGCTGGTGGTGATGACCATGGTCGGCGCTTCGCTGGCCTTCATCCGCGGCGGGCATATCCGGATCACCGCCATCGTCGACCGCCTGCCCCGCCGGCCGCGCATGGGGCTGATCATGGCGACCCATCTGCTGACCGTGATCATGTTCGCCCTGGTCGCCTGGTATGGCGGGCTGCTGACGCTGGACGAGATGGAATACGGCGAGACTTCCCCCGCCCTCGGCTATCCGAGCTGGATCTACACCATCTGGCTGCCGCTGGTCTCCATCGCGATCATCCTGCGCGTCATCGGGCGTGCCCACCGGGAATGGCGTGCTTTCAGCACCCACGAGACGGTGGTCGACATCGCCACCGGTGATGATGCCCTGCCGGGTGACGATGCCGACCTCGCCGGGCCCAAGCGGGGGACGAGCCTCTGATGCTGACCGCCAACGTCTTCCTCATCGGCGCCTTCCTGCTGCTGCTGCTGCTGGGCACGCCGATCGCCGTGGCGCTCGGCCTCTCGGGCGTCGCCGGCATCCTCACCGGGCTCGACGTTTATGCCCTCGGCACCGTCGGCACCAACACCTACAACAGCATCGCGAAATACCCGCTGATCGCGATCCCGCTCTTCGTGCTGACGGGCGTGATCTTTGAACGCTCGGGCGTCGCCCGGCGCCTGGTCGAATTCGCCGCCTATTTCGTCGGCCCCCGCCGGGGTGGCCTTGCCGTCGTCGCCATCGTGGTCTGCATGATCATGGGCGGCATGGCGGGGTCGGGCCCTGCGGATGCGGCCGCGGTCGCGACGGTGATGATCCCCAGCATGCGGCGCGTCGGCTATCCGGCCGCCTTCTCGGCCAGCGTCATCGCCTCGGCCGCCTCTACCGCCATCCTCATTCCGCCCTCGATCGCGCTGATCGTCTATGGCGTGATGGTGCCCGGCACCGATATCCGCGCCCTGTTCGCGGCCGGCCTGATCCCGGGCATCCTCGCGGGGCTGTTCATCGCCGTGCCCACGCTGATCATCTCGCGCCGTCAGGGTTTCGGTGCGGCCGAGGCGGGCGAGCAGGGGCCACGCCGCCGCTTCCTGGACGTGTTCATCCAGGCGCTGCCGGGCCTGATGGCACCGGTGATCATCCTGGGCGGCCTGCGCACCGGCCTGTTCACGCCCACCGAGACCGCAGTCGTCGCCGTCTTCTACGGCATCTTCATCGGCCTCTTCGTCTACCGGGAACTCAGGTTCCGCGACATCTACAAGGCGCTCGCCGAAAGTGCCGAAACCTCGGCGGTGATCATGCTGATCATCGCGCTCGCCGGCATCTTCGCCTGGGCCGGCGGCACGCTCGGCGCCTTCGACAGCGCGGCCCGCGCACTGCTCGATTTCACCGACAACGGCTGGGTCATTCTGGCCCTGATCATGGTGATCCTGCTCTTCGCGGGCATGGTGCTCGACGGCGTGTCGATCTATCTGATCACCCTGCCGCTGATCGTGCCGATCGCCCAGACCTATGACTGGAACCTCACCTGGCTGGGCGTGCTGATGGCGATGAACATCGCGATCGGCCAGTTCACGCCGCCGGTTGCCGTGAACCTGATCGTGACCGCCCGCATCGCCAAGGTGCCGATCGAAGAGACGGTGCCCTGGGTGATCTGGATGGTGCTGGCCATGGTGGTGCTGCTCGCCCTGCTGATGGCGGTGCCGGACCTCGCCCTCTGGCTGCCGAAAACCCTGGGCTACGTCGTCTGACGCGGTCCGTCTGAATCACGAACCCTTCCGACACCTCCGGCCCACGGGCTGCGCCTCCCCAGGCGCGGCCCGACGGCTGGGGTGTGCTCTGATCCCCACCGATCCCATCGGTTTTTCCCGACCTTCCCTGATCCATAAGGATGTCCCGACAATGACGACGCGCGACGCAGGCACCGCAGCCGGTGCCAATGCACTGCCCGACGGCCCGATCACCGGCGGTGAAGCGCTCGCCCGCATGCTGCTCGCCCATGGCATCGGCCCGCTCTTCGGCATGGGCGGCTTCCAGCTGCTGCCGTTCTACGATGCCTGCCGGCGGCTGGGCCTCTCGCATGCCCTGATCAATGACGAGCGCTGCGGCGCCTTCGCGGCCGACGCCTATGCCCGCGTCACCGGCCGGGTCGGCGTCTGCGATGCGACGCTCGGGCCGGGTGCCACCAATCTGGTGACGGCACTGGTCGAGAGCTACAATGCCGGCGTGCCGATCGTCGCCATCGTCGGCGACACCCATCGCGACCACTCCTGGAAGAACATGACCCAGGAGACCCGCCAGCTCGACATCCTGCGGCCGGTGGTCAAGGAAGTGATCCGGGTGGAGCGCACCCACCGCATCCCCGAACTCGTCCGCCGCGCCTTCGCCGTCGCGACCTCGGGCCGCCCCGGCCCGGTGCTGCTCGACGTGCCGGAAGACGTCGCCCATGACGAGATCGTCTTCCAGGCCTCGGACTTCTATGCCGACCCGGCCGCCGAGGCGGCGCCCTCGCTGCGCTGCCGCCCGGCCTCGGCCGATCTGGCCCGTGCGGCCGATCTGCTGGCCAAGGCCGAGCGCCCGGTGATCCTCGCCGGTGGCGGCGTGCATCTGTCGCAGGCGGCTCCGGCGCTGGAAGCCTTTGCCCATGCTTTCGGCATTCCGGTTGCCCATACCCTGTCGGGCAAGGGCGCGATCGCCTGCACCGATCCGCTGTCGCTCGGCATTTTCGGCCGGTACAGCCGCATCGCCAATGACGTGATCGAGACCGCGGATGTGATCCTCGCCATCGGCTGCAAGCTGGGTGAGATCGCGACCAAGCGCTACAGCGTGCCGCCTGCGGGCAAGACGCTGATCCATCTCGACATCCTGGCCGAGGAATTCGACCGCTGCTATCCGGCGACCGTCCGGCTCTGGGGCGATGCGCGCGAAGGCATCGAGGCGCTGACGGAAAAGCTCAGCCCCACCGCCGAAGCGGCCCGGGCCGCGCGTGCGGGCTATGCCGCCGAGATCGGTGAGCGCATGGCCAAATGGCGGGCCGAGGTGGCGCCGAAGCTCAGCTCCGACGAACGGCCGATCACCATGGCCCGGCTGATGACCGAGGTGACCAAGGCCCTGCCGGCCGATGGTCTTCTGGTCGCAGATGGCGGCTTCGCGGCCCATTGGGGCGGGCTGCTGTTCGACACCAAGCGTGCCGGCCGCGGCTTCGTGCCCGATCGCGGCTTCGCCTCGATCGGCTATGGCCTGCCCGGTGCGATGGGCTGCGCGCTGGCGGCTCCGGGCCGGCCGGTGATGGCGCTGACCGGTGATGGCGGCTTCAACATGACGCTGGGCGAGCTTGAGACCGCGTTGCGCATGAACCTGGCCTTCACCCTGATCATCGTCAACAATGCGGCATCGGGTTACGTCAAGGCGCTGCAGCACCTGATGTACGGCACCGGCAATTACCAGTCGAGCGATCTGCGCGAGATGAATTATGCGGCGATCGCCGAGACCATGGGCGCCAGGGGCATCCGGGTCGAGAACCCGGACGATCTGCCGGGCGCGCTGGCGACGGCGATGGCCGAGCGCGGCCGGCCGACCGTGCTCGACGTGGTGGTCACCCGCGATCCGGCCAACATGCTGCCGGGTGTCGACAGCCGGGCGGTGAAGGCGAAGAAGGGCGACCGCGTCGCCTGATCAGGGAACGCCCGGCCTGCGAAAACCGGGGCAGGAGAACACCTGATCCGGACGGGGCTCCGTGCTAATCTGACGTGGTGTCATCCCATCGTCACGTGTACGGAGCCCCCATCATGACCGAGACCACGCCCCGGCGCCCGCGGATCGCCGTCACCGGCAGTGCCGGCACCGGCAAGACCACGCTGGTCGATGCGCTTGGCCGCCATTTCGGCCTGCCGGTGGTGCCTGAGCACATGCGCAGCCGGATCGAGGCCGGGCTCGACCTGCACAAGCTGGAATGGCCGCAGTTCCGCGCGCTGATCCGCGAGCTTTACGACGAGCATCTGGCGGCGCGTGATGCCGCGATCGCCGAAACCGGCGGCGCCGTCACCGATCGCTGTCCGCTGGACACGCTGGGCTTCTGGCTGCATTACGGCTTCGGCTCCGACGAGGCCGAAACCGATGCGCTCGCGGCGGATGCCGTCGCCCATATGACGCCGCTCGATCTGGTGGTGATCCTGCCCGCCGGCGCCATCCCCTTCGTCGCCGACGGTGTCCGTTCGCCCAATCGCTGGCTTCAGATCAAGTTTCAGATCCTGATCGAGGGCCTGCTCGAACGCTTCGCCCCCGGCGTGCCGGTGCTGCGCATGCCCGTCGACGTGCTCGACCCCCAGGCCCGCATCGACGCGGTGCTGGCGGCCCTGCCCGAGGGGGTGCGCTGACCCACACCCCCCCAAGACCCGCACCCGCACGGTTATGTGCGGGTGCAAGCCGCCATTGAGGCGGCGGCCAAGGGCGCGTCAGCGCCCGCCCGGCGAGGGGCATAGATACGACAGCCGCCATTGAGGCGGCGGCCAAGGGCGCGTCAGCGCCCGCTTGGGCCGAGGGACTGAAAACACTTAGTTGACCTGGTTTTTGACCTTGTCGAATTTCAGCTTCGGCCAGTCTTCGACCGTGCGGTTCAGGTGCCAGGCGTTGCGGGCCAGGAAGACCGGCCGGCCGGTATGGTCGTCGGACAGCGCCGAGACGTTGTTCTCGGCGAAGCGCTTCATTTCGGCCGGATCGCCCGACACCCAGCGCGCCGCATAGGCCTCGACCGTCTCGTAAGACACGGGGATGCCGTATTCGGTGCGGATGCGGTCGGCGAGCACGTCGAACTGCAGAGCGCCCACCACGCCCACCACCCAGGCGGAGGAGGTGATGCGCGGCTTCATCACGGCTGCGACGCCTTCCTCGGCCAGCTGTTCCAGCGCCCGGCCCAGATGCTTGGCCTTCATCGGGTCTTCCGGGCGAATGCGGCGCAGCAGTTCCGGGGCGAAGGACGGAATGCCGGTGAAGCGGATCTCCTCGCCCTCGGTCAGGCTGTCGCCGATGCGCAGCGTGCCGTGATTGGGGATGCCGATGATGTCGCCGGCGACCGCCTCGTCGGCGATCTCGCGATCCTGGGCCAGGAACATGACCGGCGCGCTGACATTGACCGCCTTGGTGGAGCCCACCGGCAGCAGGCGCATGCCGCGCTTGAAATGGCCCGAGCACAGCCGCACGAAGGCGATGCGGTCGCGGTGCTTCAGATCCATATTCGCCTGGATCTTGAACACGAAGCCGGTGACCTTGTCCTCGTCGGGGGCCACGTCGCGCGGCGTCGCCGGCTGGCGGCGCGGCGAGGGGGCGAGCCGGCCGACGCCTTCCAGAAGCTCGCGCACGCCGAAATTGTTGAGCGCGCTGCCGAAGAAGACCGGCGTCATGTGGCCTTCGCGATAGGCCTGGATGTCGAAGGCCGGGCACAGCTCGCGGACCATGGTCACCTGGTCCTTCAGCTCCTGCCACTGGTCACGGGGCAGGTGCTCGCCGATGGCCGGGTCGTCGAGGCCGCTGACCGAGAACGAAACGTCGTTGATGCTCGACCGGTCGCCGCGATCCATCAGCACCATGCGGTCGTCGAGCACGTGATAGCAGCCGCGGAAATGGCGGCCCATGCCGATCGGCCAGGCGGCCGGGGTCACGTCCAGCGCCAGGGTCTGTTCGATCTCGTCGATCAGCTCCAGCGGGTCGCGGGCCTCGCGGTCCATCTTGTTGACGAAGGTGATGATCGGCACGTCGCGCAGGCGGCAGACCTCGAACAGCTTGCGGGTCTGTTCCTCGATACCCTTCGCGGCGTCGATGACCATGATCGCGCTGTCGACCGCGGTCAGCGTGCGGTAGGTGTCTTCCGAGAAATCCTCATGGCCCGGCGTGTCGAGCAGGTTGAAGGCGAAGCCGTCATGCTCGAAGCTCATCACCGAGGCCGACACCGAAATGCCGCGCTCGCGCTCCACCTTCAGCCAGTCCGAGCGCGCACGCCGCTGCTCGCCGCGCGCCTTCACCGCACCGGCCATCTGGATGGCGCCGGAGAACAGCAGCAGCTTCTCGGTCAGCGTGGTCTTGCCGGCGTCGGGATGCGAGATGATCGCGAAGGTACGGCGACGCGCGATCTCGGCGCCGATGTCGGTGATGTCGGTCATGCGCTCGGACGGGTTCGGAGGAAGGGAAGGGCTTGGTTTCGGGAACGGGCTTCGTTTCGGGAAAGGTCTCGGTTTCCCGGGGCGATAGGTAGCGCGTCCGGGCGCGATTTTCCAGGGACTTCGGTCGGATCGGGCGGCATAATCGGGCAAGCCTCCCCTGCAGCCGATGCCACGGCTGTGCCCCGTCCGCGCCGTTTGACGGACGGGAAACCGCCCTTTCGAAAGCAGCAGGCCGAAGGGGAGCGGACAGAAGGGGGTGCTCGGGGGAGCAGCTAAGGGAGACGCGGTGATGTCGAAGATGGATATGCGTCACGCCAGACTGTTCCGCGCCGGCCCTGATCAGGCCGTGCGGATCCCGAAGGGTTTTGAACTGCCGGGCGACGAGGTGATCATTCATCGCGAGGGCGACCGTCTGGTCATCGAACCCGTCGCCAGGCCGGGGCTGCTCGCGCTTCTGGCGACATTGGAGCCGATTGACGAAGCATTTCCCGACGTGGACGAAGGTCTGCGCGCCCTTGACGATATCGACCTCTGAATGGCCGACCTGCATCTCTTGGACACCAATATCGTGTCTGACCTTGTTCGCAACCCGCAGGGAAAGGTGGCGGCGAGGATTGCCGATGTCGGGGAGGCGCAGATCGCCGTCAGCATCGTGACGGCTGCGGAGCTGCGCTATGGTTGCTTGAAGCGGGGCTCTCCTCGAATCACGCAACAGGTTGAACTCATTTTGGGTGCAGTGCCGATTCTGCCATTCGATGAGCCATCGGACGCAGCTTATGCCCGGATCCGGCGGGACCTTGAACAGGCGGGTACGCCGATCGGCCCGAATGATCTGCTGATTGCCGCGCACTGTCTGGCACTCGGGGCTGTTATGGTGACGGCAAACGTGCGGGAGTTCAGTCGCGTAAAGGGGCTCATGGTCGAGAATTGGCTCGACTGAGCCAAAGTGCCTTCGGCGAGTATGTCCCCGATGGTCGCTATTGTACGTCGCATCACCCCCCGACCGCCACGACCCGGGGCGGTGCCGCGGATGCCCCGGCCGCCATGTCCGGGGCGAGGTCGAGGAAGGCGAGGATGGCCGAGAGGACGGCGGCCTCGTCCTGGTCCGGCAGATCGGCGTAATCATGTCCGCCTGGCACCGGCAGAATGCGGATGGTTTCGGAGAGGGCGTAGCGCCCGGCATCCATCGCCGTGCCATAGGGATCCTGATCGCCCTGGATGATCAGAAAGGGCGTGTCGAGCCGGGCGAGGTGATCGGTGCGGGCCGGGTCTTCATCCTGCAACGGATGCCTGAAGGGATAGCCGAAGCAGACGAGCCGCGTGATCCTGGGGTCCGCACTGGCCAACGAGGTCACGATCCCGCCCGCGGAATGGGCGAGGCACCAGATCCGCCTTGCCGGCAGCCTGTCGAGGAAGTCCCGCAGATCGCGGGCCGCGACGAGATTCGCCCGCTTTCGTGGCCGGACGGCATAGTCCCAGCGGTCGGGACGGGTGAGCAGGATCATCGACTTGATCAGCCGTTCGACGACCCGCCCGAGGGCCGGCCACCGGCGGCGCAGCGCTCTGACCCGCGGGCCGGCCAGGGTCTCGAAGCGGTGGTCGAGCAGCTTGAAGGTCCGGGTGGTGCGTGTCTCCAGCCAGCAGACCGGAATGCCCCGGTCGTGGATCGCGCCGATGATCCGCTCGATCATGGAGGAGGGCTGCCGATAATTGTTCCGGCCCATGACGATCAGCAGTGTGTCGGCATCGGGCGTACCCAGATGGCGAACCGGCTCGATGCCCGGCCTCGCGAAAAAGGGGGAGATCGGCATCGGTGGTTCACTCTGTGCGTTACTGCATCTGGCAGCCTGTTTTAGTGTAAGCGGGTGATGATTGCCTCACAAGCGGGCGTGCGCCAATTCCGTGCGGGGGCAGGCGCATGAGAGCCCGAGGCGTGTTCCGACCTGCGGGAGACCGATCCATGGCCGACCTGACCGATGCCGCAATCGATGCCGCCCTGGAGCGCGGCCGCCTTGCCCATGCGCAGGAACCGCGCGCCGCGGGCGTCGGCTTCCGGTGTGAGGTAAAGGCCGGAATAGCGACGATAGGCCAGCGCCAGCCCGTCGCGCACCAGCCGGGCGCCCAGATCCTCGCCGTTCGCCTGGCAGAGGGCGAGGGCGCGCCTATAGCGGTCGCGCCCTGCGACATCATCCCCAGACAAACGCTGTTACACCATTCGGCGGGACGTGACCATTGATTAAAACCAGGAAGCGCCGAAATTCGCCTTTGCTTCTCGGCGCTTCCTGGGGCTCAATCACATCAGATCAAACCGATCCGCGTCCATCACCTTCGTCCAGGCCGCCACGAAATCCGTGACGAATTTCTCCTGCGCGTCGTCCTGCGCATAGAGTTCCGCATAGGCCCGCAGGATCGAGTTTGAGCCGAAGGTCAGGTCCAGTTCGGTGGCGGTCCATCTTGTGGTGCCGGTGGCGCGGTCGCGGAGGTCGTAGAGGCCGCCGCCGGTCGGGGTCCAGGTCAGGGACATGTCGGTCAGGGTGACGAAGAAGTCGGTGGAGAGCACGCCCTCGCGGCTGGTGAAGACGCCGTGTTTCGTGCCGCCGTGATTGGTGCCGAGCACGCGCATGCCGCCGACCAGCACGGTCATTTCAGGGGCGGTCAGGCCCATGAGCTGGGTGCGGTCGAGCATCAGCTCGGCCGGGCTGACGGCGTAGTCGGCCTTCAGCCAGTTGCGGTAGCCGTCGTGGATCGGCTCCAGCGGGGCGAAGCTGTCGGCGTCGGTCATCTCGTCGGTGGCATCGCCGCGGCCGGGGTGGAAGGGGACGGTGATGTCGAACCCGGCCGCCTTGGCTGCCTGTTCGACGCCGAGATTGCCGGCGAGCACGATGATATCGGCGAGGCTGGCGCCGCTTTCCGCCGCGATCGGGCCCAGCACGCCCAGCACCCGGGCGAGGCGGGCCGGCTCGTTGCCCTCCCAATCCTTCTGCGGGGCGAGCCGGATGCGCGCGCCATTGGCGCCGCCGCGCATGTCGGAGCCGCGATAGGTGCGGGCGCTGTCCCAGGCGGTGCTGACCATCTCGGCGATCGTGAGCCCGGCGGCGGCGATCTTGGCCTTCACCGCGTCGACATCCCAGCCGGTCGGGCCGGCCGGCACCGGATCCTGCCAGATCAGGTCTTCCGCCGGCACGTCGGGGCCGACATAGCGGATTTTGGGGCCCATGTCGCGATGGGTGAGCTTGAACCAGGCGCGGGCGAAGACTTCGGAGAAATATGCCTGGTCGGCGTAGAACTTCTCGGAAATCGCGCGATAGGCCGGGTCTTTGATCATCGCCATGTCGGCGTCGGTCATGATCGGCATGCAGCGGATCGAGGGGTCCTCGACATCGACCGGCTTGTCTTCCTCGCGGATATTGACCGGCTCCCACTGCCAGGCACCGGCCGGGCTCTTGCGCAACTCCCACTCGTGGTTGAACAGCATGTGGAAGTAGCCGTTGTCCCAGCGGG
This sequence comes from Tistrella mobilis, assembly GCF_041468085.1. NCBI lineage: Bacteria > Pseudomonadati > Pseudomonadota > Alphaproteobacteria > Geminicoccales > Geminicoccaceae > Tistrella > Tistrella mobilis. Next base: position 3,906,088 of record NZ_CP121017.1, on the reverse strand, counting down.
TCGGATGGGTGGTCCAGGCGCCCTCGATGCCGCTGGTGATCGTGTCGCGGCCCATGCCGCGGCCGGTGGGATTGGCCCAGCCCAGGCCCTGCGCCTCGACCGGTGCGCCCTCGGGCTCGGGGCCGAGCAGGCCGGCATCGCCATTGCCATGGGTCTTGCCGACGGTATGACCGCCGGCGGTCAGCGCCACGGTTTCCTCGTCGTTCATCGCCATGCGGGCGAAGGTCTCGCGGATCGCCTGGGCGGTCCTCAGCGGGTCGGGCTGGCCGGCGACGCCTTCCGGGTTCACATAGATCAGCCCCATCTGGACCGCCGCGAGCGGGTTCTCAAGCGAGCTTTCGGCCTCGCTCGCATAGCGCTCCCGCCCGAGCCAGGTGGTCTCGGGGCCCCAATAGACATCGAGTTCCGGATGCCAGATATCCTCGCGGCCGAAGGCGAAGCCGAAGGTCTTGAGGCCCATGGTCTCGTAGGCGACGGTGCCGGCCAGCACGATCAGATCGGCCCAGCTGACCCTGTTGCCGTATTTCTTCTTGATCGGCCAGAGCAGGCGCCGCGCCTTGTCGAGGCTGACATTGTCCGGCCAGCTGTTCAGCGGCGCGAAGCGCTGGTTGCCGGTGCCGCCGCCGCCGCGGCCATCGGAGATGCGGTAGCTGCCGGCGGCATGCCAGGACAGGCGGATCATCAGCCCGCCGTAATGGCCCCAATCGGCCGGCCACCAGGGCTGGCTGTCGGTCATCAGCGCCCGCATATCCTGCTTCAGCGCCTCGAAATCCAGCGTCTTCAGCGCCTCGCGATAGCTGTAGCCGCGGCCGAGCGGGTTGGTCTTGCTGTCGTGCTGGGACAGGATCTCCAGCTTCAGCGATTTGGGCCACCAGGCCGTCACCGAACTGTCGGCGGTGGTATTGCCGCCATGCATGACGGGGCATTTGCCGCCTTGAGGGTTCATGTCGTTCACGTCGTCCTCCTGCCGTGCTCCGCTGTCGGGCTGGTCTTGTTGATGTTGATGAAGAAGAAGCATATGGCGCCCGAATGACGGATGTACGAGCCGAATTGTGGGATCGGATGACCGCCGTCTTGCGCTTCTCCCGCCCGGCTCGATATGTTGCCCACCGCACCTCACCCGAGACCGGTCCGGAGACCTGTGCCCCATGGCCAATGCCGCGACGGAAGAGCTGATCGAGAACTTCTCCCTGTTCGACGACTGGGAGGAGCGCTACGCCTATCTGATCGATCTGGGTCGCAAGCTGCCGGATCTGCCCGAAGCCGAACGTACGCCAGAGAGCAAGGTCGAAGGCTGCATGAGCCAGGTCTGGCTGCTGAGCGAGGTGGAGCCGGGCAATCCGCCGGTGATCCGCTATCGCGCCGACAGCGACAGCCAGATCGTCCGCGGGCTGATCGCGGTGCTGATGACCGCCTATTCCGGCGAGACCGCCGACCGGATCATCGCCACCGACATCAACGACATCTTCAACCGCATCGGCCTGGACCGGCATCTGAGCCCCAACCGCCGCAACGGCTTCTACGCCATGGTGCAGCGGATCTCGGACACCGCCGCCCGGGCCATGAAGGCCTCGTCCTGATACCCGCCAAGCCCTTTTGCGGAGTGCTGCCCGATCATGGCCCATGAACTGACCGCCACCGGCGCAGCACCCGCGGTGCTGCGCAATTCCTCCATCGACCGGGCGGCGCTGGCTCAGGCACGCATCGATCTGGCCGCCAGCCTGCGCATGGCGGCGCGGCTGGGCTTCGCCGAAGGGATCTGCAATCATTTCTCGGCGCTGGTCCCCGGGCGGGATGACCTGTTCCTGGTCAACCCCTATGGCCTGGCCTTCGCCGAGGTGACCGCCTCCAGCCTGCTGGTCTGCGATTTCCACGGCAATGTCGTCGAGGGTGAGGGCCGGCCCGAGGCGACGGCCTTCTACATCCACGCCCGGCTGCACATGAAGAAGCCGGGTGCACGCGCCGCCTTTCATACCCATATGCCCAATGCCACCGCGCTCACCATGATCGAGGGCGAGCCGCTCTCTCATGCCGGGCAGACCGCCCTCAAATTCCTCGGCCGGACGGCGGTAGACCCGGTCTATAACGGGCTGGCGCTGGATGCGGCCGAAGGCGACCGGATCGCCGCGGCGATGGGCGATGCCGACATCCTGTTCATGCGCAGCCATGGCGTGATGGTGACCGCCCCCTCGATCGCCGAGGCCTGGGACGATCTGTATTATCTGGAGCGTGCCGCCGAGGTGCAGATCCGCGCTTTGCAGACCGGCCGGCCGCTGATCCCGGTGCCGGCGGCTGTTGCCGCCATGACCGCCGCCCAGATGCGCAGCGAGGATGCCGAAAGCGCCCGGCTGCATCTGGAAAGCGTGAAGCGGATCCTGGCACGCAGCGAGCCCGACTACGCCGATTGAGATCGGCCCGGGGGAGGGCCCGGGGGAGAGAGCGCATGCTCGCGCCACCTCCGTCCGGCTTGCAGTCGGCCGCCTGTGGGGGTCTGATGGGGGCACCGACCGACGTGCAGGAGACCCCGACCCATGGCCAGAGCAGAGGCGGCAATCGGTGCCGCACGCTATGCCGTCTCGATCCGGACCGGCAATCATCAACTCGTTGCCGACGAACCGCAGAAACTGGGCGGCGGCGATGCCGGCCCGGCGCCCTATGACCTGCTGCTGGCGAGCCTGGGTGCCTGCACCGCGATCACCCTCAAGATGTATGCCGAGCGCAAGCAGTGGCCGCTCGCCGAGGCGAGGGTCGCGCTGCACTATCTGGTCGAGAACGGCACCGGCCGGATCGAGCGGGTGCTGACGCTCGACGGCCCGCTCGACGCTGATCAGCGCGCGCGCCTCGCCGATATCGCCGAGCGCACGCCGGTGACGCTGACGCTCAAATCCGGCCTCGCGATATCCACCAGCCTGGCCTGATCGGGGGCGTTGCGATCCGACGACCGGCCCCTCCGACAACCCGGCCCGCAAGAGGCCGGGATCTGCAACCGATGCCTGAGGAAATTCCCATGGACGAGCTGATCAGGGCGACCGCCCGCGATCTGGTCGCGCGGCTGGCGCGCGGCGAGGTGACCCCGAACGACCTGCTGGAGGCGCTGGAGCGACGGGTCGAGGCGGTGGATGGCGCCGTCAACGCCGTCGTCACCCGCGCCTTCGATCAGGCCCGCGCAGCCGCCCGCCACTGGATGCCGACCGCCGATCGCCGCCGCCAGCCCGGCCGGTTGCACGGCCTGCCGGTGGCGATCAAGGATCTGACCGCGACCGCCGGCATCCGAACCACCTATGGCTCACCGATCTTCGCCGGGAATGTGCCGACGCAGTCCGACAATGTCGCTGCCCGGCTGGAAGAGCGTGGCGGCATCATCTACGCCAAGACCAATACGCCCGAATTCGGCGCCGGCGCCCAGACCTTCAACGAGGTCTTCGGTACCACCACCAATCCGTGGAACACCAGCCTGACCCCCGGCGGATCATCGGGCGGCTCGGCGGTGGCGCTGGCCAGCGGTACGGCCTGGCTGGCGCAGGGTTCGGATCTGGGCGGCTCGCTGCGCATTCCCGCGGCCTTTACCGGGGTGGTGGGCCTGCGCCCGACGCCGGGCCGCGTGCCGCACGGCCCCTCGGTTTCTCCCTTCTCGACGCTGTCGGTCGAAGGGCCGATGGCGCGTGATGTGGCCGATCTGGGGCTGATGCTCGATGCCATGGCCGGCGTTCATCCGCGCGATCCGCTGTCGCGTGAGGCCGGGGCGGGGCAGTTCGAGGCAGCCGCGGCTGCACCGCGCAAGCCGCGGCGGGTGGCGGTTTCGGTCGATCTGGGCATCGTGCCGGTGGCGGCGGAGGTGCGCGCCGCCTTCGGCCGCGCCATCGACCGGCTGGCGGCCGAGGGGGTCGAGATCGTGCCGCTCAAGACCAGCTTCGCCGAGGCAGAGAGCGCCTTCAAGGCATTGCGCGCCGGGCTGATGGCCACCCTGCACGAGGACATGCTGCATACCCATCGCGACCGGTTGAAGCCGGACCTGGTCTGGAACATCGAACACGGGCTGGGGTTGGATGCGGCAACCCTGGGCCGGGCCGAGCGGGCGCGGGCGAAGATGACGCTGGATCTGATCGACGAGCTTTCCCGCGTCGATCTGGTGCTGACCCCCACCGTGCTGACGCCGCCCTTCCCCCACACCATCCGGGCGCTGGAGGAAATCGAAGGCCATCGGTTCGAGACCTATGTCTCGTGGCTGGCGCTCACCTTCGCGATCACGCTGACCGGCACGCCGGCGATGTCGCTGCCGGCCGGACGCATGGCGGGCGATCTGCCCTTCGGTCTGCAACTGGTCGGCCGGCCGGCGGATGAGGCAGCACTGCTGACCCATGCATCCTGGATGGAGACGATCTTCACACCTGTACGGGAAGTGCCCGTGGATCCTCGGGTTCCGGGCTGAGACTGCCTATCCGGGCAGGTCGGTACTCTGCATTCTATTGCATGTTTATTGAATGCATTGGAATGCAATTCTTCCATTTCATAGACCATCAGGCGAGGGCCGCTCCAGCATGCGGATGCCTCGCCTTTTTGTATTTAAATCAGATAATTACCGGTTCTCATTCTTGATTTTTCGGATGGGCGCGCGCGTTGCGCGATATGAAACGCGCCAGGCTGTGTACAGATCCAACTCCCCTTCTGCGTTCATGATGCGAAATCCAATCGCTTTTTGTGTTGAGAATACATCCTGGAAGTTGCTCTAATACACGCCAGGGATGTAGACGCCCTCAATGAAAGCGACAGCGGGCCGATACCGGACCCAACCCGCGCGGGGCACCCGACCCTTTTTGATCGGGACGACATGAACCGCCGCATCGGCACGGCCGGCACAGCCATTGCCGGCGACGGCGGAGAAAAGGGGGACGACGATGAAATCCGAGCTGCGAAAGGCCCGGTCGCGTGAACGTGTGGCGCGCGTCCAGGCTCTGACGGCGGACGACCCCGTCCTCGGGGCCCGTCTCAACCGCATCCTGACTCATGCCCGGAATGTCAGGGTCACTGAGTATCATCTGACCAACGCCTGCAACATCCGCTGCAAGGGCTGCTGGTTCTTCGAATACGGCCACGATACCGCGACCCGCGAGGTCAAGGACCTGGCGACGCTGGAGACGTTCCTCATCGACGAGACGAAGCGCCGGCGGGTGAACGCCGCGCTGGTGATCGGTGGCGAGCCGACGCTGTTCCCGGATCGTCTGCGGCTGTTCGTGAAGCACCTGCGCTATGTGACGGTCTCGTCGAACGGCCTCCGGCGTCTGCCCTGGGAGGGCTTCGAGGACGTCAACGTGATGCTGACCCTGTTTGGCGGCGGCAAGCTCGATGACGAACTGCGCGCGATCAAGCCGAGCGGCCGGCAGTTCACCGGTCTGTTCGAGACGGTGCTCGAAAATTATCACCAGGATCCGCGGGCGAATTTCGTTTATGCGCTGACCGAGGACGGCATCGAATACATCGAGGAGACCGTCCGGCGCATCGCGGCGAACGGCAACCGGCTGTCGTTCAACTTCTACAGCAAATACGGGACCGACGATCCAACCGCCCAGGCCCATCAGGATGCCCTGCTGGCCGAGGCGCTGAGGGTCAAGGCGCTCTATCCGGATGTGGTGCTGAGCCATCCCTATTATATCGAGGCGATGATCACCGGCCGGACACATTGGGGCGCCGATTTCGGCTACGACGTCTGCCCGTCGATCAGCATCGACCATCCGGATCATGCCGAACGGCTGGAGAACGGCAACCCGGTGCTGCCCTTCTTCAACACCTGGGCGGCGGACCTCAAGACGGTGAAGTTCTGCTGCACCTCGGGCCATTGCGACGGCTGCCGCGACAGCCAGGCGGTCAATTCCTGGCTGATGGTCAGCATGGACCGTTTCCTGGACAGCCGCGAGATGCTGGAGACCTGGATCGGCATCGCCGAGGGGTACTGGAACCAGTTCATCTGGACACCCTTCAACCCCTATGCCGTGGCGCATCAGGCGATGAAGGCGGAGCGTGCCGGCCCCATGGAAGAGGCCGAGGACAACAGTGACGTGCCGGCGCGTGTGCCACATGCACCGGCGATCCCCGTCTCTGCTCAGTTCCAGGGTGTCGGACACTGATCGCCATCCTGCGGGACGCACCTTGCGGGGAGGGGAGGGTATGACGGCTGCAGATCTGGCCGCGGGTCCGGAGGGGGAAACCCTGGATGCCGTGCTCAGCCGCCTGAACGCGCTTGATGTGCTGGTCCATTCCGGCATCCGGGTGACCGCCGGCCCCGATGGGGCAGTGGTGGCTCGGGTGGCGGATCCGGGGCCCGAGCATGTCGAGCCGGGGGCGGCGGGGCCGGCGATCAACGTGGTCATGATCATGGGGGTGGCCGATTGCGCCCTTGCCGTGCCTGCCATTCTGGCGGCCGGCGGAGCGCGGTGTGCCACGCTCGAAAGCGCCATCAAGCTGGCGGAACCACTCAGCCCCGGCCCCTTCCAGGGACGGGGGCGGGTGGTCGGCCGGCAGGGCGACCTGTTCACGGTCGAGGTGACGGTCGTCGATGATCAGGGCCGGATCGGTGCGACCGCCACGGGGCTGGTCGCCCGGATCTGATCCAACGAGCCGGCGGCCATGCACCGCCAGCCGATCGGCCTCAGGGGGAAACTGTGGCCATATTCTCAATCACAGGTAAATCCGGAGACAGGACATGAACGAGTCCGTTGCAAGCGCCGCCGAAGCCCCCCTGGTCGTCGAGGGGCCCGAGCAGTTCTACAAGATGCCCAAGGAGTATCAGGAGCTGGTCATCCATCAGCTCCGGGCCCATACCGAGGGCGAGCTGACCGGTGCCGACGACTACACCCAGTTGCTTTATCCGATGGCGCCGGATCCGTATGAGCGCAAGATGTGCTGCGAGCGCGCCGCCGAAGAGGTCGACCACTTCATCCGCGGTGCCGAGGTGCTCAAGGATCTGGGCATCGACGTCTACTATATGATGGATCAGCACTTCCAGGAGCGGCAGCACTATCGCACCGATGCGGTGCGCAAGATCGACAACTGGGTGCAGCGCGGCCTGTTCTCGATGATCGGCGAAGGCGCGGTGCTGGCCATGATCGAGGAAATGGCCCAGTCCTCGTACAAGCCGATCGCCGACATGTGCATCTCGATCGTCATGGACGAATACAACCATGTCGCCCAGGGCCGCCGCATCGTGAAGCAGTTCTGCGCCACGCCCGAAGGTCGCGCCCTGGTGCAGGCCGAGCTGGAAGGTGTGTGGTGGTCGACGATGCTCGACCTCTTCGGCCGCTCCGAGAGCGAGCGCTCGAAGCTCTACGTGAAGTGGGGCCTGCGCAAATACACCAACGAGGAAGCCCGCCAGCGCTACTGCGCCCATATCGTGCCGCAGCTGCGTGAACTGGGCCTCGACGTGCCGGACGACTGGACCCGGGGCCGCAAGTTCCTCTGATTCGTCCGTCTGCATCGGAAGGGGCGTCGCCTGCGAGGGCGGCGCCCCTTCGCTATTGCGAGGGTGCATTGCACAATGAATGGGCGATACTCCGTCGGACATGCATGTATCGCCTTAAAAATGTGCAGAAACGAGGCCGAGGCTGGAACAAGGGGCCGGATGTAGCACCCAAACCCCTGCGATTCCGGGCTTTGGGGGATTTGGCACGGCCATTGCTAATAATATCCCCGACGCAGGTGGCGGGGCGGGGAGCGCCCCGATCGGGTTCTGATGATGCACAGCGCATCATCAGTATTCGATGTGTCGCCTGCTGGTCTTATGAAGACGAAATGGTATCAAAACCAAGAGGGCGAAAAAAAGATTTGACCGACGGAAGTAAAGTTGGTCTAATCACCTCGAAGGGACGGCTTCACGAGACTGAATGTCCTTCCGAAAGGCAGGACTGGCCGGGTTGAGGGCACGGACGGAGTGCTTGAAGCGGGGGTGAGTGCTTTCCGCTCGACCCTCAACCCGGATCGACTCTCGAAGTTTTGGTGCCTCTTCATCCATCTTCTGCTTAGGCTCTTCGGTTACCTCTCCACACTGTCGACTTTACGGCCGGTCGGATCATGTGATCCGCCGGCCGTTTCTTTGTCGGTGCCGGCTGCTGCCGCCCGGCCCGCCATATTCCTCTGTCAGGGCAGGGATTTTCCTGAACGATGCGGCCAACGCGCGCTTGACCCGCCGTCTCACCCGGCTATCGTGCGGCGGCCTCTTCTGGGGCAGGACGTTTCAGGTCATGATGACGTCCGGACGGGGCGGAGGCGGCCGGAAGGACCGGGTTCGCGCGGGCTGAGGGGAAGCGAGGCATGGGCGGTCAGATCCCTGCGCATATCATCGTGCTGGGCAACGAGAAGGGTGGCTCCGGCAAGTCGACCACGGCCATGCATCTGGCAGTGGGGCTGATGAAGCTTGGCCAGAAGGTGGGTGTGATCGATATCGACAGCCGCCAGCGCACCATCAGCCGCTATATCGAGAATCGTGCCGCTTTCGCCCGTGAGCAGCAGGCCTGGATGCCGGTGCCGGAAAGCGCGGTCATCCCGCGATCCGACAAGCCGAGCCGGGCCGAGATGGAGGCGGATGAGCGGGAGGCCTTCGTCGGCGCCCTCGCGCGTCTGGCCCGCGACAACGACGTCGTCATCATCGACAGCCCCGGCAGTGACCACTTTCTCGCCCGCCTGGCCCATTCCTTCGCCGACACCCTGATCACCCCGATCAATGACAGCTTCATCGATCTGGACGTGCTGGCCCGGGTGGACCCGGAAACGCTGAAGGTGTTGGGCCCCAGCGTCTATGCCGAGATGGTCTGGAACGAGAAGAAGACCCGTGCGATCCGCGATCGCGGCACCATCGACTGGGTGGTCATGCGCAATCGCCTGTCGTCGACGGAAAGCCGGAACAAGCGCGATATGAGCCGGGTGGTGGAGCAGCTGTCGCGCCGGGTCGGCTTCCGCGTCGCACCGGGTTTCGGCGATCGGGTCATCTATCGCGAGCTGTTCCTGCGCGGGCTCACCATGCTCGACCTGCGTGACGTGGATGCGAACATCTCGCTCTCCATGTCGCACATCGCCGCCCGGCACGAGGTGCGCGGCCTGATCGAGGCCCTGCGTCTGCCGATGCTGGACGGCCGCGACCTGATCCTCTGAGCCCCGCCTCTCTGCATACGGCCCCTTTCCGCGGCGCTCTGACTCCCCATGTAGGAAACGAGCGTGTGGAGATCCGCTTCATGCGCCGTAAGACCTGCGGGAGACCGGCATGACCCGAGACCTTCGTCCTGGCGGCTCCGCGCGCCCGCCGGCCACCTCTGCCGAGGTCGAAGGCTTTCTGGCCGAGGCGCGGCGAAGCGTGCCGGCCCGACCGGCTGCCTCCGGCGGTGCCGCGGCGCGCCTGATTCTGGCAATGGATGCGACCCAGAGCCGACAGCCCGGTTGGGATCTTGCCCAGGGGTTGCAGGGAGAGATGTTCCGTGTCGCCGGTGATGGCGGGCTTACGGTCCAGCTGGTCTATTACCGGGGCATCGATGAATGCCGCGCCAGCCGATGGGCCGGCGACGCACTGGCGCTGGCGCGCGTGATGTCGCGGATCGATTGTCGGGCGGGCCGGACCCAGCTGGCCCGTGTCCTCGTCCATGCCGTGGCCGAAGCGCGGGCTGTCCCCGTCCGCGGGCTGATCTTCGTGGGAGATGCCGTGGAGGAACCGATGGCGGCGCTGGAGGCGGGGGCGGCAGACCTGGCCATGCTCGGGGTGCGGGCCTTCATGTTCCAGGAAGGGCGCAATCCCGAGGTCGCCGCCGCCTTCGGGCATATCGCCCGGATCACCGGCGGCGCGCTGCTGCCCTTCGATCCGGCTGCCCCCGACCGCCTGCGGGCCCTGCTGGGCGCGGTTGCCGCGGTGGCGACCCACGGCCCGGCCGCCCTGGATCGTCCCGGTCGGGCCGACCCTGCGGCCCTGCGTCTGCTGGTCGGGCGCATGGGCGGGCGTTGAGCGCATGATGGGGATGAGCGTGTGATCTGGGCCCTTCTTGCCGGTCTCGCCAGCCTGATCGCCGCCCTGATCCTGGGTGGACGTCTTGGACGGCTGGATCGGGCTGTGCTGAAGCGTGCCGGCCTGTGGGGGCTGGTGGTGATGGCGGCGATCGCTGCCGTGCTGCTTGCCGTGACCGGCAAATGGCCGGCCGTGGCTGCCGTGGTGGCGGCCGCCCTGCCACTGGCCGCGCGCCTGGCCCGCACGGCCCTTGGGCTGATGCCGGTCTGGCACCTGTTGCGCAGAGCCCGGAATCAGCGGGCCGGATCTGCATCCGGTCTGGGGGCGGCTGGTACAGCCCGCAGCCGTCCGCGTACGATCGAGACCCGCAGCCTGCGCATGACGCTCGATCCCGATACCGGCATGATGTCGGGCGTGGTGCTCGACGGGCCGGAGCGGGGGCGCGACCTTGAGGAACTGGATGTCGATACCCTCACCGCGCTGCTGCGACGCTTGCGGGTGGAGGATGTCGACGGTGCCCGCCTGCTGGAAAACTGGGGGGAACGGACCTATGGGCCGGGCTGGTCCGACCAACCTGCGGGCAATGGCGGGGCCCGGGCCGATGCCGGGGTTGCGGACGAGCTGTCCGAGGCCGAGGCGTGCGCCATCCTGGGGGTGGAGCCCGGTGCAGGGGCCGCCGAAATCACCGCCGCCTGGCGGCGGATGATGGCCCGGGTTCATCCCGATCATGGGGGCAGTGCAGCGCTTGCGGCGCGGGTAAATGCAGCCCGTGACCGCCTTCTCGGATCGCGTTCGCGCGCATGATCTGAACGCGGCCGTCGCCCCCTGCGCTCAGGGCCTCATTTGCGTTGGCGGCCGTTCAAGGCTATAAGTTGTGCCGTTCGTCGGTCAGACATGTGACCTTTGATGCCGTATGATTGCCTCTGGTGACAAAATGGGGGCAGGTCAAAAAAGGCGTCGCATCGTGTTCTGCTGCGATGCAATATATGTCGGGTCGATCGGCGGATCGACGGCACGCCTGCCCGAGGCGAGGAAGTGCCGTGCATCCGCTGCGGACCATGTGGGCAGCATGGGCCGCGATATCGAATGACACGTGACCGGTCGGACGATCGTTCCGAAGAACGCCTCAAGAATTCGATCCAGCGATTAGGTCCATGAGCAACACCAAGCCCGTTCGCAAAGCCGTCTTCCCCGTCGGTGGCCTGGGCACGCGCTTCCTTCCGGCCACGAAGGCCATGCCCAAGGAAATGCTGCCGGTCGTCGACAAGCCGCTGATCCAGTACGCTGTGGAAGAAGCGCGCGCCGCCGGCATCGAAGAGCTGATCTTCGTCACCGGCCGGAACAAGACCGCCATTGAAGACCATTTCGACCAGTCTTTTGAACTGGAGTGGACGTTGCAGGAGCGCGGCAAGCACGACCAGCTGACCCAGCTGCGTCGCTGGCTGCCGAAGGCTGGCAACGTGTCCTATACCCGTCAGCAGGAGCCGATGGGCCTGGGCCATGCCGTGTGGTGCGCCCGCCATCTTGTCGGCAACGAGCCTTTTGCCGTGCTGCTGGCGGACGATCTGGTGCTTGCCGACCGCCCGTGCCTCAGCCAGATGGTCGAGGTCTACGAGCAGAAGGGTGGCAATGTCGTGGCCGCGATGGATGTCTCGCCCGAGCATACTTCCCGCTATGGCATCATCGACATCGCTCAGGACGATGGCCGTCTGGTCACCGCCCGGGGCATGGTGGAGAAGCCGAAATCCGACGAGGCGCCGTCGCGCACCGCGGTGATCGGCCGCTACATCCTGCAGCCTGAGATCTTCGATCATCTGGGCCGCCACGAGCGCGGTTCGGGTGGCGAGATCCAGCTGACCGACGCGATCCGCGCCATGGTCGAAAGCCACCCCTTCCATGCGGTGCGCTTCGACGGCGAACGCTTCGATTGCGGCGATAAGGCCGGTTTCATCCAGGCCAATATCGCCTTCTCGCTGGCTCGCGTCGATCTGCGCGACCAGGTGAAGGACTTCCTGGCCGAGCGCCTTTCGGCCTACCGCGACGCCGCCCAGTAAGGCTATAGTTCGGCGCGCAGGGCCCGCGGTCACGTTTTTCGGGACGGGATCGGGGGCCCTGCGCGCCGTTCGCGCTCACTGGCAAAGGAATTGACTTCCATGCGCGTCGCGATGATCGGCACGGGCTATGTCGGCCTCGTGTCGGGCACCTGCTTCTCCGAATTCGGCCATTCGGTCGTCTGTGTCGACCATGACCGGCCGAAGATTGAGCGGCTGCTCGGTGGTGAGATCCCGATTTACGAGCCCGGGCTCGACGATCTGGTCGCCCGCAATGTGCGCTCGGGCCATCTGGGTTTCACCGCCGATCTGGCCCAGGCGGTACGCGATGCAGAGGTCGTGTTCATCGCGGTCGGCACGCCCAGTCGCCGCGGTGACGGCCATGCCGATCTCAGCTATGTTTTCGAGGCCGTGCGCCAGGTGGCCATGGCTGCCGACGGCTACCGGCTGGTGGTGACCAAGTCTACCGTGCCGGTCGGCACAGGTGCCAAGGTGAAGGCCCTTCTGGCCGAAACCCGCCCGGATCTGTCCTTCGATGTGGCCTCGAACCCGGAATTCCTTCGGGAAGGTTCGGCGATCGAAGACTTCATGCACCCCGACCGCGTGGTGGTGGGGACCGAGACGGCGCGGGCGCGCGAAATGATGACCGAGCTCTACCGGCCGCTCTTCCTGATGGAGACGCCGATCGTCCACACCACGATCGAGAGCGCCGAGCTGATCAAATATGCGGCCAACGCCTTCCTCGCCACCAAGATCACCTTCATCAACGAGGTGGCGGATCTGTGCGAGAAGGTGGGCGCAAACGTACAGGATATCGCCCGCGGCATCGGCCTGGACGGTCGCATCGGTCGCAAGTTCCTGCATGCCGGCCCGGGCTTCGGCGGATCCTGCTTTCCCAAGGACACCCGCGCCCTGGTCTCGACGGCCCAGGAATACAACGCGCCGCTCTCGCTGGTGGAGCAGGTCGTCGTCTCCAACGAGGCCCGCAAGCGCCGCATGGCCGACCGGGTGATCGCGGCCGCCGGCGGCAGCCTTGCCGGCAAGACCGTGGGTGTGCTGGGCCTGACCTTCAAGCCCAATACCGACGACATGCGCGAGGCGCCGAGCCTGGACATCGTGCCGGCCCTGACCCGCGCCGGCGCCACCGTCCGGGCCTATGATCCCGAGGGCATGACCGAGGCGCGCCGCCTGCTCGACCGTGTGGTCTGGGCCGAGGATGCCTATGATGCCGTCACCGGAGCCGATGTCGCCGTGCTGGTCACCGAATGGAACCAGTTCCGCGCCCTTGATCTTGATCGGGTGAAGGCGGTGATGAAGGCTCCGGTGATGGTCGATCTGCGCAATGTCTACAAGCCGGAAGAGATGGCCGCCCGCGGCTTCGACTACAGCTCGATCGGCCGCCCGGCCCCGGGCCTTGGCTGAACCGGTTGCTGCTGCCATTCTACCCCCCCGAGCCATTCTTCCAACCGACCCTGAGAGGCCGTTCGTGACCAAGCTCGTCCACCGCTTCCATCCGACCGTGCTGCGCGAATACGACATCCGCGGCATCATCGGCGAGACCCTGGGGACCGAGGACGCCTATGCCATCGGGCGGGTCTTCGCCTATATGCTGAAGGCCCGCGGCGGCGCGTCCGCCGCCGTCGGTCGTGATGGCCGGGTAAGCTCGCCCGACCTGGAAGCGGCGCTGGTGCGCGGGCTGACCGAAGGCGGCGTCGATGTGATCCGTGTGGGTCTGGGCCCCACCCCGATGCTCTACTACGCCGCCCAGACCCGTGGCGTCGACGGCGGCATCATGGTTACCGGCTCGCACAATCCGCCGGACCAGAACGGTTTCAAGATGGTCATGCTCGGCAAGCCCTTCTTCGGAGAAGATATCCGCGAGATGGGCCGGATCGCGGCCGAGGGCGGGCTTCTGCCGGCACCGGCGACGGGGGCCGACAATGATGCGCCCGATGTGCTGTCGGCCTATGTCGCCCGGCTGACCGAGGGGCTGTTCAAGACGGTCGCCCGCGAACCCGTGGTGGTCTGGGATGCCGGCAACGGCGCCGCGGGTGAGGCGCTGACCATGGTGGTGCGCAACCTTCCCGGCCGCCATGTGCTGCTCTATGCCGATATCGACGGCACCTTCCCGAACCATCACCCCGACCCGACCGAGCCGCACACCCTGGTCGATCTGATCGCGAAGGTGGCCGAGGAAGGTGCCGATCTGGGCATCGCCTTCGACGGCGACGGCGACCGCATCGGCGTGGTCGACGGCAAGGGGCGTATCCTCTGGGGCGATCAGCTGCTGATGATCCTGGCCCGCCCGATCATCGACCGCATCCCCGGCGCGACCATCATCGCCGACGTGAAGGCGAGCCAGGCCCTGTTCGACGAGATCGCCCGTCTGGGCGGCACGCCGGTGATGTGGAAGACCGGCCATTCGCTGATCAAGACCAAGATGAAGGAGACGGCAAGCCCGCTCGCCGGCGAGATGAGCGGCCATGTCTTCTTCGCCGATGGCTATTACGGCTATGACGACGCGCTCTATGCCGCCGTCCGCCTGCTGGACCAGCTGGCGACCACGGGCGAGAGCATCACCGCCATCCGCGATGGCCTGCCCGACATGGTCAACACGCCCGAGATCCGCATCCCCTGCGCCGACGATCGCAAGTTCCAGGTGGTCACCGAGATTGCCGCGACACTTGCCGCCGAGGGTGCCCTGGTCGACCGGACCGACGGTGTGCGTGTGAAGGTCGACGGCGGCTGGTGGCTGCTGCGCGCCTCCAACACCCAGGCGGTGCTGGTGGCCCGGGCCGAGGCGGCCGATGATGCCCGGCTGGCGGCGCTGAAGGGTGAGCTGGCCCGGGTGCTGACGGCGGCCGGCGTCGAGGTGCCGGCGGCTCTCGCCGCCTGATCCGCCTGCCGCCTGATCCGACATGGAAAGGGCCGCTCCCGGTCAGGGGCGGCCCTTTTTCTTTGCGTCGGCAGGGATGGTGGCGGTCAGAAGCCGGCGCCGGCCGCGTGCATCACCTCGTTGCTGCCGCGCCAGATCATGTCGAGCGCCACATAGCTGATGATGGCGAGGCCGACATAGGCCAGCCAGTGATGGCGTTCCAGCAGCTTGGCGACATAGTTCGCGGCAAGGCCCATCAGCGCGATCGACAGCACCAGGCCGATGACCAGAACCTCCATGTGATGACGCGCGGCACCAGCCACCGCCAAAACGTTGTCGAGCGACATCGATACGTCGGCGATGATGATGGCCGTCAACGCCTGACGCATGGTCTTGGGCGCTGCCGCCGTCTCTGCCGGAAGGTCGTCCACGCCATCGGCGGGGGCTGAGCCTGGGGCGGTTGCCGCAGCGGCGGCTTCGGCGGCCGCAGCCCTGCGGGCGTGGCGCAGTTCCTGCCACATTTTCCAGGCGACCCAGAGCAGAAGAATGCCGCCGGCCAGCGTCAGGCCGATGATCGCCAGCAGTTCGACCGTGACCGCCGCGAAAGTGATGCGCAGGATCGTGGCTGCCAGGATGCCGTAGATGATCGCCTTGCGGCGAAGGGCTGCGGGCAGGCCGGCGGCGGCCATGCCGATGATCACCGCATTGTCGCCCGACATCACGACGTCGATCATGATGACGGTCAGAAGCGCGCCGAGGCCGTCGGCGGAGACGAGGAATTCGGGCAAGATCCCAACCTTCGTGCAGCGGCCCGGACGACTTGGGCCGCGGGAGACGGGCGTCCCTCGGGTGCAGGGAGGGGCGCGCGCCCCTGTTCTATGCCTGCCCGGCGGCCTTCACAAGCCCTGCTCCACAGGCCAGGTACCTGCCCGGCCCCTCTGTCACCCCCGACCTTGGTCCCGGGGTCCTTGGCTTCCGGGCCGGCAGGCTGGCACGAACGGTACAGTTGCGACATCATGACGGAAAGAATGCGTGCGAAGCGCATCAAGCCGTATGGGGGCGCCGAATCCTGGGGAGGATAGATGACCACAATGACCATGATGGATCACTCTGCCCGTGGTGACGGCCTGTCGATGAGCGACACGATCGCCCGGCTGGCCGATCGGGCCGGAGGGCTGGGGGTGCGGATTGCCGACATCGTCGGCAAGGTTGACGAGGTGACCCGCGCCCTGCGTGGCCAGTCTGACGGCCTTGGCGGACTGACCGGCCTGGTCGACCGCATGGCCGAAGACAACCGCGCGATCGATCAGGCGGCCCGGACCGCCGATGAGCGGGCGGCGCAAGCGGCTCGTCAGGCCGCCAGCTCCCGCGCCGAAGCGGCACAGACGCTGGACGAGATCCGCGAGCTGACGGGCAGCGTAGCCGACATCGCCCGCAGGCTTGATGTGCTGGCCCAGGCGCTTGACCGGGTGGGCAAGGTCTCAAGCCAGATCGACGGCATCGCCAAACAGACAAACCTGCTGGCCCTCAATGCCACGATCGAAGCGGCGCGGGCCGGAGAGGCCGGCCGCGGCTTTGCCGTGGTGGCCGGAGAGGTCAAAAGCCTCGCCCGGTCCACCCAGGAAGCCACCGCCCAGATCTCGCAGACCCTGGGCGAGCTGGGCCTGGAGGTCAGGGCGCTGGTCGATGCCAGCGGGCGGACACTCGGCAAGGCGGAGCATGTGCGTGAGGGCACCGGGCGGAT
Organism: Tistrella mobilis; assembly: GCF_041468085.1. Taxonomy (NCBI): domain Bacteria; kingdom Pseudomonadati; phylum Pseudomonadota; class Alphaproteobacteria; order Geminicoccales; family Geminicoccaceae; genus Tistrella; species Tistrella mobilis. The sequence continues at coordinate 3,889,442 of NZ_CP121017.1, read as the reverse complement.
CGGCGGTGTCATCGACGGGCTGGCGGATGCCGTGGGCATGATCGGCGGCGAGGTCGGCCGTATCGCCGGCCAGGCGGCATCCAACACCACCGTCTGCAATCAGGTCAGCGCGGAAATGCGCGAGCTGAACACGGGCGTCGCCCAGTCGCGCGCCCGGCTCGACGAGGCCGATGCGCGTCTGGTGGAGCTGCTCGATCTGTCCGAGAACCTGATCGAGCTGACGGCCGGTGCCGGAGCCGAGACCGTCGACACACCGTTCATCGCCGCCGCAACCCGGGCTGCGGCACAGGCGATCGAGGCGTTCGAAACGGCACTGGCTGCCGGGCGGATCGATATCGCGGATGTGTTCGACGAAAGCTACCGGCCGGTCCCGGGATCGGATCCGGTGCAGTACACCACCCGGTTCACCGAGCTTTGTGATCGGGTCCTTCCGGCGATTCAGGAACCGGTTCTGGCAATCGATCCCAGGGTGGTGTTCTGCGCCGCTGTGGATCGCAACGGCTATCTGCCCACCCATAATGCGAAGTTCTCGAAGCCCCAGGGGCGCGATCCGATGTGGAACGCGGCCAATTCCCGCAACCGACGGAAGTTCGACGACCGCACGGGGTTGCGTGCGGCCCGCAGCACCAAGCGGTTCCTGCTGCAGACCTATCGTCGCGACATGGGAGGCGGGCAGTTTACGCTGATGAAGGATCTGGCCGTGCCGATCACGATTCGCGGCCGCCATTGGGGGGCGATGCGTCTGGCCTATCGGGCGGAATAAGCGGGCGGCCGGATGGTCAGCCGATCCGATTGAGGGCGATGTGGCGCGCGGCGGGCAGGGCCGCCGCTGCTGCCCGGATCGCCAGGATATCCGGGGTTGCGGCACGTGCCCCCAGTGCGGCACAGGCAAGTCCGCCGGCCGCAACCCCTTCGGCCAGGGCCCGGGCCGCATCCGCACCGCGGGCGAGAGCGGCCGCATAGGCGCCCACGAAGGCATCACCCGCCCCGGTGCTGTCCACCACCGGCACGGGGGCCGATGGCTGGCGCACCAGTGCGGTGTCGTCGGCAATCAGGGCGCCGGCTGCCCCCAGCGTCATCACCACCACCTGTTCGGGGCGGAGCCCCGCGGCGCGACGGCCGGACCGGATGGCGGCGGCCAGGACCGCATCGGGGGCGTCGGGATCCGGGGCGTCACCAGCGAAGGCCGCCCATTCGGTCTCGTTCACCACCAGATGATCCACCGGAGCCAGCGGCAGTTCATCCGCCCCACGGGCCGGGGCGGCGTTGTGGATCACCACGGCGCCGCATGCGGCGGCGCGGGCCTGGAGCCGGGCGATGCCAGCGGCGGGGGTCTCATTCTGGGTGACCAGCACGGCGCCTGCAAGCAGCGCGCCCTCCACCGCCATATCGTCCAGGTCGTCATTGGCGCCGGGGGAGACGATGATCTGGTTGTCGGTGCGGTCATCACCCGCCCGGCGCGGTCCCACGGCGACGATGGCGAGACCGGTGGGGCGGTGTGTGCGGATCACGCCCGAGATGTCGCAGCCGGCAGCAGCAAGGCCGGCAAGGGCCGTATCTGCCGCCGCATCATCGCCGACTGCGGCGACCAGGGAGGTGCGGGCGCCGGCGCGGGCTGCGGCGAAAGCCTGATTGCCGCCCTTGCCGCCCGGCAATTGCAGGGGATCGCCCGCGGCCACGGTTTCCCCTGCCGCCGGCAGATGCCGGCAGGCGAGCACCAGATCCTGATTGACCGAACCGAAAACCAGCACACGGCCATCTGGCCGCTGGCCCTTCGGAGTGGCGGAGGGAGTGTTCACGGGACATGGTCTCCGCAGGTCGGCGAGGTATGTATCCGAGCGGCGTATAAGCCTCAGCGGCGGGGCCGGTACCACATGGTGAAGGCGAAGAGCACGGTCATGATCGCCACGACCACGATCACCGACAGCCAGTCGACCGCCCCCACCGAAAGCCCCAGCAACAGGATGCCGAGCAGCACCGGGGCCATGACGATCAGATAGGTTTTCATGCGATGCGGGTCCCGTCGGCCGGTGCCCTCCGGGCGGGGCCGGCGGGCGTGAATGAGGGGTCAAGGGTGGCGTCTGCCGCTGCGCCGGTCAAGGGGCGGGCGGCTCGCTGTATCCGGCTCGACGCACCCCATGAAACCCGGCATCCTCCATGAAAAAGGCGCCCGGCCGGAAGGCGGGCGCCCCTGCGTGTGAAGATGCAGATGGATCAGCCGGCGGCCGACAGCGCCGTGATCGGCGGCACCAGAATGCAGGCGATGCCGCGCTTGTCGAGCAAGGCGCAGGCCTGGCGGGCCGGGCGCTCGCCCTCGAAGCCCATCATGCGGGCACGATAGATGTAACGGCCGCCGACCGAATGCGGCTCCACGGCCGTCTGAGCACCGGCGCGCAGATCAGCCGGCAGCAGATCCTGGGCGCGGGTCACCAGCCCCTGGGCTGCATCGACGCGACCGAAGGCGCCGAACTGAATGCCCCAGCGGCCCTGCGTATCGAAAACCCGCGGCTTCGGCGCAATGGCGGCGTACTGGGTGTCGCCCTGGGCGACGGGCTGCGGTGCAGGGGCCGCGGCCACTGGCGCGGTTGCGACGGGTGCTGCGGCGACTGGGGCTGCGGCGACTGGCGTTGCGGCGGGCACGTCGAGTGCGGCGGTCTGGACGATGGCCTGCGGTGCCGCATCATTGCCGAACTCGGCATCGTCTTCATCCACCGCGGCGATTGCGGCCTCTCCGGTCATGTCACGCTCGGCGGCGGCGATCTGGGCGGCGCTGATCGAGGCGACCTTGACCGAGGCTCCGCCGATATCATCCAGATCACGGTCCAGCCTGGCGATCTGCAGCTCCCCGCGGGCGCGCGCCTGGGCGATGGCGCGCTGCCGTTCGGCCGGGCTTTCCGCCGCGAGACGCACGAAGGCCTTGTCCAGAAGCCCGGCAACCGTCTGGTCGCGGGATGCGGCGCTGGACCCGCCGAAGATGACACCGATCAGGCGGTGGTCGTTGCGCACGGCCGAGACCACGATGTTGAAGCCCGAGGCGCGGGTGTAGCCGGTCTTGATCCCGTCCGTGCCGGTATAGGAGCTGAGCATCCGGTTGTGGTTGCGAAGCGGCTGCCCTTTGTAGTTGTACGACTTGGTCGAGAACATCGCGTATTCCCGGGGGAAGTCGTTCATCAGGTGCACGGCCAGCGTCGCCATGTCGCGGGCGGTGGAAAACTGGTGCCGGTTGGGCAGGCCGTTGGCGTTCTGGAACGTGGTCTTGTCCATCCCCAGCTTGCGGGCCTTGGCGGTCATCATCCGGGCGAAGGCGATTTCACTGCCGCCCAGAGCCTCGGCCAGCACCACGGCCGCGTCATTGGCCGATTTGGTGATCAGGCCATAGATCGCATCCTCGACCTTGATGGTCTGGCCGGCGCGCAGGCCCAGCTTGGTGGGCGCCATGCCGGCCGCGCGGGCCGAGACCGGCAGCGCCTGGTCCATGGTCAGCCGCTTTGCCTTCAGCGCCTCGAAGGTCATGTACAGCGTCATCATCTTGGTGAGCGACGCCGGGTAGTTGCGCACGTCGGCGTTCTTCGCATAGAGCACGCGGCCGGTCTCTGCCTCGACGATCAATGCGGCATAGCCGGCGGCAGCCGTGCGGGCGAAGCCGGTGCCGGCGATCAGCGCCACCAGCAGCACCATCATCAGCCGGACCAGGCCGGATGCGGGCAGGGCGGCGGACCCGCGGGCGGACGCGCCAGACCGGGCGCATCCGTCGGGCAGGGCAATCCGCAGCCGGCTGTTGCGACCGAATATCATAGCGTCCGTCCCCGTCGTTTTCGCCCGGCCGTGCATCCCGGCCGGGCTGGAACCATTGATCTCCGCGCCCCGGATCCCGACCTTGTCCTGCAGGCAGAAGGCCCGGCCTCCCGTCGGCCGGTCGCTCTGCACGAAGGCACGACCGCAGGTTTCACGCGAATGGTGGAACATCCGCGCGCAACCCATCCGCATCCGCCGCACCCGGACCCGTTCCATCAGCGGAAAGGAGCAACCCGGCGTGATGCGGTGGATGAACGGCTGTTGATCCGTGGACTTGCATCCTAGCCATGCCCGGGTGGTTGCGGCAACCCGAAAATTCTTGTTGTGTATGGGCTTAATTCTGTTTCCTCGCCCAGGGTGTGACCGAAGGAGCGCGCATGTCAGGAAAGATGCCCCCGAACCCCGCCGCCGGCCGCGCAACGCGGCCCCGGCGGTTCGCCTGGTTCGCTGCGACGGTGGTGGCGCTTGTCACCACCGGTTGTGCCGCCACCGGGCCCGCGGGCGATCCGATCACCCGCAGCTTCACCTGGTTCGATTATGTCGGCGGCGGCGAACTTGCCCGCAGCTGCATGATCGGGGCGCCGGACCGCTACCGGCTGGTCTACAACGCCGTCTTCCCCGAGCAGGTCCGAACCTATGATCTGGTCGTCATCCGCGATGGCCGGGCCCGCATCTCCGGATCCGAACTCACCACCAATGTCTGGCAGCGGGCCGACCTGACCCGGATCCGGGTCCCGCAGCTGGGGGCACCCTGGGCGCCGGTCGAGGCGCGGGTGCGCCTGGATGCCGCACAGACCGCCGCGATCCTGGACCGGCTGGCGGCTGGCGGGGCTTTCGAGCCTGCACCTGCGGGCGAGCGGCTGCATTCCCTCGGCTTCTACTGGACGGTGGCACGCTGTGTGGATGGGCGGTTCGGTTTCTGGGCCGCCGAATATCCCGATCCTGCGTTCCGGGCCTTCCATCCGCAGATCCTGTTTTCGGTGGATGGAAATCCCGTGCCGCCGCAGGAACCGCGGCCGACCGTGACCAACCCGCCCACACGGTCGCAGGATGGCGGGCTGGTCAACGGCCATTCGCCCTTCACCCTGACGGTGGTGGAAAACGGCATTGCGGGGGTCGATTACGGCCGCTGACGGCTGCACCGCGACAACCACGCCGGCTTGACCTGAGTGGTATGAAGGCGTTAAGTTATGTTGCAGCGCAGCATGGCTTGGGTAACTGCATGCCTCGGCCTCGCTGTCCGGTTTCATTGTTCCGCAGCCCCACCGCCCCGGCCGTTCGCCCGGGGCCGACCGGATACAGGGACCCGCGCTTTGCCGCCCAGGATCGGCAGCCCGCTCTACGCGGAACCGAACGGAGAGAGACGCATGACCACCCGCAAGACTCCCGGCACCGGCACCCGTGGCCGGACCACCCGCGGCACCGCGTCCGACGCGACCGGTACCGCGACGCCCAAGGTCGCCGCCACCAAGGCTGCGCCCGCCGAGCCCGCAGCCGTCGAGACCGCAGCCGAAGCGACGCAGAACGTGGCCGAGACCGCCGCCGAGACGGTGACGGCGGCAACCGAGACCGCCGCCGAGACGGTCGAGGCCACCGCCGAGGCGGCGGCCGAGGCTGCGCCGGCCGTGACTGAGGCCGCGGCGGAGACGCCGGCTCCGGCGTCGGCGGCCCCGGCCGTACCGGCGATGAAGAGCGGCGCCGCGCTGATGGAAGAGATGGCGGCGATGGCCGCCGCCACCACCGCGGCCGATATCGCCGCCGAGGCGGTGCGCACCGCCAGCGCGATCGCCGAACGGTCGGCCAAGGCGGCCATGGAAGTGTTCGACGGCGTGAAGAAGTCGGTTGCCCCCGAAGGCATGGCCGACGGCACCGTGATGCTCGACGAGGCCAACCGGCTCCGCGAGCGCGCGGTCGAGGATCTGATGGAGGCCTCCAACGAGACCGCCAAGGCGCTGAGCGATGCCACGGACGGCATCATCGCCTTCACCCAGGCCCGGATCGATTTCGGCGTCAACACCGCCCGCGAGGCTTTTGCCGCGCAGTCTTTCGAAGAGATGGCCGCGGTGCAGGAACGCTATGCCCGCGGGCTGGTCGATCTTTATGTCGAGCACGCGGCCAAGATGTCCGAGGTGGGCATCCGCCTGGCCGGCGCGGCGCTGGCCCCGCTGAACCGGCAGTGGCAGAACGCCTTCACCCCGCCGTCGGCCCGGCCGCGGGTCTGACCGTTTTCAGCCTTTGAAGGATCGGGTACCGGGCGACAGATCCCGGTGCTCCGCCGACCAGACCCGCAGCCGGCTTGCCCGGTTGCGGGTCTTCGTCGTTGCAGGGAAGCGACATCCGGAGCGGCCCCTTGAAAATTTCTCGGGCCCCATTGCGCCGATAGGGCGACGCATCACTGTTTTCAAGGTCTTTTCCTGCCCGGGGCGAATCCAATATCCTCATTCCGAGGAAGGGTGCCGGAACCTTGATCGATTGCGACGGAATGGCCGAACACGACGGAATGGGCATGAGCGGCGAACGCAGATCCGATGACGACCGCCCCGGCTTCGGGACGGTGACGGAGGTCGCGACCCGACCGAAGGCGGCAACCCGAAAGCCGTCGATGTACAAGGTTTTGCTGCTGAATGACGATTACACGCCGATGGAGTTCGTGATCGACGTTCTGCAGCGCTTCTTCAGCAAGGGTGCGGAGGAAGCGACCCGCATCATGCTGCATGTTCACAACCACGGCGTCGGTGTCTGCGGCGTGTTTCCGTTCGAGGTGGCCGAGACCAAGGTCAACCAGGTGATGGATTACGCCCGCCGCAACCAGCATCCGCTCCAGTGCACGATGGAAAAGGACTGATGTCGATTCTTTCCAAGAACCTCGAGCAGAGCCTGCACCGCGCCTTCGCCATCGCGAACGCGCGGCGTCACGAATACGCGACGCTCGAACACCTGCTGCTCGCGATGCTGGACGATCAGGACGCCGTGGCCGTGCTGAAGGCCTGCGACGTCGATGTCGACCGCCTGCGTGTCGACCTGAACGATTTCCTGGACAACGAGCTGGCGAGCCTCGTGACCGACAGCGGGGTCGAGGCGAAGCCCACGATCAGCTTTCAGCGCGTCATCCAGCGCGCGGCCATCCATGTGCAGAGCTCCGGCCGCGCCGAAGTGACCGGTGCCAATGTCCTGGTCGCGCTGTTCTCGGAACGCGAGAGCCATGCGGTCTATTTCCTGCAGACCCAGGACATGTCGCGGCTGGATGCGGTCAATTATATCAGCCACGGCATCGCCAAGGCGCCTGGCATGACCGAGAACCGCAGCGTCCGCGGCGCGCCGGTGACCGGCTCCGCCCAGGAGGAAGAGGCCCAGCGCGAGGCGCAGAAGGGCGCCCAGAAGGGGGCCGCCAAGGCGCTGACCAGCTATTGCGTGAACCTGAACGACAAGGCCCGGGCCGGCAAGATCGACGTGCTGGTCGGCCGTGACGGCGAGGTCGAGCGCGCGATCCAGGTGCTGTGCCGCCGGACCAAGAACAATCCGCTGCTGGTGGGCGATCCCGGCGTCGGCAAGACCGCCATCGCCGAAGGCCTCGCGCGCCGGATCGTGACCGGCGACGTGCCCGAAGTGCTGAAGGATGCCACCATCTACGCGCTCGATATGGGCGCGCTGCTGGCGGGTACCCGCTATCGCGGCGACTTCGAGGAGCGCCTGAAGGCGGTGGTGACGGAACTTGAGGCCCAGGACCATGCGGTCCTGTTCATCGACGAAATCCACACCGTGATCGGTGCCGGTGCCACCTCGGGCGGGGCCATGGATGCGTCGAACCTGCTGAAGCCTGCGCTTCAGGCCGGCACCATCCGGTGCATGGGCTCGACCACCTACAAGGAGTTCCGCAATTACATCGAAAAGGACCGCGCGCTGCTGCGCCGGTTCCAGAAGATCGACGTGTCGGAGCCGACCCCTGAGGATGCGGTCAAGATCCTGAAGGGTCTGAAGCCCTATTACGAAAAATTCCACGACGTTCAGTACACCGAGGCTGCGCTGAAGGCTGCGGTCGATCTGTCGGTGCGCTATATCCACGAGCGCAAGCTGCCCGACAAGGCGATCGACCTGATCGACGAGGTGGGGGCCGCCCAGCGGCTGCTGCCGCCTTCACGCCGGCGCAAGCAGATCAGCGTCAAGGAGATCGAGGGCATCGTCGCCCGGATCGCCCGGATCCCCGAGAAGAGCGTTTCGGCGCGCGACAAGGACAGCCTGCGCAACCTGGCCGACAATCTGAAGACCGTGGTCTATGGTCAGGATCAGGCGATCAGTGCGCTCGCCAACGCGATCAAGCTTGCCCGGGCCGGCCTGCGCGACCCCGAGAAGCCGATCGGCTCGTATCTCTTCACCGGCCCCACCGGTGTCGGCAAGACCGAAGTCGCCAAGCGGCTGGCAGAGATCCTGGGCATCAAGCTGATCCGCTTCGACATGTCGGAATACATGGAGCGGCATTCGGTGTCGCGGCTGATCGGCGCCCCTCCGGGCTATGTCGGTTTTGACCAGGGCGGCATGCTGACCGATGCGATCGATCAGAACCCCCATGCAGTGCTGCTGCTGGACGAGATCGAGAAGGCCCATCCCGACCTGTTCAATGTTCTGTTGCAGGTCATGGACTACGGCAAGCTCACCGATCATAACGGCAAGACGGTCGATTTCCGCAATGTCGTGCTGATCATGACCTCCAATGCCGGTGCGGCTGAAATCGCCAAGGCGCCGATCGGCTTCGGCCGGGTCGACCGGGCAGGTGAGGATCAGGATGTGGTGAAGCGGATGTTCACGCCTGAGTTCCGCAACCGCCTGGACGCGACCATTCCCTTTGGCCGCCTGCCGATCGATGTGGTGGAGCTGGTGGTCGACAAGTTCGTCAACCAGCTGGAGGCCCAGCTCGCCGATCGCAAGATCACGATCTCGCTCACCGAAGAGGCGCGTCGCTGGCTGGCGAATGCCGGCTATGACGAGGCGATGGGCGCCCGGCCGCTGGCCCGGGTCATCCAGGAGAAGATCAAGCAGCCGCTGGCCGAAGAGGTTCTGTTCGGTCATCTGGTCGATGGCGGCCACGTCGTGATCGACGTCGAAGAGGACAAGCCGGTCTTCCGCTTCGAAGTCAATGAGCCGAAGCCGCGGGGCGGTCGCAAGAGCGGTGGCGGCGGCGGTTCCGGCCCCGATGCCGGGCCGGAAGACGGGCACAAGCTGGATCCCAGCCGCGACGAACTGCCGGAACCTGTCGCCTGACCTTCTGCACAGCCCGTACGTCTCCCTGCACGGCCGCATGCGATGCATGCGGCCGTGTTTGCGTCCGGGAGGGCCATCGGCGTCGGGTCATGGGGAAGCTCTTGACCGGATGGTCAATTCCCGAATAACCTATAGTAGAAAAATGTCCGCACGGATGAACGTTGTGACAACGGCATGCCCGATCGCCGGCGGGGCATGCCGGGCCAGACCGCCGGGACCGTCGTCAGATCGGCACACCCCATGATTCCTGCGATCACCGCCGAAGATCCGCGACTTGGCGATCCTCTGCCGCCAGGGCCCTATCGCCGCGCCGTCGTCCGGGCGGCCATTGCGGCCGGGACACCCGCACCGGTGCTCGTTCCGGCCCATGACAGCCGGGCCGCCGCACTCATCTGGGCGGCGGAGGAGGTGCGGTATCTGGCACATCAGATCCGGGCCTGTGCGCTGCCCTGTGCGCCGATCCCGCTGGATCTCAAGCTGGCCAGGCTGGCGACGGAACTCGACCGGGTCTCGGCGGTGCTGGATCCGGAGGGGGTCGATCAGATGCCGCCGGCCGGGGGCGCCGCGCTCTGCAGCGAGGGGCTGCTCGTTGCCAGCATGGTGCGGCTCAGCCTGCCCATCGCCGGCATCCTGCTGCGCCTCGACGGCATGTCCGGGCCTGAGGTGGCGATGGCCTCCGAGACGCTCCGGGCGGCGCTTGGCCTGACCCTGCTGGTCATCGGCCCGGCCATGGAGGGCGGACTTGGCCCCTTTGTCGAGAACGTGTTGCGTGAGACCCTGACGGCGGCCCGAAATCCCGCCTGGCGCCGTCCGGTCAGCGTTGCCGTGACGGCGGCATCACGGTCGGGCGGGTTGACGGGGCCGGCGTCGGGCCGGGCTTGAAGAACAGGATCTGGACAAGCCGGCCGTTTTCGGGGGCGTCGCCGAAATCCACGCCGCTGGTGTGCCACAGCCAGGGACGGAACAGGATCAGCCGGTTGAACTTCATTGGCAGGACCGTGATCTGGTCCCATTTGGACCGGTCGCCGCCATCGCGCTTCAACACCGTGTCCAGGACGGCTTCACGGGTAGGAAGGCCGAATTTCTCCTGCGCCTCCTGATCGGTCAGGGGCGCACGATCGGTACCGCTCTCTTTGTGGCGGAAGAATTCAGTGCCGCCCTGTGCGTGTTCATCAAGGCTGAGGAACACAATCCCGGCCCAGGCGCAGCCCGGATCGATATGGACCACGCCCGCGCGGGTGTCCGAGGCGAAGGACAGCCGGCATTTGCCATGTGCCATCTCGCGATTGCCGATCACCGGCTCGCGGACGATGTAGCTGAACATGCGATCGCTGTCGGGCGGCAGCATGAACTGTTTCGAATTGCGGCCCGGATAATAAATCTCGGGCCCCGACAGATGCGGATAATCGAGCTTCAGCGCCTGTGCCCGCACTTCGAGCGGGTTCTCGTAGAAGTCGTCGACGACGATCATCGACTGATGCATGGCACGCGCTCCGCTGAAGCCTCCGGTTCGCGCGCATTCCACCATGCCCGCGAACCGGCTTCAACCCGCTCGCTCAACCGCCGAACGTCCAGCCGCCCGGCAGGATCATTGCTGCCGAGGCAGCCCCGCCGGCGACGCCTTCCAGGGCGGCGTCGTCGAGTGCGGCATCATCCGTCCGGCGCTTCAGCCGCGGGATCAGGGCACGCCAGTCGAACCTGAAGCCCCGGGCATCACCGGTTTCCCCCAGGATGCGGGCGGCCTCTTCCGGGGTCATGGCGGCGATCAGCGCCGCGGCGGTGGCCGGGTCGCTGGCAAGTGCCATCAGCTGCGAGGTCGAGATCATATCGTCGGGCTCCGCCGCTCAGTTGCCGGAAATCATCCAGCCGCCACCCAGCGGCATATAGGCGCTGTTCACCGCGACGCCGCCGGCCACGCCTTCCAGCGCCGCATCGTCGATCTCGGTGTCTTCCGACCGCCGCTTGAGCCGGGGGATCAGCGAGCGCCAGTCGAACTTGAAGCCCTTGGCTTCACCGGCATCGCCCAGCACCTTGGCGGCCTCTTCGGCAGAGATGGCAGAGGCAAGTGCCCAGGCGACGGTCGGATCTGAGGTCAGCATCAGCAGGTGAGAGGTGGGCACCATGGCGGCGGCTCCATCGGCGGTGGCGGATCGTGGAGCCGAGCATGCGCCCGATCCTTGTTTCTGCCCAGCCCGTCCGTCGTGCCGCGTTGCCCGTCGTTTATCCGGCGCGGTCCCTATTCCGGGCCGCTCTGATCCCGACGGAAGGGCAGATGCTCGCCCAGCGCCTCGGCCTCGGCGTCGACCGCGGCGCGCTCGCGGTCCAGGAAGTCCCTGACCGCATGGGCAAGTCGCGGATCCGCCAGCCAGTGGGCCGAGCGGGTGGTGACGGGTTCGTAGCCGCGCAGCAGCTTGTGGCCACCCTGCGCGCCGGCCTCGACCCGCGCCAGACCACGGTCGATGGCGACCTCCATGGCCTGGTAGTAGCAGGTTTCGAAATGCAGGAAGGGCAAATCGACCACAGCCCCCCAATTGCGGCCGTAGAGGGTGTCGTTGCCGACGAGGTTGAGCGCACCGGCCACCGGCCGGTCGCCGTCATAGGCCATGATCAGCACCACCCGGTCGGGCATGGTTTCGCCCAGCCGGTCGAAAAAGCTGCGGGTGAGATAGGCCTCGCCCCATTTGCGGTCGACCGTGGCGCGGTAGAAGCGGTGAAAGGCATCCCAGGTGACTGGCGTGAGGGCATCGCCCGAAAGCGCGCGGAAGATCAGGCCGCTCTCGCGCACTTTTTCCCGCTCTTTGCGGATCATCTTGCGCTTGCGAGCCGAGAGTGCGGCCAGGAAGTCATCGAAACTGCCATAGCCGCGATTGTGCCAGTGGAATTGAACGTCATGTCGGGGCATGAAGCCGGCCATGGCGAGCGGTGCCATGTCTTCCGGCGTCAGGAAGGTGACATGCACGCCCGAGACGCCGAGGCTGCCGGCCACCGCAGCCAGCCCGTCGGCCAGGGTGCGGCGGATTGCCGGCGCCTCGGGGCCGTTGCCGGCCAGCAGGCGCGGGCCGGGCACGGGTGTGAAGGGCACGGCCGCCTGAAGCTTGGGATAATAGGCGCCGCCGGCCTGTTCATAGGCGCGCGCCCAGGCCTGATCGAAGACGTATTCGCCCCAGGAATGGGCTTTGAGATAAAGCGGCACCGCCCCGATCAGCCGTCCGTCGGCGGTGTTGAGCAGCAGATGGCGCGGCAGCCAGCCGGTGCGTTCCGAGACGGAACCGGAAACCTCCAGCGCGTGCAGAAAGGCGTGAGACAGAAACGGATTGTCGGCGCCTGCAAGGGCATTCCACGCTTCGGGGGCGATCTCCGCCATACTTTCAGCAGTGGTCAGGGTCAGGCGCTGGTCCTGGTCGGTCATCGGCTCCGGTTCCGGCGGATCGGGTGGGCGGCAGGCCTCCTATACTTGGCGCCCGGCCGGCGATGGGCAAGCCTCTCGCGCCACCGCCGCCCGCCGCGCCCGGACATAGACGGTGCAGAAGATGAGCCCGATGCCATAGGAGGGGGCGATGGTGGCCAGCACATGGGGTGTGCCTGCCAGGGCATGTGCCGTGGCAAAGACCAGGGCGAGCAGGGTGATCGGTACCACCGCCGCCACGATTGCGCCGGCCCGAAGCCGTCGCGCCAGGATCGCATCCATGGCGAGCGTGAGCACGGCGGTCGCGCCGAAACTCAGCAGGAATTGAACCGCGGCGGCCCTGAGCCCCGCCGGCATTCCTGCGCCGTGATTGGCGAAGAAGGCCCAGCCGCCATAGAGCAGGCCGGAGGCGGTGCCCAGGATGAGCGCCCGGCGGTTCAAGAGGCGGCCGCCTGCAGCGGGGTGTCGGCACCGTCGGCCTCGGAAATTTCTTCCATCACGAAGGCGGTGAGCGCCTCGACGCTCGCAAACGGGCTCACCTTGCGCGACACCGCCTTCTCGGAGGTCAGCGACACGGTGACACCGAAATCGTCGTCGAGCTTTTCCTCGACCGTGGTCAGAAAATTGACCAACCCCATGCTGTCGAACACGCCGCCGCTGCCATAGAGGATGAGCGCGGGACCAGGGGCAAGGTCGAAGGGTTCCTCGCGTTCCTCGTTCACCTCGGCGAGGGTGGCCAGGATCATGTCCCGGATTGCTGCTTCATCGGCCATCTTCGGGCCTCCTCTGTCTTGGGCGGGGTCTGTGGCGAAGGGTCAGGCGGGGACCGGTTCGGGCATTGGCGACAGCGCCCGGAGCAGATCCGGTATCATCCGGTCCGACAGCAGGTCGAAATGGCCGGCATCCAGTCCGATCAGCCGGAAGCGGCCGGTGGTATGGGCGGCCCAGCATTCGGGGCGGCGCTCGGCCGGATCACGCAGGGCGGTGATCATGGTGATGTCGCCGCGGATGGCGCCGCGCGCCTGCCATCCGGTCGTCGCCCGGGCGTTGCGCAGCACCCGGGCCTTCAGCCGGGCGATCGCCGGCCGGCCGAGACCGGCGGCGAGGCGGCCCATGGCGTCGTTGCCGCCCGCCGCGATACGGGCGAATTCACGCTCGAATTTTGCCGCGACCGCGTCGGGATGCAGGGGGACCGGTGCGGCCGAGACGTCGAGCAGCACCAGGTCCACCCGGCCGCCGGTCTCCGCCTCGATCAGCCGCGCAGCATCGAAGCCAGCCATGCCGCCGAGCGAATAGCCGATCAGATACCACGGTCCCCGGGGGGCGATCTCCAGCACCGTCCGGGCAAGATGGCGGGCGAATTCCGGCAGGCCCGCCGCCGGATGCGCCGGGAAGCGCAGCCCCCAGGCGGTGTGGCCGAGCCGTGCTGCAAGATCCAGGAAGATGGCCGGCTCTCCGGCGACCGGCGGGATCAGGAAGACCGGTGCCGTCCGCCCCGTCGCCGGCCGGAACAGCGGCAGCGGCCCGTCATCCTCGTGATCACCGGCGGTGATGCGGGCCTGATCCAGGGCCGCGGCCAGCAGCCGCGGCGTCGGGTTGAGGAACAGCTGCTTCAGATCTGTCTCAAGCCCGGTCGCCGCCCGGATCTCGCCGGTGAGCCGGAGCGCGGTCAGCGAATGTCCGCCTGCCAGGAAGAAATCGGTGGCCGCATCCACCGCTACCCCGTCCAGCACCCGGGCGAAGGCGCCGGCGATGGCGGCTTCAAGGGCGGTGGCCGGGGCGGTGCGGACCGGCCCCTCGGCGAGGGCCGGCGCCGGCAGGGCGGCGGCATCGAGCTTGCCGTTGGGGCGGCGGGGCAGGTGATCCATGCGGGTGAGCACCGCCGGAACCATCCAGCCCGGCAGGCGCCCGGCGGCCCAGCTCCGCAGCTCGGCCGCGGAGACGGTCTCGCCGACATACCAGCCGGCGAGCCTTGGGCCGCGGGGGCCGATGATGGCCCTGACCGCCGCCTCCTGTACGGCGGGATGGCTGGCCAGTCGTGCTGCGACCTCGCCCGGCTCCACCCGCGCGCCATCGATCTTCACCTGATCATCCAGCCGGCCCAGATAGAGGAAGACCCCGTCCGGCGTCAGCAAAGCCTCGTCACCGGTGCGGTAGAGTCGGGCCCCCGGGCTTGCCGGATCTTCGGGAAAACGGTCGGCCGACAGGTCCGGCCGGCCCAGATAGCCGCGGGCAAGCTGAACGCCACCGATCACCAGCTCCCCCGGCCGACCCACCGCGACCGGTCGCAGGGTATCGGGGTCGACCACCAGCAGCCGGGTGTTCCAGACCGGCCGGCCGATCGGCACCACCGTCTCTTCGGGATCGGCATCATGGCGGGCGACGTCGATCGCGGCCTCGGTCGGCCCGTAGAGATTGACGATCCGGACACCCGGCCAGCGGGCTGCGACCCGGCGCACGGTTTCCGACCGCAAGGCTTCGCCGCTGGTCACGATCAGCCGCAGCCGCGACAGGCGTTCGTCATCGGCTGCGGGCAGACCGGCCAGCATGGCATCCAGGGCGCCGGGCACGAAATGCAGGCAGGCAATGTCCCGCGCCTCGATCAGCCTGGCCAATGCCTGCGGATCATGGGCGGTGACCGCGGGGCAGAGCACCATGGGCGCGCCCATGGCCGGCGGCATCAGCATCTCCCAGACCGAGACGTCGAAGCTTGCGGTCGTGCGGTGCAGGATCGGTTCGTGCTGTCGATGGCCAAGTGCGTGCCACTGCCAGACCAGCCGGTTGAGCAGGGCGGCATGGTCGACCATTACCCCCTTCGGCCGGCCGGTGGTGCCGGAGGTGTAGAGCAGATAGGCCAGATGGTCGGGGGCCGGGGCCGGCAGCGCCACCTCCGGTGCGTCGAGCGCGCCTGCATCATCCATCACCAGCAGCGGCCGGCCCGTCGCGATTGTCGCGAAGTCCCGGCAGGTGATCACGGTCATCGCCCCGCCATCCGCCGCCAGCTCGGCCAGCCGCGCCGGCGGCAGGGCGGGATCGAGCGGCAGGAAGGCCGCACCGGATTTGAGCACCCCCAGAACCGCGGCAATCATTTCGGGCCGCCGGTCGATCATCACCCCGATGATCCGGTCGGGGCCGGCGCCCAGCGCGACGAGGACCCGGGCGACCCTGTCGGACCAGAGGTCGAGGGCCGCGAAGCTCGTGACCTCGCCCGCTGCGGTCACCAGGGCGGGCTCGGCAGATCTGAGACGCGCGGTCTCGCGGATCAGCTCCACCACGCTCGCCGCGCCGCCGGCCCGGCCCGGCAATGGTCGGGCGGTATCGTTCACCCGCGCGATCAAGGCCCGTTCGGCCGCAGGCATGGGCGGGATCAGTCGCGCGAGCGGTGTGTCGGGTGTCGCCTGTTCCAGAGCATCCAGCATCGGCCCCAGCCGCTCCACCACCGGCGCCGCCCCAAGTGGTCCCCAATGGGCGGCATCCAGTGCCAGATCGAAATCGACCGGCCCCTCACCCCCCAGATCGCGGACATGGAGGGCGAGGGCGTATTTGTCGCCCTCGTGACTGACCGGGTGGAGCAGGGTGCGGCAGCCGGCGAAGCCCTGTGTGGCCGGCCGGGTCTCGAAGGAGAACAGCACATCGCCGAGCATGGCATCACCGGCCCCGGGTCTGCGGCCGAGCGCCTTGCCGATCGCGCCCATGGGCAGGCGCTGATGGCGGAAGCCACGACGCATCGCCGCCTGAACCGCGGCTGCGGCCTCGCCCAGCCGTCCGGCCGGGTCGATCTGCAGGCCAAGCGGCATCAGCCGGACGAAGGGGGCGATGGCCGCGCGTTCGGCCGCGGTCATCCGGTTGCGAACCGGGGTGGCGACGATCATCGCCACCCGGCCGGTCAACTCGTGGACCAGGGTCGCGAACAGGGTGAGCAGCAGGGCCGGCAGAGGAACGCCGGCGGCGGTGGCGACCGCCTCGATCCGGGCAAAGGCCGCCCGGTCGCGGGTGATCCGGGCCTTGAGCGACGGTCCGAAGGGCGGGCGGCGCAGAAAGGCCCGGGCGGGCAGATCGGCCAGCTCACGGGCCCAGAAGGCACCGTCCTCTGCGGCTTTCGGCCCCTGGATCCAGGCAAGCTCGACCGCAGGATCGGGCAGCGGTGCCGGCTCCGGTACCGGTATCCCGCCGGTCAGGATGGCGTCATAGGCCCGGCGGAACCGATCGAAAAGGGCAAGCCCTGCCCAGCCGTCGGCGATCAGATGATGGCAGCGGAACAGAATGGTCCGCCGGTCCTGCGCCGCCTTCAGGACCCACATGTCGTGCATGACCCGGCCGTCCTCGGGTCGGATCGGTTCGGCCCAGAGGGCGGCGGCCCGGGCGGCGACGCTCATCGCGGGGTCCGGTCCGGCGCTGAAATCTTCCAGCCGGAAGGGGGCAGGGGTGGTGTCGTCCGGTGGTGCCACCGCCAGCATCGGCTGATGATCCTGCACCACCAGCCGGGCCCGCATCGCCGCCACGTCGCCCATCACCGTCCGATAGGCCGCTGCCGCCACCCCATCGTCGAAGGCGCCGTCCACCTGCATCTCGCCCCCGACCAGGTACAGCCGGTCGGGGTTGAGCGTGCGATCGAAGAATATGTCGCGCTGGGCGAGATTGAGGTGATGCAGCATGTGGCTGCCTCCCGGACGGGGCATCTGCGCCCGTTGAGGGAATGTGCGGGGGAGCTGCAGGCAGGGGGGAGGGATGTTGATGTGCGGGGCCGCTCAGATGTCCTCCGTCAGTTCTCTCAGCAGATCCTGGCCGAGCGGCCAATGGCCGAAGCCCGAATCGGCGTTGATGTGGCCGGCACCGGGAATGATGGTGAGATCGGCGCCCCAGGCGGCCGCGAAGCCGGCGGCCCGCTCGGGCGCGACATAGGGGTCGTCGTCGCTCGCCACCACCAGCGTGCGGAAGGGCAGAACCAGGGTCGGCATCGGGGCGAAGACCCTTGCCTCTTCCGGTGTGTGATCGGGGCTGTCGACATCGGCCGGAGAGACGAGCAGGGCGCCCCTCACCCGGCCGGCGCGGGCGGAGGTTTCCGCCCAGCGCACCACCAGCGCGCAGGACAGGCTGTGCGCCACCAGCACCACCGGTCCGGGTGCCAGCGCCACCGCCTCGTCCAGCGCTGCAAGCCATTCCGACGCGACCGGGTGGTCCCAGTCGCGCTGTTCCACCCGCCGCCAGGCGGGGTTTTCTTCCAGCCACAGGCTTTGCCAATGATCGGGGCCGGATCCACCCAGCCCCGGCACGATCAGAACGGTTGGGGTCACCATGGGATCTCCTGCCTCGACGCTCAGACCTCGTATTCCGCGCCGACGCCGTCGAAGCGCAGCCGGTGCTGGATCTCGACCGGCTGGTCGTCGCCGTCATAACCCTTCAGCATCCCGGCCTCGATCAGGCGGATCACGATCTGCGACGACAGGTCGGGGCCGTCATCGGCGTGTTTCAGCCGCTTGACCAGCTCGCGATAGCCGACGGTCTCGTGCGAGAGCCCCGCCAGGACGTCACGATGGGCTTCGGTCATGGCGTATTTCATCATCCGCCGGCCACGCCCGTCGGCGACCAGCTGGCGCTCGACCAGGCCGAAATCCATCGGGTCGACCTTGAAGGTCGGCACCAGCGCAACCTCGCCCCCGGTCCATTCGAAGCGCTTGATCGCGTTCAGATTGCGGGTCAGCGCCCCGATCCACTGCACCCGTTTGGCGGCGAGTTCCTCCTCGGTGAAATCGTCGGTGAGTTCGGTGCGCAGATGCTGGCCGAGGCTGATCATGTTGCCGGAACGGTTGACGAATTTGCGCAGCAGTTCGTCCTCGTCCACCTCTTCGGCCTGGCCGGTCAGGCGGGCGAACCAGGTCTTGTCCGAGAAGCGCTTGTCTTCCAGCCCCTGCACCCGACGCTTCGACCAGAAGCTCGATGCCGGCATCACTTCCGAGGCATAGCTGTAGAACGAGGCCAGGAACTCGTGATACTGCGAATAGCTTTCGCGATAGGCGGCATCATACCAGGCATGGACGTCGTCGGCCCGGTCGGGATGGTCGATCAGGAAGTCGATCGCCGCCCCGGCATAGACACCGGACTGGGTGGCGAGATGCACGCCCTGCGAGAACAGCGGGTCGGTGAAGCAGGCACTGTCGCCGGCCAGGAAGGCCCGGCCCATCGACATGCGTTCGGCATTATACGACCATTCGCGGATGATCCGGGCCTCGGCGCGGGGATCGTCCAGGTCGACGATGGACGCAACTTCCGGGGCGGCGCGCAGGCAGTCTTCCAGGAAGGCCTGCCGGCCGCGGGCGTTGATCTCGGCGGCATTGTCGACATCGACCACCGCGCCCACGGAATAGGTGCCGTCCTTGAGCGGGATCATCCATACCCAGCCCTTCTCGAAGGTGATCGAGAAGGTGGTGCCGTCCAGGTCGCCGGTGAATTTGCGGATCGAGGGGTAGTAGTTCCACACCGCGAGCGAGCGATAGAACTCATCATACCGGCGAAGCCCCAGCTCGCGGGCGATCAGCCCGTTCTGGCCGGTGGCATCGACCACATAGGATCCGGGCAGCACAATCTCGGCATCATCGGCCACCCGCCTTGCGCGGACCAGCACGCCGTCGCCATGGTCGTAATCGACCGAGGTGACGGCATGCCCCATGCGGATATCCACCCCGGCATCGCGCGCGGCATCCAGCAGCAGCCCGTCGAATTCCTGGCGGTAGACCTGGATCGCATGGTCGTAGATCCAGGGCTCGGGCCGCGGCGTGGCGAAGGAGAAGGTCCAGGGCGCCTGGCCCAGCCCCCAGACGAAGGTGGCCGACGGCTTGCGTACGAAGCCGCGCTCCATGATCCGGTCCATCAGCCCCAGCCGGTCGAGCAGCGACAGGGTGCCGGGCAGCAGGCTCTCGCCGATCTTATAGGCGGGTTCGGTGGCGCGTTCGAGCAGGACGACGTCGCGGCCGCGGCGACGCAGGGTGAGGGCGGCAACGCAGCCGGCCGGGCCGGCGCCGATGATCAGCACGGGATCGCTCATGGGGTCGTGACCTCGATGGACGGGGTTGGCGACGGGGTGGGCGTGGCGGATTGGGGGGCTGCGGGCTGGGGAGCGAACAGGAAGGCGGTTTTTGGCTGGTCCTTGCGGAAGACGAAGGCACCGGACGAGACATTGGCCGCGACCGACACGCCCGCCTGGATGCGGTTGCCGTCGCCCAGCGTCAGCCGCGGCTGAACCGAGGCGGCAATCCCGAAGAAGTTGTTGGCGCCGAGCGTGACATAGCCCGCAAGCTGCACGCCCGACGAGAACACGTTGTTGCGGCCCGAGACGCCGTCATGGCCGAAGGAACAGCCGTAATTCATCACGGTGAAGGGGCCGGGCCGGGCGTTGACGCCGATATGCACCCGGGGGCCGAGCACCGAGCCCGGGCCGATCTCCGCGCCCGGCATGACGGTCGCGGTGGGGTGGATGATGGTCGCGGCGGGCCAGCCGGCGTCGTCGAACCAGCGGGCGATCATCTCGGCGCGCACCGCGATCTCGGCCATGCCGAGCGCGAACACCTCGCCCGGCGCCGGCTGATAGTCCTCGGGCCGCCCCAGCCAGGCGGGGGCCGGTGCGCCATGCTCTTCCCAGGCCGTACGGGACAGGTCGAGGAAGCCG
Organism: Tistrella mobilis; assembly: GCF_041468085.1. Lineage (NCBI taxonomy): Bacteria > Pseudomonadati > Pseudomonadota > Alphaproteobacteria > Geminicoccales > Geminicoccaceae > Tistrella > Tistrella mobilis. The sequence goes on along the minus strand of NZ_CP121017.1, from coordinate 3,869,322 downwards.
CGGAGCGTGAAGCCGGCATCGACGGCATAGGCGGCGACTTCGCGGGCGAAGCCGCCCGACCCGAAGATGACCAGATCCATCATGATGCCTCCCGCGAAATGAGTTTCTTGAACCGGGCCGAATAGGGGATATCGGCCACGATCTTCACCCGGACCGGTACCTTGAACGGGTCGAGCCGCCCCCGGGCATGGGCCTTCACCGCCTTGACCAGCGCGGCGGGATCGGCGGGCACCGCATCGGGGGCCGGCACGATCTCGGCCATCACCGCCTGACCGGTGATCGCGTTGGGCTGGCCGAACACCTTGCAGTCGGCGACCAGGCCCGAGGCCATCAGCACGCCCTCGACCTCGGCCGGGAATACCTTCTCGCCGCCGACATTGATGATCTCCTTGGCGCGTCCCTTCACCGTCAGGAAGCCGTCGGGCGTTTCCTCGACCAGATCGCCGGTCCGGAACCAGCCGTCATCGGTGAAGGCATCCATCGGGTGGTTGAGATAGCCGACGATCCGCCGCCGGCTGCGCAGCCAGAGTTCGCCGTCGACGATGCGATGTTCGACCGCCTCGTCGTCGAAGCGCATGGCGAGGCTGGTGGAGGCGCGGCTGACGGTGGAGACGATGCCGGTTTCAGAGGTGCCGAAGGTCTGGAGCAGCCGGGCGCGGGGCAGGCGGCTGCGCAGCAGGCCGAGCAGCCCTTCGGGCATGGGTTCGGTGCCGTAGGTGATCATCCGCAGGGTCGAAAGGTCGTGGGCGTCGATCGCGCCGCTCATGAGCATCAGATTGAGAAAGGTGGGCGATGCGGGCAGCACCTGGACCCGATGCCGGGCGATGGCGCCGGCCACCGCCATCGGCGTGCGCTCCGCCGGCAGTACCAGGGTGGTTCCCTGGGCGAGGCTCGAAAAGATCGTGTTGATGCCACCGATATGGTCGAACATCAGAAAGAGCAGCAGGCGCAGGGGCTTGGCACGGGGGGCGCCGCCCAGATAGCTCGCGCTCAGCCGGTCCAGGTCGTGCAGCATCGCCTTGGGCCTGCCGGTGGTGCCGCTGCTGAACAGGATCAGCCCGGCCCTGCCTGCCTCGCGGAGTTGCGCGACCAGCGCTGCCTCGTCACCGTCGGGGGCGATCGCTTCCGGCCGATGGCCGGTCTCGGGGCGCAGCTGCCAGACCGCGCGGGCAAGGACGGCCTTGTCGACGCGTTCCGCTGTCACGGTCGAGGTGTCGAGCGCCACGACCGCGCCCAGCGCCTGCAGGGCCAGCAGCAGGGCGAGCGTCCGGGCGCCGGCCTCGCCGTCCAGCTTGACCACATCGCCGGTGGAAATTCCAGCGGTCCGCAACAGATCCGTCGCGCCCCGGGCCTGCCCGGCGAGCGCTGCGAAAGAGGTCTCGATGCCGGTCGCATCGTCGATGAGGGCGACCGCATCGCCGAGCCCGGCGATCCGGTCGAGCAGGCTTTCGGTCATCGGGACACCCCTCCCAGATAGATGATCTGGCCGGTGACCATCGCGGCCGCCGGGTCGGCCAGAAAATCGATCACCCGCACCACCTCGTCGGCGGTGGCCAGCCGCGACACGGTCTGGGCGGCGAGCAGCCGGTCGATGGTCTCGGACGGCACGGTCCGGGTCATGCGGGTGCGCACCGGCCCCGGGCCGACGGCATTGACCGTGATGCCCATGGGGGCGAGTTCCCGCGCCAGTGTCTGGGTCAGGCTTTCGACCGCAGCCTTGGCGGCTGCATAGGCCGCCGCACCGGCGAGCTTCAGGGGGACGGCGACGCTGGTCAGGTTGACGATGCGGCCGGCCGCGGGGATGTCCGGCGGATCCTGATCCCGGCGGCGCGCATCGGGGCGCATCAGCCGCGCGGCCTCCCGGGCGCAGACGAAGCTGCCGATCACATTGGTCCGCAGCAGGGTCTCCAGCGTTTCGGCCGGGGTCAGCAGCGCGTGGTTCATCGAGGCTTCGCCGGCGGCGTTGATCAGCACGTCGATGCGGCCATGGGTGCGGCGGATGGTCGTCATCATCGCCTTCACGGCCCCTTCATCGGCAACGTCCAGCTGGTGATGGACATAGGCGGGATGCTCAATGGGCGAGGGGCTGCGGGCACAGCCATGCACCAGATCACCCCGGTCGAGAAAATGGGCGGCCGTGCGCCGGCCGATCCCCTTGCTTGCCCCGGTCACCAGCACAATCCGCCCCGGTACCGCACCGGCCCGCCCACCGGCACGGGCGGCGGGCCCTGACAGCTCATCCTCAGCCGGAACGAGGGCGTGTTCATCCATGGGGCGTAACCTCGGCGAGGAAATTACCCTGGGGTTGGGATTTGCCCGGTATCATCGCCTCTCGCCGAGCGGGGGCTGGCGTGCGGGAAACGAAATAACGCTATGGTTGCTTCAATCAGGTTAGACCCACGTTCTATGGATATCCAACCTTATTTTGGGTTGTGGTTCTCGCGGACGATAATGTATTGAACGGCGAAACGGCGACGGACCCGCCGGCAGATCAGAAGCGGGCCGGCCTGTCGCTGTTCTTCAGCGCCTCGCGCTTCGGGCCGGGCCTTTCGGCCGAGCCGCAGATGCTCTTGAGAGCCTGCCATTCCGTCGTGTTCAGCAGAGCGGGACCGTCCGCTGCCCTCCCTGCGGCGGCGAGACGGGCCAGCCGGTCTGCGCCGAAGGGGTGGCTGTCGAGCAGGGTGCCATGCCCTTCGCTTTCCCCCGTCACCCGGACCAGAAGCTCACCGAAGGCCGCGGGAGAGCGGCCCAGCCTGGTCATGGCCGCGGCCGAAAAGTCGTCGGCGGCGGTTTCCGCATCGCGGGAATAGGCGGCATTCAGCACGGCATCGGCGGCGGTGACGATCGCCGCGCCACCTGCCACATCGCCGAACAGCAGCCCGATCACGAAAGAGGTGCTGCCGGCCCGGATCACCATCCGGAGCCCGTCGCGATGATGGACATGGCCGATCTCGTGGGCGATGACCCCGGCCAGTTCGTCGGGGGTTTCGGCCTTCTGCAACAGGCCGTCGAAGACGTAGATCCGCCCGCCGGGCAGGGCGATGGCGTTGACCACATCCGACGACAGCACCACCACGTCGACGACGGTCTCGTCGTCCTCGGGCGGCAGGCCGGCATCGAGCAGGGCCATGACCATCCGGTCCAGCGCCGCCTGGCCCTGGGGCCGGGCGCAGGTCTCGCCTCCCAGCAGCGCCCGCACCTGCCGGTCGGTGGCATCCCCCAGCCTGGCTTCGACCGAACGCGGCACCAGCGGCGTGATCCGGTCGGCGGCGAAGGGAATGCCGTAAACCGCCAGCAGCACGATCGAGACGCAGGCGGCCGCAGACCAGCCCAGGATCTGGCGGGTCCGCCCGCGGCCCTGACCGTGGTCGAGGGCCGTGCAGCGTGTTTCGACAATCCGCGCAAGCTCGGGGTCGGCGATCTCCAGCCGTGCCAGCGGGTTGCTCCCCGCCAGGGTCTTCAGGCGCAGCCGGCCGTGGCCGTCGGCCCGGCGGATGTCGTCCCAGGCCCAGCGGGCGAGCGGCGTGTCCTCTTCGAGGATCTCCAGCACCGGGCCGATGATGATCGTGACCTGTCGTCGGCGCGCGCGCCGGCCGTCGAAGAAAATCGCGCGGGCATCGGTTCCGGACGCCTCGGTCATCGTCAGAGACCCCCGATGTTGAGATCGAGCCCGCCGGCGAAACCTTCGCCGATCGCGTCTACCGCCTCGCCCTGACCGGTTGCGTGATCGGCCGCCTCCAGCCCGTAGACCGCGGTGGTCTCGACGATCCGCGCCCAGATGTCGCGGGTCAGATAGATCCGCACCACCACCCCCGCGGCCAGCGCCATCAACAGATAGCCGAGACCCAGACCCGCCAGCGCCAGGGGATGGGCGAAGGCGGCGGCATAGTCCGGCGTGCCGTCGGCGGCGGGCTCCGCCAGGACGGCGGCAAGACCGAAAATGCCGGAGACCCAGAGGCCCAGCAGAACGCCCAGCAGCACCCACCAGCCGGTCGCCTTCCAATAGGTGCCGAAAAGCGCCCGGCGCTCAAGATAGCTGTGGAAGCGGACCTCGCCGAACCGGACATTGGACACCCACCACTGCAGCATGGTCGCCCGCCAGGCCGCGATCAGGAAGGGCAGGGGGATGACGGTCAGCAGGGCCGGCAGGGTCAGCAGCCAGAGAGGCCAGCCGCGGCGGAACAGCTCCCGTCCGGTGCCGTCGAAACCGCCCCCGATGTCGCCATAGGCGGTGTGGCGCATGCGATAGCGCTCCAGCGCCACCTGCCGCCAGGGCAGGGCGGCCCCCAGGCTCAGCAGCACCGCCAGATCCCAGAGTGCCGCGCGCCAGGCATAGCCGATGCCGGACCCGGTCATGGTGAAGCGCAGCCCCCGCCAGACGGTCCGGGTCACCCGGTAGCGGTGGGCGCGATAGATCGCGAACCGGGCAAAGAGATAGAGGAAGAGAGAGAGCGGCAGGCTGGCGAAGGCCTGGACCCGCTCGGCTTCTATGCCGACCAGAAAATACAGCAGATAGGCCGGCATCAGGATCGCGGTCGCGATCAGGAAGCCGATCAGCAGTTCGCGGGCACGCCCGACATATTCCAGTGGATCGCCGTCGACCAGGGTATGGGACCAGAGATGCCGGCGGATGTCGGTGGCCAGCCAGAAGCGGTAGAAGCCGAAGGTGACGAGTTCAAGCAGCGCACCCCGGAGGACCAGGTTGCGGAAGGCCCGCCGCACGCCGTGGAACCGCGTCCAGCGGGTGGGTGAGACAGGGGCAAGCGGGGTCTGGTCCATGGGGCGCGGCTCGGAAAGGTCGGGGGTGCCGCACGCGGCGATCTTCTCAGATAGCCGGGTATGGCACTCCGTGCAACCCTGTGTTCATGCGAGCGGTTCTCATCGCCCTCTGGTGGGGGCGGTCAGAGCGGCCCGTAGGCCGAGATGTCTCTGGGGTCGGTCTTCACATGCACCAGCGCCGGTCCGTCATGGGCAAGCGCCGCCCGGAAGGCCTCGGCGAAATCCTCCGTCCGCTCCACGGTAAAGCCTGCGGCACCATAGGCCCGGGCGAGCAGGGCGAAATCGGGGCGCGACAGGGCAATACCGTGGCCGCGGTCGCGGCCGATGCGCCGGGTCTGGTGCATCAGGATGGTGCCGTAGACGCCGTTGTCGACCACCACCACCTTGACCGGCAGATCTTCGAGCACGGCGGTCGCCAGTTCCTGTCCGGTCATCAGGAAGCCGCCATCGCCGGCAAAGACCACCACCGGGCGATCGCGATCGGCCGTGGCGGCTCCAAGCCCTGCCGGCAGGCCATAGCCCATGGCGCCGGCCTGGGTGGCGAACTGGGTGTCGGGACGGCGGAAGGGCCAGTAGCGGTGGACGAAGCCGGCGAAATTGCCGGCATCGATCGCAACCGCGGCCTCGGGGCCGGCCATCTCTGCGGCCATCGTCACCACCGCGGCCATGTCGACCGCACCCAGTACCGGCGTGACCGGCCGGGCCGCGAAATCGGCGACGCCCGCATGGATCGCATCACGCCAGTTGATCCGATCGGCCGGCGGCTGCCGGTCGGCCAGGTGTTCGGCCAGGGCGTCGAGCCCGGCGGCCACATCCGCCACCAGCATGTGCTCCGGCAGGCGGGCGCCGCGGCCGGCGGCACGGGCGATCTCTCCGGCATCGGGATAGAGATGGATGACGGTCTGATGCGGGGCGGGAAGCGTCCAGCCCTCGCTGGTCACGTCATCGAGCCGGCTGCCGGCAACCAGGATCAGATCGGCCTCGGCAAAGGCACGCTTCTGTGCCGGGCTGCGGCCCAGCCCCAGATGGCCGAACCAGGCCGGATGGTCTGCCGGCACCAGATCCTGGCGGCGGAAGGCGGTGGCGAGGCCGCAGCCGCTGACCCGCGCCAGCCGGTCCAGGGCGGCATGGGCGCGGTCGAAGGCCGCGATCTCGCCTGCGATTACGATCGGGCGGGCCGCTGCGGCAAGCGCCTCTGCGGCGGCAATGGTCTGGGCGGTGCCGGGCAGGCCGGCGGCGGCACGCAGCCGGCCGAGATCGGGGCCGTTGGCCCGCACGCCGCCGGCGATATCGGGCAGGGTATCTGCGGCGACCGCGCCTTCGGTCACATCCTCGGGCAGGACCAGGATCACCGGACCGGGACGCCCGGCCATGGCGATTCGCAGGGCACGGGCGGTGGCGCCGGCACAGTCGGCGGCGGTGCGCGGCTCGATCACCGCCTTGACCGCATGGCCGAACATGGCGCCGTAATCGACTTCCTGGAAGGCTTCCAGCCCGTGCTCGCGGGTTGCGACCTGGCCGACCATCAGCACCAGCGGCGTGGAATCCTGGGCTGCCACATGCACGCCATGGGCGGCGTTGGAGGCGCCGGGCCCGCGGGTGACCATGGCGATGCCGGGCAGGCGGCGGGCCCGTGCCCAGGCTTCGGCGGCGCAGGCGGCGCCGGTCTCGTGGCGATGGACCAGCAGGCGGATGCGGTCGGCATGGACGCGCAGCGCTTCCAGTACGGCAAGATAGCTTTCGCCCGGCACGCAGAAGGCGGTGTCGATGCCGTGGGCGATCAGGGTGCGGATGATGGCTTCCCCGCCCGAGGGCGGTGTCGTCGCGGGTGCGTCGGTTCCGGTCATGGGCGGTGATCCTGCAGCGGGGGGCACAAGCGAAACCGCCGCAGCCCCGGGGGGCTGCGGCGGTTCGGATCCGGATCAGGCGATCTCGGCGACGATCTCGACTTCCGCCGTCACGTCCAGGGGCAGTTCGTTCACCCCCACCGCCGAGCGGGCATGCTTGCCGGCATCGCCGAAGATGTCGACCAGCACGTCCGATGCGCCGTTGCCCACCTGCGGCTGACCGTTGAAGCCGGCGGCGGAGGACACGAAGATCACCACCTTCACGATCCGCTTCACGCGGTCGAGATCACCGCCGCAGGCGGCCTTGAGCTGCGCGATGCAGTTCAGTGCGCAGAGCCGCGCGGCGGCGGCGCCGTCTTCGATCGAACGCTCGCCGCCGACCTTGCCCTTCCAGACGACCGCACCATCGGCGACCGGGACCTGGCCGGAGGTGTAGACCAGATTGCCGGTCACGGCGTAAGGCACGTAATTCGCGACGGGGACGGCGGGCACCGGCAGGGTGATGCCCAGTTCTGCGAGACGCGCCTCGATCTTGCCCGACATGGCTCAGCTTGCTCCTTCGGTCGTGGGGAGGACGCCCGGACCCTGTCAGGCGCCCGGACGGCCGGTCGCGCCGGCGGTCAGCCGGATCGCGACATTCTTGGTCTGGACATAGCCGAGCAGGGCTTCGACGCCCTTCTCCCGGCCATAACCCGACCGCTTCATGCCGCCGAACGGCGTTTCGATGCCGCCGGCGAACCACTCGTTCACGAAGACCTGACCGGCGATCAGGCGGTCCGCCACCAGATGCGCCCGGGCCAGATCGCGGGTGTAGACACCCGCACAGAGACCGTAATCGGTGCCGTTCGCGATGGCGAGTGCTTCTTCTGCATCGTCGAAGGGCAGGATGGTCAACACGGGACCGAAGACCTCGTGCTGCGCGATTTCCGAGTCGGGCGTGGTGCCGGCGATGACGGTCGGCGCCATGAAATAGCCCGGCCGGTCGACCCGGCGGCCGCCGGCCGCCGCGGTGGCACCGGCCTGGACCGCGCGCAGGCACATGGCCTCAATCTTGTCGAGCTGGCCGTCCGAAATCACCGGGGTCAGCTCGGCATCCTCGATCCCCGGGCCGATCTTCAGCGCCGAGGCGGCGGCGGCCATGCGCTCCACCACCTGGTCATAAACCGGCCGTTCCACCACCAGCCTGGACGAGGCCGAGCAGACCTGGCCCGCATTGGTGAAAATGCCGCCGCGGGTCGAGGTGATGACCTGATCGATATCGGCGTCCCTGAACACCACGCCGGCCGACTTGCCGCCCAGCTCCATCACCGCCGGCACGACCCGGTCGGCCAGGGCATGGAGGATCCGGCTGCCGGTCTGCACCGAGCCGGTGAAGACCAGATGGTCGATATCGCCATGGCCGGCGAGGGCGGCGCCCGCCTCGTGGCCGAAACCGGTCAGGATGTTGACGACACCGGCGGGCACGCCGGCATCGTGGACCGCCTGGGCGAGTGCCGCCAGCGACAGGGCCGAAAGCTCCGGGGTCTTCATCACCACGGTGTTGCAGGTGGCGAGCGCGCAGGCGATCGAGCGGGCACCGATCTGGAGCGGGAAGTTCCACGGCACGATCTGCGCCGACACGCCGAAGGGCGCGTGCACGGTGTAGTCGATATAGTCGGGGCCGAGCGGGATCGACTTGCCTTCCAGCTTGTCGGCCATGCCGGCGTAATATTCGAAATAGCGCGCGGCGGCGGCGACGTCGCCACGGGCAGCCGACAGCCGCTTGCCGTTGTCGAGCGTTTCGACCAGCGCGATCTCCTCGGTCCGCTCCAGCAGGATCCGGGCGATGCGGTGCATCATCCGCGACCGCTCCACCGGCTTCATGTTCTGCAGCAGGCGGGCGTTGAAGGCCTTGCGCGCGGCGGCCACCGCCATGTCGACATCGGCGGCCTTTGCGCAGGCGATGTCGGCGATGACCTCACCGGTCGCCGGGTTGACCACCGGGATGCGGGTGCCGTCCAGGCTGTCGACGAAGCGGCCGTCGATATAGTGCTGCCAGCTCCGCTTGATCTCGTTCGCGCCGCTCATGGGTTCCTTGCCTCCCTGGTGGTCGTTGCGCCATCCGGGCCCCTCCCGGGTCGTTACAATGGTCGTCACCACGGGGGTCGTCATTGCGGGGGCCGGCGCGCCGGGCAGCATGCCAGCCCCGGAGCGGCCGCACAATTCCCGCAAGCCGTGGCCCTGGCAGATTTCCACTGCCGTCCACCGGGCGGAAACCCATGTCCATCAAGGGGGACGTCCAGCGGTCATCGACATGCGAACGGGCCGGGTGCCGCCTGCAATTGCAGGCGGCACCCGGCCCGTCTGAGAGACGTCTTCAGAGGGATGTCTCAGGTCACGCGGCGGCGAACCGACCATCAAGCGTGGGATAGTCGACATAACCCTTCGCGCCGCCGCCATAGAGCGTGTCGCGATCGAGCGGCGCCAGCGGCGCATTGCGGCGCAGCCGGTCGACAAGATCGGGGTTGGAGATGAACGGCCGGCCGAAGGCGACCATGTCGGCCCGGCCTTCATCGACGGCGGCGATCGCGGCTTCGCGATCATAGCCGTTGTTCACGATCCAGCCCTGGCGGCCGAAGGCCTTGCGCAGGGCGGCATAGTCGAAGGGCTGGTTGTCGCGCGGGCCGCCGGTCGCGCCTTCGATCACATGAATGAAGGCGATGCCGCGCCGGCCGAGTTCTGCGGCGACGTAACCGTAGAGCGCGGCGGGATCGGAATCCTGGCCGGCATCGTTGGCCGGCGTCACCGGCGAGAGCCGCACGCCTACCCGGTCGGCGCCGAACACCGAGATCGCGGCATCGGTTGCCGCCAGCAGCAGCCGGGCGCGGTTCTCGATGCTGCCGCCCCAGTCGTCGGTGCGGGTGTTGGTGGCATCCCGCAGGAACTGTTCCAGCAGATAGCCGTTGGCGCCGTGGATCTCGACACCGTCGAGCCCGGCGGCTTTGGCATTCTCGGCCGCCTTGCGATAATCCTCGATCAGCCGCGGCATTTCGTCGGCAGAGAGCGCGCGCGGGGTTTCGAAGGGCACGAAGCCGGCTTCGGTGAAGGCCTGGCCTTCGGGGCGTATGGCCGAGGGCGCCACCGGCGGAACGCCGCCCGGTTGCAGGCTGGGGTGCGAGATCCGGCCGGTATGCCAGAGCTGCATGAAGATCCGGCCGCCGCGGGCATGAACCGCATCGGTGACGGCCTTCCAGCCGCTCACCTGCCCGGGCGTGAAGATGCCCGGGGTCCAGGCATAGCCGCGGCCCTCGGCGCTGATATTGGTTGCCTCGGTGATCAGCAGGCCGGCCGAGGCGCGCTGGGCGTAATAGGTGGCGGCAAGCGGCGAGGGCACGCCGTCGGCGCCGGCGCGCGAGCGGGTCAGCGGTGCCATGGCGATGCGATTGGCGAGGGTCAGCGAGCCCAGCGTCACCGGCAGGAACAGGCGGGCATCGGAAATCTGGTCGGTCATCGGGTCGGGTATCCTCGGACGAAGAAGATGCGGAGCGGCGGGCCTGCCGCCGGCCGAGGCGCCGGGGCGCACCCGTCAGATGCCGCGGGCATGCATCGGTGCAGATGGGGCGGCCTGTTGCGGTGCGGAAGTGGTCGCGGTCGTGAACAGGCCGTTTCCAGGGCGTGACGACCGTCGTCACATCTGCCCGGTCCGGGCTCAGTCGACCGGCAGTCGGGCGTCGGTCTTCACCTCTTCCATGACCACGTAAGTATGCGTGCTGCGCACCCCCGGCAGGCTGACCAGACAGTCGCCCAGGAAGCGGCGATAGGCCGCCATGTCGGCGAGCCTCGCCTTGACCAGATAGTCGAATCCACCGGCGACCATATGGCATTCCAGCACATCAGGCTGCTGGCGGATCGCCACCTTGAAGGCCTCGAACACCGTCTCGTCCGTGCGATCCAGGCTGACCTCGATATAGACAAGCAGGGCGCGATCCAGCCGTGCCGGGTCGAGTTCGGCGCGATAGCCGCGGATATAGCCCTCGCGCTCCAGCCGCCGGACCCGTTCAAGACAGGGTGTGGGGGACAGATGCACCCGGCGCGACAGCTCGACATTGGTCAGCCGGCCGTCGCCCTGGAGTTCGGCCAGGATGCGCCGGTCGATGCGGTCGAGCGGGCGTGGTGTGGCATCATCGGTCATCGGCGTATCTCATGCTGTCAATTCGGGGTTCAGGCAGAGAATATAACGCCGGAACCGCCAGAACAGCCGCACATTCGGCCTGGTCACCGGTAATCTCCGGAGATTGCGCCCCGCCTGCCCGGTCTCTTCCGGTCCGGCCCCGGCGCTCAACCGCGTGCCGCCCCTCCGGAGACGACACAACATGATCCGCGATACCGACGCCCGCCCCTTCGCTCTCACCACCGATGCCGGCCGCCGCCGGATCGCGGAGCTGAACCTCGCCCCCGAGGCCGAGATCACCGCGCAGCTGATCGAGGATGCCCGCCTGCCCGAACCCATGGCTGCGACGATCCGCAGCCGTGCCGAGGCGCTGGTCGCCAAGGTCCGCGCGGGGGACGAGCCGGCGCGCGGCGTCGAGGCCTTTCTCAAGGAATACGGGCTCGGCACCCGCGAAGGTGTGGTGCTGATGTGCCTGGCCGAAAGCCTGCTGCGCGTGCCCGATGCCGCGACCGCCGACCGGCTGATCCGCGACAAGCTGGGCGAGGCCGACTGGGATGCGCATCTGGGCCGGGCCGACAGCCTGTTCGTGAATGCATCAACCTGGGGGTTGATGCTGACCGGCCGGGTGATCCGGCTGGCGCCCGAGGATGTGGCCGGCGGTGCCTCTTCGGCCATCGGCCGGCTGGTGTCGCGCTCCGGCGCGCCGGTGATCCGCCAGGCCCTGCATGCCGCGATGCGCATGATGGGCAAGCAGTTCGTCCAGGGACGCAACATTCAGGAAGCGCTGGATCGCGCCCGCGCCGGCTGGGCGAAGGGCTGGCGCCATTCTTTCGACATGCTGGGCGAGGCCGCCCGCACCGAGGCCGATGCCAGCCGCTATCACGAGGCCTATCTGACGGCGATCCGCGCGGTCGGCAAGGCGGCCCCGCGGGAGTTGGACGAGATCACCCGCCCCAGCGTGTCGGTGAAGCTGTCGGCGCTGCATCCGCGCTACGAGGCGGCCAAGGACGGCCGCATGCTGCGGGCGCTGGGCGGCCGGCTGGCCGAGCTGGCCCGCGAGGCGAAAGCGGTGGGCATCGGGCTGACCATCGATGCCGAAGAGGCCGACCGGCTCGACATCTCGCTCGACCTTCTGGAGGCTGCCGCGGCCGATCCGGCGCTTGCCGGCTGGAACGGGCTGGGGCTGGCGGTTCAGGCCTATCAGAAGCGCGCCCATGCGGTGATCGACCATGTGGTGGACCTGGCCGGGCGCACCGGCCGCATCATCCCCACCCGTCTGGTCAAGGGCGCCTATTGGGACACCGAGATCAAGCGGGCGCAGGAACGCGGCCTCAGTTCCTTCCCCGTCTTCACCCGCAAGGAGGCGACCGACGTTTCCTATCTGGCCTGCGCCCGCCGGATGCTGGCGGCGCGCGACCGGCTCTATCCGATGTTTGCCACCCATAACGCCCATACGGTGGCGGCAATCGACGTGATGGCCGGCAATGATCGCCGCTTTGAATATCAGCGGCTTCATGGCATGGGCGAGCCGCTCTACGAGGCGGCGCTGGGCGATGCGCCGTCGAAGGGCGGTGTCAGCTGCCGGATCTATGCGCCGGTCGGCGCACATGAAGACCTTCTGCCCTATCTGGTCCGGCGGCTGCTGGAGAATGGCGCCAACACCTCTTTCGTACATCGCCTGGCCGATGAGAGCGTGGCGATCGGCGATCTGGTCGCCGATCCGGTGACGAAGCTGGCCGGCCGGGTCTCGCGGCCCAACCCGTCGATCCCGCTGCCGGGCGCGATCTATGCCCCCGAGCGGCCGAACAGCCAGGGGCTGGATCTGACCGATCCGCTGGTGGTGATGGAGCTGGACGCTGCCGTCGCCACTGCCGCAGCCACGCCCGCCGAGGCATCGGCGATCGTGGACGGCCGCGAGCGCGGCGGTCGCTTTGCAGAGATCCGCAACCCCGCCGACCGCGCGGTGGTGGTGGGCCGTGTGGCCGAGGCCGATGATGCCGCGGTCGAGGCGGCGATCATCGCCGCCTCGACCGCCTGGGGACGCTGGGATGCACTGGGTGGGCCCGCCCGCGCCACCGTGCTGGAGGCGATCGCCGATCGCTACTGGGCCGACCGCCATCGTGCCTTCGCGATCCTGATCCGCGAGGCCGGCAAGACCTGGCCGGATGCCCTGGCCGAGATCCGCGAGGCGATCGATTTCCTGCGCTACTACGCCGCCCGGGCGCGCGCCGATTTCGCCGGTCCCGTCACCCTGCCCGGGCCGGTGGGCGAGAGCAACGAGATCCGGCTTTCGGGGCGCGGCGTCTTTGCCTGCATCTCGCCCTGGAACTTCCCCCTCGCGATCTTCACGGGCCAGGTCTCTGCGGCGCTGGCTGCCGGCAATGCGGTGCTGGCCAAGCCCGCCGAGCAGACGCCGCTGATCGCCGCCTGGGCCGTGCGCCACATGCTGGCGGCGGGCGTGCCGGCGGGGGCGATCGCCCTGCTGCCCGGCGATGGCGCGCGGGTGGGCGCGAAGCTGGTCGCCGACGACCGGATCGCCGGCATTGCCTTTACCGGCTCGACCGAGACCGCGAAGCTGATCAACCGCGGCCTTGCGGGCCGCGAGGGGCCGATCGTGCCGCTGATCGCCGAGACCGGCGGGCTCAACGCCATGATCGTCGACAGTTCGGCGCTGCCCGAACAGGTGGTGGCCGATGTGCTGACCTCGGCCTTCGGCTCTGCCGGCCAGCGCTGTTCGGCGCTGCGCCTGCTGTGTGTGCAGAAGGATGTCGCCGACCGGATCGAGACCATGCTGGCCGGCGCCATGGCGGTAATGGAGGTGGGCGACCCGATGCGGCTTGCGACCGATGTCGGGCCGGTGATCGATGCCGAGGCGCTGGACGGGCTGAAGGCCCATCTGGCGGCGCTGAAGGCGGCCGGCCAGACCAAGATCGCCGAGGCACCGCTGCCGGCCAGGGCCGAAGCCGGGACCTTCCTCGCCCCGACCGCCTGGCGGATCGACGGCCCCGACCGGCTGACCCGCGAGGTCTTCGGGCCGGTGCTCCATGTCTGGCGTTACGAGGCGCGGGATCTTGAGGCCGTGGTGCAGCGGATCAATGCCTATGGTTATGGCCTGACCATGGGCGTGCACAGCCGCATCGACCGGACGGTGCGCCGCGTGGCGGAGCTCGCCCGGGTGGGCAATCTCTACGTCAACCGCAGCATGATCGGCGCTGTCGTCGGCACCCAGCCCTTCGGCGGCGAGGGGCTGTCGGGCACCGGCCCCAAGGCCGGGGGCCCGCGCTATCTGCATCGGTTTGCCGTCGAGCGTGTGCTGTCGGTCAACACCGCCGCGGCCGGCGGCGATACCCGGCTGATGACCACCATCGCCGATGGCGGCGACTGAACGGTCAAACCCTGCCACCCGCTCCGCAGGGACGCGCATGGCGGCCATTGCGGAGCGGGGGCGATGGCCTTATGATCCGCGCCACATCAAGAGTTGGGGCGACGCCCAACGCCAACCTGCCGCATCCGGGCAAGGTGGCACTCCCGGTGATCCGTGTGATCGGGAAGATGTGGCCGAGCCGGCAATTCAACGGATCACGCCACCGCGTCCGCCCCGAAATGCCGAGTGGGGACGCGCCGATGCCGATCAAAATTCCTGACGATTTGCCTGCCCGCCGCACACTGGAAGCGGAAGGGGTTATGGTGATGGGTGAGACCGATGCGGTCCGCCAGGATATCCGTCCGCTGCGCATCGGCCTGCTCAACCTCATGCCCAACAAGATCCGGACCGAGACCCAGTTTGCCCGGCTGCTCGGCTCCACGCCGCTGCAGCTGGAGCTGACCCTGGTCAAGATTACCGATCACGTGTCGCGCCACACCGCAACCGACCATATGTCGGCCTTCTACCGGCCCTGGGCCGAAGTTGCGACCGAGCGTTTCGACGGGTTCGTGATCACCGGCGCGCCGGTCGAACGGCTGCGCTTCGAAGACGTCACCTACTGGGACGAGCTGCGCCGGATCCTCGACTGGACCCAGACCAATGTCCATCGCAACCTGACCATCTGCTGGGGTGCGCAGGCGGCGGTGCATCATTTCCACGGCATGGCCAAATATGATCTGCCGGCCAAGGCCTTCGGGCTCTATACCCATCGGGTGCTGGCACCGGCCTCGCCCTGGCTGCGCGGTTTTCCGGATCTCTTCACCACGCCCGTCTCGCGCTGGACCGAGGTGCGCCGCGAGGACGTGCCGGCCGCAAGCGGCATGACCGTGCTGGCCGAAAGCGAGCAGACCGGCCTCTGCCTGCTCGACGATCCGGCGCACCGGGCGCTGCACATGTTCAACCATCTGGAATACGACACGGTCTCGCTGGCCGAGGAATATCACCGGGACGTCGCGGCCGAGGTTCCGGTCGCCCTGCCGGTCGGTTACTTCCCCGGCGACGACCCCAGCCGTCTGCCCGACAATCTCTGGCGCGGCCATGCCCATCTGCTGGTCGGCAACTGGATCAACGAGATCTACCAGACCACGCCCTTCGACCTGGACCGGGTCGGGATCGAGGATCACGTGCCGTCCGGCCGCTGAAGACCGTCAGCTCCCGGGAAGCCTGGTGATTTCCTCGCGGACCGCGGTCAGGATCTCGTCCGACAGGGCGCGATCGCTGGCCTCGGTCGCGCGGGCGAGGGCAAGGCCGCCGACCAGGGCCGACATCACCAGAATGGCGCGGCTGCGGTCGCCTTCACCGCCGGCAAGCGCCGGGAAGCGTGCCGCCAGCGTGTCGATGAACCGATCGACACCTTGGGCATAGCTCGCCTGTACGCCGGCCTCCTGCCGGGGAACATCGGTTGCCAGAGCGGCGATCGGGCAGCCGACATCGCGGCGCGTGCGATGCACCTCGGACAGATAGTTCCCGGCATAGCGGCCAAGATCCTGCCCTGCCTGGTCGCGCCCGGTTTCCAGCCGCTCGATCGTATCGTCGAAGACCTTGCCGCAGGCTTCGGCGGCAAGCGCGTCCTTCGAGGCGAAATGGCCATAGAAGCCGCCATGGGTGAGCCCGGCGGCCTTCATGATCTCGGCCACGCCGACACCGTCGAAGCCGCGTTCGCGGAACAACCGGCCGGCAGCCTTGACGATGGCCGCCCGGTTGGCGGCCGCCTGTTCCCTGGTTACCTTCACCGTTCAGAACCTCTTTTGCGATGCCGGCGGCGGCACATGCAGCGATCTGTCCCTGACGATGGACATGATCTTCATCATCAAAAAAACATGACGATCATCATCATAAATCGGACGAGGTTGGGCGGCAATGCGGCGAGTGGTGGCAGCAGGGGCGCCGGGCGTGCGTGCCGCCTTCCGGGCTGGCCGGGCCTCGTCTCTGGCCTGCCCACCGCCTCTGCTGCCGCCGGTATACGGCGGAGGGGTCAGCGCCGGCGCATCCAGTCCAGCACGTCACCCGCATTCCGGTCTGGCGGGAAGACCGGATAGAACACCCGGCGCACCTGCCCGTCCCGGGTGATCAGGGTCAGCCGGCGGATCAGTCTCCGCCCCTCGACCTCCATCACCGGCAGGTTCAGGGCCCGGGTCAGCTGCAGATCGGCATCCGACAGCAGCGGGAAGGGCAGGTGCAGCCGCTCTGCCGCTTCGCGTTGCCAGGCCGTGTCCTGGGTGGAGATGCCGAAGATGGCCGAGACGCCGGCTTCCGCCAGCTCTGCGGCATGGTCCCGGAAGGCGCAGGACTGGGGCGTGCAGCCGCGTGCGCCGGGGATCATGTCCCAGCCTTCGGGCAGGGGCTGATCCGGCCGGCCGGTCATCGGATAGAAATAGAGCACCGTCCAGCCGGAGAGATCCGCCAGACGGACGGTGCCACCCGCCGTCGAGGGCAGGGACAGGTCCGGCAGACGGGCATCGGCCAGATGGCCGGCGCCGCCGTCATCGGCAGGCGCCGGGATGCTGCTCCAGTCGACATGGGTCAAAGAGGGCTGGTTGGCGGGGGAGGGGGCGGTCACAGGGCGCTCCATGCAAGTGTGGTGGCAAAGCCGATCAGCGCGCCGCCGAAGACGAAATCGACCCAGCCATTGGAGGCATCGACCGCCCGGGCGATCACGCCCGATCGGGCGAGGATCGCAAAACACGACCAGAACAGGGCCGATTGCAGAATCAGCTGGCCGCCGAAGACCGCAAGGGCTGCACGCGGCAGGTCGGGGGTGGCGACCTGAGAGAAGATGCTGACATAGAAGATCGCGATCTTGGGGTTCAGCAGGTTGACCAGATAGCCGTCGCGAAACAGCGCGGCCGGCGAGCGGCGCTGCGGCGGGGCCGAGGCCGGGGCCGTGGCATGCCCTGCCGCGCGCCGGTGCCGCATCTTGGCCACCGCAACCATCAGATTGCGGATGCCGAGCCAGACCAGATAGGCGGCACCGCCAAGGGCCAGGGCCAGGCCGAGGGCCGGCGAGGCGGCGATCACCGCCGCCACACCCGCCATCATCAGCGCGACATTGGTGGCCGTGGCCCCGACGATACCCGAGACCAGCGGCGCCATCGGCCCCATGCGGGGTTCGGCGCCATGGCGCAGCACGATCAGCGCGGTCGGCCCCGGAGAGAGCATGGCGGCGAGATGCACCACCGCCAGCAGCATCACCGACCCCAACAGCTGTGCGGTCAAGGCTGGAAGATCCCGGGGCGGCCGGCCACGATCAGCCGCTCGCGGTCGATCTGGGCCTGCGTCCAGAGAGCCGGATCCACGAAGCGCCGCCGGGTTTCTCCCTTCAAGGGCACCAGCAGGCTGGTGTCGGTGTCCCGGAAATCCCGGATCTCGAACACCTCCAGGCCGGCGCCTTCCAGCCGTCCCAGCATGCCTTCATAATCGTGGTCGCCGACCAGAAGATGATGGGCATGCACCTCGATCAGCACGGCGTGCAGGTCGATTCCGGGAAGGGTCCCGGCCAGACAGGACGTCATGCCGGCCAGAACCACGCCCTCGGCGCCGTGCACGTCGATCTTGACCACCAGCGGCCCGGCGGGCAGCCGTGCGGCTACATCGTCGAAGCGCCGGCCGGGCACGATGATCGCATCCGGCGTGCCGGGGGTGACGATGGTCCGGCCACGGAAATGCAGGCTGTCGCCGGTTTCGTTCAGGGCCAGGCAATGGGCATTGCCCTGGGCATGGCCGGCCCGACGGATGTTGCCGGCCAGCACCTCGAAGGCCTGCGGGTTCGGCTCGAAGGCCTCCACCCGCCAGCCGGGATAGCGGGCGGCAACGAGGCAGGGGTAGTAGCCGTGCAGCGCGCCCACATCGCAGAAGGTCGCGGCCGGCACCCCGGCCGCGATCCGGTCGAGCAGATCGACCACCGCGGGTTCATAGCCGAGCGCCGAGAAGGTTTCATGCGCAACCGTATCGCCCGGGTCGTACAGGGTGAAGGTGGTGCCGCGGACGTCGAACCTGGTCAGGGAGAGGGACATGTCATTCATTTGATCGCGAGCCACCCTTCGAAGCAGAGATATTTCTGGACCGTGATGATGTCGGTGAATCCGGCGCGGCGCATGAAGTCGACATTCGCCTCGGAGGTGAAGGGCTCCATCTTGCCCTTCAGGCTTAAAGTCTTGGCCAGGATTTCATGGTGGTCGTAACCATTGGCGAGTTTGAATTCGTTGTAGAGCGTGGTGAAGGCATCCTGGAAACGGGCATCATTGGCCCGCACCTTCTCGAACAGGATGAAGGCACCGCCCCAGTCGAGGGCATCCCAGATCCGGTCGAACAATGCCTGGCGGTGTTTGGGCGGGATGAACTGCACGGTGTAATGGGCGGTGATCAGATCCGAGCGCTCGAAGGCGTAGCTCTCGGCCCGCGCCGTCTGGAAGAACATGTTCGGCATGTCGCCATGGACCTGCCGGGCATGGGCGATCATGTCGGGCTCGACATCCAGTCCGATGAAGCGGGTGTCGGCAAGGTCGCGATGGCGTGCCGCCAGCCGGCGCAGCAGGGTGCCGGTGGAGGTGCCGATCTCGTAGACCGTGGATCCGGCCCGGATGAAATAGTCTGAGAGTCTGACGGTCAGGTCATGGCCGCTGTCGTAAAGCGGCACGGATCGGGAGACATGGCCGTCGAACTTGCCGGCGACGTCGCCGGCAAAACTCCAACGGGCCGGTGCAACGGCGATGCCGTCACCAGCGGCCAGCTCCACGATCCGGGATGTCTCCGGTATCGCGGTCATCAGTGGTCTCCGTGCGGCGCGGACCGGTGGCGTGGCCGCGCGGCGGATGGAACTGCCCCCTGCCTTTTCGCCAGCAGAAGATTCCACGGAGATGTTTCTTTTTCAATCTGAAATTCTACCCTGAATTTCTTTTCAGGAAGAAAAAACGCCCGGAAGCTTCATCCGGGCGTTGCAAGGCATCAGGGTCAGACACCAACGGCGCGCGGGCGGGAGCCTTCCATGGCCCAGAGCCAGGCGAGCGCACAGGCCGTGAGCGCGACCGGCGGCAGGGCCGCAAGGGTGAGGGTCGCCCAGTCGAAGCGCTCGATCAGCTGGCCTGAGAAGAAGGCCGAGAGCGCCACCAACCCGAAGACCAGGAAATCATTGGCAGCCTGCCCCGGGCCGCGTTCCGCCGGCAGCAGCGACAGCGACACCAGGGTCGTGGCCCCGACGAACAGGGCCGACCAGCCGAGGCCGAGCAGGGTGAGGCTGATCCGGAAATGCCAGACGCCCACGCCCGATGCGCCGACGCCGATCGCCATCGCCATCAGAAGACAACCGACCAGCATGATGGGCATCAGACCGAAACGTTCGATCAGCCGCCCGACGATCAGCGCCGGGGCGAACATGCCGAGCACATGCCATTGAATGACCTGGGCGGTTGAGGTGAAGTCGAGGCCGCAGGCAATCATCGCGAGGGGGGTTGCGGTCATCAGCAGGTTCATCACCGTATAGGCGGTGATGCCGGCCAGGATGGCGATCACGAAGCGCGGCCGCCGGAAGGCGGCGCCCAGCCCGCCCGAGAGCGATTTGACCGTGCCGGCCGGCTTGCGCAGGTCCAGGGCCAGGGCGGCGATCAGCATCAGAACCGCGGCGCCGGCGATCACCAGGTAGGTGCCGAGGAACGGGTAGGGGGCAATCGCATCGCGGGATGCGCCCGCCAGCGTGGGGCCGACCAGGGCGGCCAGCAGCCCGCCCGAGATGACGAGGGCGATCGCCCGCGCCTCGCCGCCGCGTGGGGCGGCCTCACCCGCCGCGTGGCGCAGGAAGACGCTGAAGCCGTTCGACATGCCGACCAGCACCATGGCCGCACAGAGCAGCAGGAAGCTGGCCATGGCGATGGCGAGGGCGGCCAGCAATGCCCCGGCGACGCCCAGGCAGGCGCCGAATGCGAACCCCGCCCGCCGGCCGTGCCGCGCCATCAGCATGGATGCCGGGATGGTGGTCGCGGTGTTGGCGATGAAGGTCAGCGCGAAAGGCAGGGTGGCCAGGCTCTTGTCTTCGGCCAGCATATGGCCGGCCAGGGCCGACACCGTCACCAGCAGCATGGTCATGATGGTGTAGAAGCCCTGCGACAGCGACAGCAGGGCAATGGCACGGCGGCTGCCGCCCGGCGCATGGGCCGGGTCGGTGACGGTGGCGGTCATGGGGGGAACTCCGCATCTTCCTGGTCCGGGGCGTGCCCGGCATCATCCGCGGGCCCGGTTTGTTTTCACCATCCTGACCTGTTGAAACCGCCGCGTCCATATCGTGTATCGGACCTCTTTCCCGTCAGGCGCCGGACATGTCACTCTGTCGGCCCCGAACGTCATTTGAAAGTTGCCCCCATGACCACCTCTGCCGTGCCGCCCACCATTATCGACTGCGACCCGGGCGTCGATGATGCCCATGCCCTGTTCGCGGCGATCGGTGCCCGGGAGACAAGCGGTCTGGAGGCGGTGACGGTCGTTGCGGGCAATGTGGCGCTCCGCCATACCCGGCGCAACGCATTGCGGATCCGCGAGGCGGCCGGGCTGGATGCGGCGGCGCTTCCGGTTTATGCCGGATGCCCGGGCCCCATGATCGGCCCCCTGACCGATGCTGCCGATGTCCATGGGGCCGACGGCCTGGATGGTGCCGGCCTGCCTGAGCCGCGGGGCGAGGTGGAACCGGTTCATGCCGTGGCCTTTCTGATCGAGCGGTTGCGGCGGGCGGCTGCGGAGAGGCGCCGGGTCCGGCTGGTGACGCTGGGGCCGCTGACCAATCTGGCGACGGCGCTGGTCATGGCCCCCGACATTGCCGACGGCCTGCTGGAGGTGCGCTCGATGATCGGCAGTGCCGGGCGGGGCAACATCACGCCCGCGGCCGAATTCAACGCCTATGTTGATCCCGAAGCCCTGGACCGGGTGGCAACGACCCTGGATGCGGCCGGCACCGATGGTGTGCCCTTCTTCGTCTACGGGCTGACGCTGACACATACCGTGACCGCCGATCATGCCGAGATCGCAGGCTATGCGGCCCTCGGCAGCCGGGCGGGACAGGCCGTGGCGGGCATGCTGACGACATATCTGGACCGGCACCGTGTGGTGCCTCTGCCCGGCATGGGCGGGGCGCCCGCCGACGAGGCGCCGCTGCATGATCCCTGCGTGATCGCCGATCTGCTGGCACCCGGTGCCGTGCGGGCCGTGCCGGGGCGGCTGCGGGTGGTTCTTCACGGTCCCGCGCGCGGGCAGACGCTCGCCTCGTTCGGTACCGGCCCCGAGGCCGGGCCACGTGCGATCTGGATGGTGGAGGGCGATGCCGGCCGGTTGCGGGCGGCGCTTCTGAGCGCCGTTGCCGGCCTGAGCCGGGCGTGATCATCGCCAGACGTTAACGGACATATAAGTTTCATCCTCTATTGATGTATGGATGAAGATCCACGGGCGGCCGGGCCGGGGGGGCTCCGACCGTTGCGTGCCGCGGGCAGGACGCGGGAATGACGAAGAAGAATGACCAGGGGAGGTTGGGCCGTCATGAGTGACAACGACCAGCGGGCACCCGTTGCGGAGGCCGATCCGCCGGTGACGGCATCTGAAGCCGGCGGTCGCCGCTTCCGGCGCCGCCGACGTGACAGCCGCGCAGAAGCGGGCCGTCCGGGCAGGCTGGGCCGGATCGGGCTCGGCCCTAAGCTGTTTCTGGCCTTTGCCGTGGTGGCCGTGCTGGCTGTGGTGGCAAGCGGCGTCGCCTGGATCTCTTACGGCCGGGTGGAGCGCGGCTTCGAAGAGGTGCAGGAACAGGGCGTGCGGCCGCTGACCGCCGCCCTGCGTCTGGCGCGGCAGGCCGAGGTTCTGGCAGCCTCGGCGCCGGCCGTCGCCAGTGCCGGCTCGGCCGAGGCGCTCGACAGTGAACGTCAGGCGATCACGGCGGCGATCGGTGGCATGCGTGGCGATCTGGCTGCCCTGCAATCGGCCGGGCTGGATGCCGGTCTGATCGGCATGGTCACTGAGGATGTCGACGCCCTGATCGCCCGGCTCGACGAGCTGCTCAAGGCGGTGGAGGACCGCTACGCCCTGACCGCGCGGCGCGAGGCCGCGATCCGCGAACTGGCCGGGGCGCGTGACACCTATCTGGCCGCCATCTCGCCGGGGGCGCAGCGGATCGCCCAGGACTTCCGCAACAAGGCGGAGGCGACCGCGGGCATGTTCGAATTCGGCATGCTGCAGGAGGCGGTCTATGATCTGACCAGCCGGCAGCTTCCGGCCCTTCAGCACAGCATCCAGCTGCGCGGCGACATTGCGGCCGCTCAGGGCATCGTCGCCGAGACCGCGACGATCACCAATGCCGGCCATCTGGAGCGTCTGCGTCAGCGGCTTCAGGCGGCCGCCTATGCGCTCGATCGTGATACCAAGGCGCTGGACGAGCGGGTGAACAAGGGCCCCCTGCTCGAAGCGGTGGCCCGTTATTCCCAGGCGGCGACGCCCGGCGACAAAAACAACGTCTTCGAGATCCGTGTGGCCGAAATCACGGCACTGACCCAGGTCGACCAGCGCCTTCAGGCGGCCCGCGATGCCGGCCAGCTTCTGGCGGAAGATGTCGACGGCCTGGTCTTCCAGACCTCGGCTGCCATTGCCGAGGTGCGCAGCCGCACCACGGAAGACCTGACCCGCAGCCGTACGGTGCTGATCGTACTGGCCGGTGCCAGCGTCGCGGTCTCGCTGCTGATCGCGCTCGGCTATGTCGGCCGGCGGGTCATCGGGCGGTTGCGGCGTCTGGAACGTGCGATGCGCTCGGTGGCGGCCGGTGATCTGACGGTCGAACTGCCGCCGGCGGGCGGCGATGAAATCGGCCGGATGACCGAAGCGCTGCGGGTCTTCCGTGACACGACCGCCGAGGTCGAGGCCGCCAAGGCCCGCGCCGCCGCAGAGGAAGAACGGCAGCGTGAGATCCGCCGTCGCGAGATGCTTGATCTGGCGGCCACCTTCGAAGCCGAGGTCAAGGGCGTGGTCGATCAGCTGGCAGAGGCGGTCTCGGCCCTGGGGGCCAGCTCGTCCGAACTGACCGCTGCGGCAGCCCGCGGCAATGAGCGCGCCCAGACCGTGGCGGCGGCGAGTGAAGAGGCGGAGCGCAATGCCGAGACGGTTTCCGATGCCACCCGGCAGCTCTCGGGTGCGGTTGCCGAGATCGGCAATCAGGTCCAGGAGGCATCGACCATCGCCCGGGGAGCGGTCGCCCAGGTGGAGCGTACCGATACGACGGTCGAGGAGCTGGGCAAGGCCAGTGAGGAGATCAGCGAGGTGGTGCGGCTGATCGGCGAGATCGCCGGCCAGACCAATCTGCTGGCCCTGAACGCGACCATCGAGGCGGCACGGGCCGGTGAGGCCGGAAAGGGCTTCGCGGTGGTGGCGGGCGAGGTGAAGACCCTGGCGGCCGAAACCGCCAAGGCGACCGGACGGATCAGCCAGCGGGTGGAGGCGATCCAGAGCCGCACCGGAGAGGCGGTACAGGCGATCCGCGATGTGCGGGACACCATCCTGAGGCTGAACGAGATTGCGAGTGCCATCGCGGCAGCGGTCGAGCAGCAGGGCAGCTCCACCCGGGAAATTGCCCGCAGCGTCGCCGAGCTGAGCACGGGCTCACGCGAGGTGTCGGCATCCATCGCCGACGTCGCCGACGCCAGCCGGCGCACCTCGGACGGCGCGGATCAGGTGCGGCATGCCGCAGATGCGCTGGGGGCGGCCTCGCGCAATCTCGACGGGTCGATGAGCGGCTTCCTGGACCGTTTGCGGCGGGCCTGAACCGGGGGCTGAACCGGGAGTGGGGCGGGCAGATGTCGTCTGACGTGCGCATCCGGCGGCCTCTTTCCCGTCATTGACGCCTTTCCGTCATGCGACCGTCGCCCCACCTCTTTCGACATGGCCCTTCCGCATCCGGGGCCGGCAGATCCACCGGAAAGGGAGGCCCAGATGGCGGAGGATGGCGCGAAGATCGTTGAATTCGGACGACATCGGAGCCGGCGGGTAACGGCGCCGCCCAGGGATGTCGCAGAGGCGAAGGCGCCGGTCGTGGTGGCGTTCGATCGACGTCAGCGCGCCGTCGACAGGCTGTCGCGAGCCCTGGCGGCGATCGATGCCGCCGGTGCCGATCTGGCTGCGGCCCGAGGCGCGCTCGACCATCAGCATCGGCGCCTTGATGACCAGCGGGGCCAGCTGGCCCGCCATGTCGAAAAGCTGGGCGGCATTGCCGAGGATCTGAACCGTCGCGCGGCGCGCCTGCGTGAGATCGAGGCCGAGACCGACCGCGCGATCGCCATGGTCAACGAAGGGACGTGGCACGATCCGAAGGGATGAGCCGGTCGGATATTCCGCGAGGGTTCAAACAGAAGGGCCGGCAGTTTTCACTGCCGGCCCGTTCTTTTGACAAAGATGTCTTCTTTTGACGATAACGTCTTCTTTTGACGATGGCCTCTGCCGGCGATCGCTCGCCCGCATGGCGCCGTCGGGTTCCGATCAGGGCTCTTCGATCTCGCCGGCGGCCGTCTGAAGGTAGTTCTGCAGGCCGAGCTGATCGACCAGACCCAGCTGGGTCTCCAGCCAGTCGATATGCTCTTCCTCGCTCTTCAGGATCTCGCGCAGCAGATCGCGGGTCACGAAGTCGGCCTTGGTCTCGCAATCGGCGATGGCGACGCGCAGGTCGACCACGGCCTTCATCTCCAGATCCAGATCGGCCTGGAGCATCTCCGGCACCGTCTCGCCGATGTGCAGCTTGCCGAGATCCTGAAGGTTGGGGAGGCCTTCCAGGAACAGGATCCGCTCGATCACCTTATCGGCATGCTTCATCTCGTCGATCGACTCGTGGTACTCGACGTGACCGAGCTTGCGATAGCCCCAGTCCTTCAGCATCCGGGCATGAAGGAAGTACTGGTTGATGGCGGTGAGCTCGTTCTTCAGCACCGTGTTGAGATGCTTAATGATCTTCGGATCGCCCTTCATGGCCGTCTCGTCCTCGTTCTCGTGACCCTCTGCCGGCTGCGGGGAAAGCGCACCGGCTTTGAACGAGACTATAGCCACAACTCTGCCCCGCGACCAGTCGGGACAGGTCGAAAATCTTCAAAAAATCGAGGAATTACTTGAGTTTGCGTCGCAACTTCGAGCTTTTCTTGAGTTTGCGTCGCAACTGCGTGCCCGGGGTCTGAAATTGACTGTCAGGCGCGGATCGACGCCGGAACCGCAGCATTCGCAGCCTCGGCACCAGCCCCGCCGCAGCCGGGCAGCATCGCACGCACACAGTCGACACATTTGCCGCATTGCGGGCGGGTTCCAAGGGCGCGGTAGACACCCGAAACACTCCGCGCGCCGGCGGCGGCCTCGCGCACACGCCGTTCCGTCAATCCGTTGCAGATGCAGACATACATGCTGAGCCGCACTCCGATCCGGGGGCTGCTCGCAGCGGCGGGAAGGGGTGCTTCGCCGCTACTGCGAACCGTTCGCATGGATAGAGTGGCAATGCTGAGAATGATTGTCAATCGCCTATTGTCGCCTCGCGTTGCTTCAGGACGCGCCGCATGATCTTCCCGGTTGCAGTCATCGGCAGTTCGGTAACGAAGGCGATCTCGCGCGGGTATTCATGGGCGGCCAGCCGGTCACGGACATGGGCGCCGAGCGCGCGGGCAAGATCATCCGACGGTTCGACACCTGGTGCCGTGACCACGAAAGCCTTCACGATCTCGGTGCGCACCGGATCGGGTTTGCCGATCACGGCGGCCATGGCCACCGCCGGATGGCGGATCAGGCAGTCCTCGATCTCGGCCGGGCCGATGCGGTAGCCGCCGCTGGTGATCACGTCGTCGGCCCGGCCCATGAAGTGGAACAGGCCGTCGGCATCGCGCCGGCCCATATCGCCGGTCAGCAGCCGGCCATTGCGGAACTTGGCCTCCGTGGCCGAGGGGTTGTTCCAGTAGCGCAGGAACATCACCGGGTCGGGGGCACTGACCGCGATCTCGCCGGTCTCGCCATCGGGAAGGGTCTCGCCGGCCTCGTCGACGATCAGCACCTCATGGCCGGGGACCGCGCGGCCCATGGCGCCGGGGGGCGACGGCTCGATCCGCTGGTTGCACGACACGGTCAGATTGCATTCGGTCTGGCCGTAGAATTCGTTGATCGGCACGCCCAGGACCTCGCGGCCCCAGTCGAGCAGTTCGGAGCCCAGGCTCTCGCCGCCGCTGCCGACGGAGCGGAGCGCCAGATCGGCCGGCACC
This sequence comes from Tistrella mobilis, assembly GCF_041468085.1. NCBI lineage: Bacteria > Pseudomonadati > Pseudomonadota > Alphaproteobacteria > Geminicoccales > Geminicoccaceae > Tistrella > Tistrella mobilis. The sequence continues at coordinate 3,842,886 of NZ_CP121017.1, read as the reverse complement.
CGGTCGCGGGGCACGCCGCGCATCAGCTTCAGCGCGGTCGGTGGCAGGAAGGTGTTGCGCACCCGCTCCGTCGCCATCAGCCGGAGGGCCGCCTCGGGATCGAATTTGCGCATCCGTTGCGACACGACGCCGATCCCCATGGCCCAGGCCGGCAGCAGAACGTCGAACAGCCCGCCGATCCAGGCCCAGTCCGCCGGCGTCCAGAACAGATCGTCCGGCTGCGGCGGGAAATCATGCGGCATCTGCACGCCCGGCAGATGGCCCGACAGCACCCGGTGGGCGTGCAGCGCACCCTTGGGATTGCCGGTGGTGCCGGAGGTATAGATGATGACGGCAGGGTCCTCGGCCGCGGTGTCGAGGATCGCGGGCGGCGTGCCGGTGGCATCGCGGATCAGCCGCTCGAAGGCGATGGTACCGGCAGGGACCGGCTCGGGGCCGGTTACGATCACCCGGGCAAGCTCGGGGCAGTCTGCCCGCACCGACATCAATGCCTCCAGCCGGCCCGGATCGACGATCACCGCGCGCGTGCCGCTGTCGGCCAGACGATAGGCGAGGGCTTCCGGCCCGAACAGGGTGAAGAGCGGCAGGGCGATGGCGCCGATCCGGTAGATCGCCATATGGGCGATCGCGGCCTCGGGCCCCTGCGACAGGCAGATGCCGACCCGATCGCCGCGCTCGACCCCCAGATGCAGAAGTCCCGCAGCCAGGCGCCCCGCCAGCCGGTCGATTTCGGCAAAGCTGAAGACCTTGCGGCTGCCGTCTTCCTCGACATGGATCAGGGCGGTGCGATCCGGCGCCTCATGCGCCCAGCGACCCGCGGTCTGGGCGGCGATGTTCAGCCGCGCCGGGATCTGCCAGCGGAACCGGGCGCGCCATTCGGCAATGGTCTCGTCCGGACGGGGAGCGTCGAGCATGGGGCGGGTCCTCCGGTTGGCCCGCAGGCTCGTTCGACGGCCTGCCGGGGTCTGCCGATCCTGCCGCGTCTGTCCGGGGCCGGCAAGGTTCCCGCCGGCCGGGGCAGGGTCAGGGCTTCTGCACCCAGCCGCTGCCTTCCGGCATCACCCAGGTTCCGGAGGGGGCGCGCTCGATCACCTGTGCGCCGGCAATGCGTTCAACGGCCGAGAGTGCGGCGCCGCGCTTGGCGGCGATGGCCCGGTAGCGGTCCTTGCGCTGCAGGTTGATCCGGTCGATCACCTGCTGCGTTGCCGCATCGACGCCGGACTTGACCGCGCCCACATAGCCGTCGAAGCGTTCGCCCACCAGCCCCTGCGCTTTCAGCGCATCAAGGCCGGTTTCCTGGGCCATGGCGACACGGGGCAGGGCCAATGGCAGGATGGTCACCGCGGCGGGCAGGCTGGCGGCCAGCAGAATGGCGGCAAGCCGGGTGGCGATGCGGCGGCGGGCGGGCAGGGTCGGCATCAGAACAGCTCCGGCTCTTCGGCGAGCAGATCCTCGATGTCCTTCTCAACCCGGACCCGGACCTCATGCTCGATCTTGACGTTGACGTTGATGACGATCGGCTTTTCCGGTGCCTCGACCCTGACGGTCGGCTGGCAGGCCGCCAGCAGCACCAGCATGCCGGCCAGCGGCAGCAAACGTATCGGTCCGGCCATTCCTGTCCTCCCCGGCCTGCGGTCTCCGGTCGCTATTCGGACGACCGGCTCTTCATCAGCGACCGGTCTTTCACGAGGGACTGGCCGAAACCCTCCGCACCGGAATCGAACAGCCGTCCTTCAACGGAGAGCAACTGGGCGAGCGGCCCGCGGACGTCGAGATTGATCTCCATCGGATACCCGTCATACACCGCCGGGCTCGATCCGGCGAGCGACAATCCCGCGGTCAACTCGCCTTCCAGCGGACCGTCGAGGGTGAGGCGCAGATGCCGCATGCGGAAGTCTTCCAGCGCACGCGCCAGCAGATCGGCCCCTTCGCCGGCGCCGCCGGCCGCCGCCTCGGCCGTATCCGATGCCCAGCTCAGCCGGCCGGCCAGGCCCGTAAATTCGGCGTGGTCGATGCGGATGCCCTCGTCCCCCAGCACCACCGGCACGAAGCCGGAGATGCGGCCGTCGGCATTCAGCGCCGGCTGTTCCGCAAAGGCGGCGAGCAGGCCCAGCTCCAGGTTCTCGGCCCGCAGGATCACCCGCCGGTCGCCCGCGCCCAGCGGCACCCGCACCGGTTCCACCGACAGGCGGCCGCCGGCGAAGGGCCATTCGGCGTTGACGATGTCGAAGGTGGTGGGGGTCAGGATCGCGGTCATCCGGCCGTCGGTCAGGGGCAGCCCCGCCTCGATCCGGCCGATGTCGAGGGTCTGCGGCCCGTCGGTGACCCAGGGATCGGGGCCCGTCAGCACCAGCTGGCCGGTCAGGCCCGAGACGGTCGCCGCCTCGGCGGTGAAGCCGGTATCGGCGAGGCTCGCCACCAGCCGCAGCCGCAGCGGGCCGCCGCCCCAGCGGATCGTGGCGGTGGCGGCCGTCTGGCCGGCGACCCCGGTGACGATGCCACCTGCCGCCGGTATCAGGTCAGCCGGTTGCAGCCGCTCGCGCGCCCAGGTGACGGCGGGCACCCTGACCGCCGCACTGCCGCGCCCGGTGACGGGGTCGTGAGAGAGGGTGATGTCGGCCCGGACCCGCTGCCGGGGATCGCGCATCTGGCCTGCCAGCTCGATGCCCTGATCGGCCGCCCGGCCCGACAGCGCGATGTCGAGCGGCGCGAAGCGCAGCGGGCTGGCGATATCCGTCAGACGGGCGGACAGCCGGCCGATGGTGAGCACCGGCTCCGGCGCATCCGGCGTCTCGATACCGGCTTCGATCGTCAGCTCCGAGACCGTGAGACCGGCACCCGGCAGCCGGAGATCCCCGCCCGACGCGGTCATCTGCAGGGGGCCGTGCAGCGGGTCGCCGGCCAGCGTGATGGTCGGCAGCCGGCCGGTCACTTCGTCTCCGTCGACCCGGGCTTCGGCCAGCACTCCCTGGACCGATCTGGCGCCCTCGGTCAGGTCGAGCAGCGGCTGGCCCTCGACGGGACAGAGCCGTCCCCCGGTCAGGCGAAGCGCGGCCTCCCCCTCGTCCAGGGTCAGGGTCGGCAGGTCGAGACAGTCGGCGAGGTCGATCCGCACACCGCCATCGACCAGGCTGCGGGTCAGGGTGAATGAGACCGGGAGCGGCCGGTCTCGATCGACATGCCAGCCGGGGCCGCCACCGGCCGGCACCACATCGCCGCTGAGTTCGATGCGTTCGCGGCCGTCGTCGCGTGACAGGCCGGCAGAAAGGGCCAGATCCGCAGCTGCGTCGGTGGCGCCGTCGGCCGCCGACCAGGCGATGCGGCCGGTGAGGGTGAGGTCCGGATCCGAGGACAGGCGATCGGCGCTGGCGCTCCCCTGAAAGCGCAGCAGGGGCGTGCCGTCGGCTGCGAGCCAGGCTGCGTCGATACCGTCGATCGCGGCCATGTCGATCGGCAGGGTCAGCGGGGCAGGCGGGGTCTCGTCCGTGCCGGAGGCCGGCTCCAGAAGCGGCGCGAAGGGCCCGGCCTGCCCGTCGACCAGCCGCAGCGTCAGGTTCTCGACCCTGAGGTCCGCCAGCCGGCCGTCGAGAAGCGCATCGAGTGTGAAGGCGAGGGTGACCCGGCGGGCACGGGCACCCGAGGCCGGAGATGTGCCGTCGGCAGGCTGGCCGAGCATCACGTCTTGCAGAACCAGTGCGCCATCGGCGAAGTGGCGATCGGCCACGGTCACTGGTCCGAGTCCGCGACGGGTGAGCGCATCTGCCGCCAGGTCGACGGCCAGAACCGGGCCGTAGCGCCAGATCCCGACGCCCAGAGCCGCAACTGCGGCGATGGATGCCACCAGGATGATCGTCCGCCGCCGACCGGCCATCCCGTCTCTCCCGCGTGAACCAGTGCGCGGACAGTCTAGCCGAAGTGCCAGGTCGCATCCATCCGCAGGTGCCCACTATGCTTTCGGATAGACCTTCCAGCCACGGCCGGTCTTCCGCCCGATATGGCCGGCGGCAACCTTCTGCTTCAGCAGCGATGCCGGACGGAAGCGCTCGCCATAGGCGTCGTGCATGATTTCCTGTGCCTGAAGGCTGAGGCTGTTGGTCACCACATCCATCAGTTCGAACGGCCCCATGGGGTGACCCAGGCCCAGCCGGCAGGCCTTGTCGATGTCCTCAGGCGTTGCGACACCTTCCTCGACCAGCTTCACCGCCTCGATCAGGAAGGCGTGGAGCACGCGGTTGACCGCGAAACCCGGTACGTCCTTCACCCGGATCGGCTCTTTCCCGGCGCTCCGGCAGAGGTCCATCACCTGCGCGATCACCTCGTCGGTGGTGTCGAAGCCGGGGATCACCTCGACCAGCTTCATGCGATGCACGGGCGAGAAGAAATGCGTGCCCAGGAACCGGGTCTGCCGTTCCGCCTGGACCGCCGAGGCGAGCGTGGAGATCGGGATGGTCGAGGTGTTGCTGGCGATGATCGCCTCCGCCCCCAGAATGCCGTCGAGGCGGCGGAAGACGGCCTGCTTGACCTCCTGATCCTCGAACACCGCCTCCACGACCAGCTCGCGATCGGCGAAGGCCTCCAGGCTTTCCGCCGCGCGAAGATGGCCGAGGGCGCGGCCCTTGTCGGCCTCCGAGAACAGCCCGCGCCCGATGCCGCGGTCGAGCACGCCCTCAAGCCTGCCGATCGCGGCCTGAGCCGCTTCGACGTTCTGATCGGTCAGGAGCACGTCGTGGCCGGCAAGCGCGAAGACCAGAGCAATCTCCGAGCCCATCATGCCGGCGCCGACGACACCGATGCGGGTGGTCATGGTGGCGTTTCCTTCCGTTGGAGTCTTCTTGTCGATCGATTTCTCGCGCCGCCGGCGCCTCAGAACGAGGCGTCGGCGGTGGCGAGCAGGGTGTCGTCCTTCGATTCCAGGATCCCGGCCCAGACGGCGGTCTTGGGCAGTTCCCAGACATAGAAGTACCGGGCGGCCGCGAACTTGCCGTCGAGGAAGGCCTGTTCCGCATCATGCGGAGCCGCGGCGGCAAGCCGGGCGGCGGTGGTCGCCTGGCGCAGCCAGATCCAGGCCAGCACGGTATGGCCGAACTGATGCAGATAGGCCGTGGCATTGGCGAGCAGCAGTTCGACCTTGCCCTCGGCCCCCATCGGCACCAGGGTCTCGGTGGTCTTGCGCAGGCGTGCAACCGCCTCTTCGAACCGGTCGGCCAGCCACAGAACCCGATCATCGCCCGAGGCCCGGGCCTCGGCGATTGCCTGGGCATAGCGCTTGCCCAGGGCCTGCAGGGCGGCGCCGTTCATCATCGTCACCTTGCGGCCCAGAAGATCGATCGCCTGGATGCCGTTGGTGCCCTCGTGGATCGGGTTCAGCCGGTTGTCGCGGTAATACTGCTCGACCTGATATTCCCGGGTGAAGCCATAGCCGCCATGGATCTGGATGGCGTGGACATTGGCTTCCAGACAGTAATCCGACGGCCAGGCCTTGGCGATCGGGGTCAGGATGTCGAGCAGCAGCTGCGCCTCGGCCCGCGCGGCATCGGTCTCGCCGGTTTCCTGTTCATCGACCAGCCGGGCGCAGGTGAGGGTGAGCGCCAGCCCGCCTTCGACCGCAGCTTTCTGGGCCAGCAGCATGCGCTTCACATCGGCATGGTTGACGATGGGGACCTGCGGGCTGGAGGGGTCCTTGTCGGTCGGCAGCCGCCCCTGCGGACGGTTGCGGGCATAGTCCAGAGAGTGGAGATAGCCGGCATAGCCCAGCATCACCGCGCAGCGGCCGACGCCGATCCGGGCCTCGTTCATCATCTGGAACATGTAACTCAGGCCCTTGTGGGGCTCGCCCACCAGATAGCCGACTGCGCCGCCATTCTCGCCGAAATTCAGCATGGTGGAGGTGGTGCCGCGCCAGCCCATCTTGTGGATCAGCCCGCCCAGCGCCACGTCGTTGCGTGCGCCCAGGCTGCCGTCCTCGTTGACCAGCACCTTGGGCACGATGAACAGCGAGATGCCCTTCACCCCGGCCGGTGCGCCCTCGATCCGGGCCAGCACCATGTGGATGATGTTCTCGGACAGTTCGTGATCGCCGGCCGAGATGAAGATCTTGTTGCCGGTGATCCGGTAGGTCCCGTCGTCCTGCGGCACGGCGCGGGTGCGGACATCGGCCAGGCCCGATCCGGCCTGCGGCTCGGTCAGTGCCATGGTACCGAAGAAGCGGCCGGCCAGCATCGGGCGCAGATAGCGTTCGCGCTGCGCGTCGGAGCCGAAGCTCTTGATCAGGTTCGAGGCACCGATGGTCAGGAAGGTGTATGAGGCGGTGGCGACATTGGCGCCGTCGAACAGGGCGTAGCAGGCATGGGCGACGGTGGTCGGCAACTGCATGCCGCCCCATTCCTCTTCCTGCGCTGCGGCCAGCAGGCCGGCCTCGATGAACTGATCGACCGCGGCCTTCACCTCGGGGATCATCACCACCCGGCCGTTCTCGAAGCGCGGCTCGTGGGTGTCGTTCTTGCGCAGATGCGGCAGGTAATGGTCGGTCGCGATCTTCATCGACAGGTCGATCGCCGCGTCGAAGGTGTCGCGGCTGTGGTCGGCGAAGCGCGGACGCGCGGTCAGGCTTTCGACGTCGAGCATGTCGTAGAGCATGAAGTCGAGGTCGCGCCGGTTGATGATCTTCGAGTCCATGAGCCTCGATCCTCCCTGAAGCTTCTCATTCCAAGGCTGCCGCCGCTTGGAGCATGCAGGCCAAACGCTTGATTGGCCGGACACCTATACAAAAGGGGCGGCGCCGCAAGCGGCCGCCGCCCCCTCTCTTATCCGGCCCGACGGGATCGGATCAGTCGGGATCCGATCAGGCGGCGCGACGGATCATCGCCACCATGCGGTCGAGATGGTGATCGTGATCGCCGAACTCGCCCTCGATCATGGTCAGCCGCTTGAAGTAGTGACCGGCGGCATATTCCTCGGTCATGCCGATGCCGCCATGCAGCTGGATCGCGGCCTGGCCGACCAGACGGCCCGAGCGCGAGGTATGCGCCTTGCAGGCCGCGGCCGCACGGGCGCGGGCGGTGGCATCATCCTCTTCGGCCAGGGCCATGGCGGCGGCATAGGCCAGAGAACGGCTCTGCTCCATGTGGTTCATCATGTCGACCGCGGCATGCTGCAGCACCTGGAAGTTCGCGATCGCCACACCGAACTGCTCGCGGGTCTTCAGATAGTCGACGGTCAGCATGTGCAGCGCCTTCATGGCACCGACCGCCTCGGCCGAGACCGCAACTGCGCCGTGGTCGAGCAGGTCCGACAGCAGGTCGGCGCCGCCGTCGACTGCGCCCAGCACGGCCTCGGGGCCGACCTCGACACCTTCGAACGTCACGTCAGCCGCCCGGCCGCCATCGACGGTCATGTAGGATTTGAGCGAGACACCCGCGGCGCCGGCATCGACCAGGAACAGCGTGATGCCCTGGGCGTCACGCTCGCCACCTGCGGTGCGGGCGCTGACGATCAGCTTGTCGGCATGCTGGGCATTGCGCACCACCGCCTTGACGCCCGAGAGGGTGAAACCCTCGCCCGAGCGTTCCGCACGGGTGGTGACCCGGGTGCGGGCATAGCGGCCGCGCGGCTCGTAATGAGCAAAGCCGAATTTGAGCGCGCCTTCCGCGACCTGGCCGAGCAGGTTGTCGCGGACATCGCCGGTCGCACCGACGGTGAGGGCTCGCACGCCCAGCACGGCCGTCGACATGAAGGGTTCGAGCACCAGGCCCGCGCCCAGCTTTTCGAGGATGAGCGCGGCATCGACCATGCTGCCGCCGATGCCGCCCTGGTCTTCGGGCACCATCACCGCCAGCAGGCCCATTTCGGCCAGCGTGCCCCAGTTCTTCGCCGAGATGCCGTCTTCGCTCTCGGCCAGCTTGCGGCGGGCGTCGAAGGGATATTCGTTGCGCACGAAGCGCTCGACGCTCTCGACCAGGAGCTGCTGTTCGTCGCTGAGTGAGAAGTCCATGAAACTCGGATCCTTGTCCCGGTCGTGCGTCAGAGGCCCAGGAAGGCCTTGGCGATGATGTTCTTCTGGATCTCGTTCGAGCCGCCGTAGATCGAGCTCTTGCGCCAGTTGAGGTAGTAGGGCGCGGCCAGATTGGCCTCAAGGCTCGAAATCGGCTCGCCATTCCAGCCGGGATGCTGGCTCTCGGGCAGATAGGGCTGCGCATAGGGACCGACGGCCTCAAGCAGCAGCTCGGTGATCGCCTGCTGGATCTCGGTGCCTTTGATCTTGAGCAGCGAGGATTCAGGCCCCGGACGGCCGCTCTTCGAGGTGGTGATCATGCGCATGACGGTGGCGTCCAGCGCCATCAGCTCAATCTCGACCGCGGCCAGCCGCTCCATGAAGCGGGCATTCTCGATCAGCGGGCGCCCCTCGTCGTCCACTTCCTTTGCGGCCAGCGTCTTCAGCTTGCGCAGCTGGTGACGCGAGCGACCGACGCCGGCGATGCCGGTGCGCTCGTGGCTCAGCAGGAACTTGGCATAGGTCCAGCCCTTGCCTTCCTCACCGACCAGATTCTCGGCCGGGACGCGGACATCCTCGAAGAAGACCTGGTTGACCTCGTGGCCGCCATCGATGGTGATGATCGGGGTAACCGAGATGCCCGGGGTCTTCATGTCGATCAGCAGGAACGAGATGCCTTCCTGCTTTTTGACCGTGCCGTCGGTGCGCACCAGGCAGAAGATCCAGTCGGCATACTGGCCGAGCGTCGTCCAGATCTTGGAACCGTTGACGACGTATTCGTCGCCCTCGCGCACCGCGCGGGTCTTGAGCGAGGCGAGGTCGGAACCCGAACCGGGCTCGGAAAAGCCCTGGCACCAGAAATCCTCCGACGACAGGATCCGCGGCAGGAAGTGATCCTTCTGCGCCTGATTGCCGAAGGTGTACAGCACCGGGCCGACCATGCTGAACGCGAAGGCGATCGGCGGCGGCGCGCCGACTGCGTTCATCTCCTGATCGAAGATGTAGCGCTTGATCGGATCCCAGCCGGTGCCGCCATATTCCTTCGGCCAGGCCGGGGCAATCCAGCCCTTGTTGTAGAGGATCTTCTGCCAGCGGACGAAATCTTCCTTCGGCAGATGAATGCTGCGCTCGAAGCGCGCCTTGATGTCCTCCGGGAGGGACGTCCGCATGAACTCGCGGACCTCCTCGCGGAACGCCTGATCTTCGGCGCTGAGGGTAAGCTTCATCGCGCCCCTGCTCCCTGAAATCTGCGGGGTCCCCGGACCCCTGGTTCAGGATCGTCCCCCCCCTCAAGGTCGATCCATCATTGAAACATACGACTGTTTTACGCCGTGGCCAGTGAAAACCGCGTCGACGGGACATTTCGTCAGCATGTCCCGCATCGGCGCGGAAGAGGGGAGAGCCTCACGGCCCGGCTGCGGATCGTGGACGACCGGCCGCCACGTCAAACGTGACAGCCGGTCTGCCGGATCACCGGCTGCGGTCGTAATCGGCGAAGGACTTGCCTTCGGCGACCAGGGTCTCGATCAGCTTCGCCGGCTTCCAGCGGTCGTCGAGATCGGCATGGAACTGCTTGATATCGGCCAGAACCTTGTCCAGACCGATCAGGTCCGCCTGGAACATCGGGCCGCCGCGCCAGGCCGGGAAGCCGTAGCCGAAGCAGTAGATCACGTCGATATCGCTCGCCCGGATCGCCATGCCCTCTTCCAGGCACTTGGCGCCTTCATTGATCAGGGCATAGAGCGAACGCTTCAGGATCTCGTCTTCCGAAATCTCGCGGCGCTCGACGCCGGCCGCCTTCGAGGCCTCGACGATCAGCTGCTCGATCTTGGAATCGGTCACCGGCGTGCGGCTGCCATCCTCATAGAGATAGTAGCCGGCCTTGGTCTTCTGGCCGAAGCGACCCATCTCGCAGATCTGGTCCGAAACGGTCGGCCAGAACAGGTCGTTGCGGCGGGTGGCAGCGCGGCGCTTGCGGATCCGCCAGCTGACGTCCAGACCGGCCATGTCGCCCATGGTGAACGGGCCCATGGCCAGGCCCCAGCGCTGCAGCACGCCGTCGACCTGGGCGGGCAGGGCGCCTTCGACCAGCATCAATTCGCCCTGCTGGACATAGGGCTCCAGCATGCGGTTGCCGACGAAGCCGTCGCAATTGCCGACCAGCACCGGCACCTTGCCGATGGTCTTGGCGAGCTTCATCGAGGTCGAGATGACCTGGTTCGAGGTTTTCGCCCCACGCACCAGCTCCAGCAGCGGCATGACATTGGCCGGGCTGAAGAAATGGGTGCCGATGACGAATTCCGGCCGCGAGGTGGTGGCGGCGATCTCGTCGATGTCGAGCGTCGAGGTGTTGGAGGCGAGCACGGCTCCCGGCTTGGCCACCGCGTCGAGGGTCGAGAAGACCTTCTTCTTGATGTCCATTTCCTCGAAGACCGCCTCGATGATGATGTCGGCGTCCTTGAGGTCGTCGTAGTCGAGCACGCCTTCGATCAGGCCCATGCGCTTGTCCATGGCATCCTGGGTCAGGCGGCCCTTGGAGACCGTCGCGGCATAGTTCGACCGGATGATGCCGAGCCCGCGCTCCAGCGCCTCGGCGCTCATCTCCAGCACCTTCACCGGGATGCCGGCATTGGCGAAATTCATCGCAATGCCGCCGCCCATGGTGCCGGCGCCGATGATGGCGGCCTGACGGATCGGCAGGGTGGGGGTGTCGCCCGGCACGTCGGGGATCTTCAGCGCCTCACGCTCGGCGAAGAAGATATGGCGCAACGCCTTGGACTGGTCCGAGGCCATCAGCCCGGCAAAGATCTCGCGCTCGTTCTTCAGCCCCTCGTCGAAGGGCAGGGTGACCGCGCCGGCGACGGCGTCGAAGCAGCCGACCGGCGACATCTGGCCGCGGGCGGCCTTGGCCACCTGCTTGCGGATCTCGGGCAGCTTCGCGGCATCGAAGGCCTTCACCTTCTCGTCGATGTCGCGCACCCGGCGCAGCGGCGCGCCCTCTTCGACCAGCTTGCGGGCGAAGGCGACGGCGCCGGGGACCAGCTCGTCGACCACGGCATCGATGATGCCGAGCTGCAGGGCCTTGCCGGCCGGCACGAACTTGCCGGTGGTGATCATGTCGATGGCGGCTTCCACACCCGCCACACGGGGCAGACGCTGGGTGCCGCCGGCGCCCGGCAGGATGCCGAGCTTCACCTCGGGCAGGCCCACCTTGCCCTGCGCGACGGCGACGCGATAGTGGCAGCCGAGCGCCACTTCCAGGCCGCCGCCGAGGGCGGTGCCGTGGATCGCGGCCACGACCGGCTTGGTCGCATTCTCGTAGGCTGCAATCACGCCGTTGAGATCGGGCTCGGCCAGGGGCTTGCCGAATTCGCGGATATCGGCGCCGGCGATGAAGGTGCGGCCCGCGCCGACCAGAACCAGTGCCTTCGCCTCGTCATCGGCCAGGCCTTCGGCGAGGCAGTCGAGCAGCCCCTGACGGACATGCTGGCTGAGGGCATTGACCGGCGGATTATCGACCGTGATGACGCCGACATCGCCCTGGCGTTCGTAGCGGACACTCGTGCTCATGAAACTGGTCACCTCGACTGTCGGATCCGGCATCTGCCCGGGGAGGGAGCGCGTTGCGCGGCCGGATGCGGGTTTTGGACCGGACGACGCGGCCGTCACCGGAAGGCCGGTGCCGGCCGCGTCGCGAATGTGCCCGGTTTGGCTACCCGGGCGTGTATCAGACTACGCCCCGCGCGTCAGACCTCCAGCCATTCCTTGCGCACGGCCTCGTCCTTCGCCAGAGCATCCGGCGTGCCCTCGTAGACGATATGGCCATGGCCCATGACATAGAGGCGCTGCGAGATGCGCAGCGCGATCGTCAGCTTCTGTTCGACCAGCAGCACGCTGACGCCGCGCCGGGCGATTTCCGACAGCAGATCACCCACCTGTTCGGTGATCTTCGGCGCAAGCCCCTCGGTCGGCTCGTCGACCATGATCAGATCCGGATCGCCGAGCAGAGTGCGGCACATGGTCAGCATCTGCTGTTCGCCGCCCGAGAGCACGCCGGCCAGGGTGTCGGCCCGTTCCTGAAGGCGCGGGAACAGCTTGTACATGTCGTCGATCGACCAGCGGCCCTGCTTGCGGGTGCTCTTCTGGCCCAGCAGCAGGTTCTGGCGCACGGTCAGGGTCGGGAAGATCGACCGGTCTTCCGGCACATAGCCCAGCCCCTGATGGGCGATCTCGTGCGGGGTCATGCCGGCGATGTTGCGGCCGCGGTAGTTCACCGTGCCGTGCGGCGGCACCAGCCCCATGATCGCCTTGATGGTGGTCGACCGGCCGACGCCGTTCCGGCCCAGAAGGCTGACGATCTCGCCCTCCTTCACGTCGAAGCTCACCCCCTGCAGGATGTGGCTCTTGCCGTAATAGGCGTGCAGGTCGCGGACGTCGAGCATCGTGGTCATGCGGCTTCCTCGCCGAGATAGGCCTGCTGCACGGCACGGTTCTTGCGGATGTCCTGGGGCGTGTCGGTGGCGATCACCTCGCCATAGACCAGCACCGAGATGCGGTCGGCCAGGCCGAAGACCACGCCCATGTCGTGCTCCACCATGACCAGGGTCTTGCCCACGGTCACCTCGCGGATCAGCTCCACCGCCTGTTCGGTCTCGGTATTGCTCATGCCCGCGGTCGGTTCGTCGAGCAGGATGACATCGGGGTCGCCCGCGATGGTCAACCCGATCTCCAGCGCCCGCTGCTCGGCATAAGAGAGGAAGCCCGCAAGCACGTTGCGGCGGGACTGGAGATGGATGCGCTCCAGGATCCGTTCGGCATCCTCGTTCAGCTGCCGCTGCTTCGCCACCATCTGCCAGAACGAGTACTTGTAGCCCCGCGACCAGAGCAGCGAGCAGCGGATGTTCTCGAACACGCTCATCTTCGGGAAGATGTTCGTAACCTGGAAGCTGCGGCTGAGCCCGCGCCGGTTGATCTGCTGTGCCGGCAGGCCGGTGATTTCTTCACCATTGAGCTTGATCGAACCCGAGGTGAGCGGGAAGCGGCCGCTGATCAGGTGAAACAGCGTCGACTTGCCGGCACCGTTGGGGCCGATCACCGCATGGCGGTGGCCCTGGTGGACCTGGAGGTTCAGACCACGGATGATCTCGGTGGGCCCGAAGCTCTTGCGGACATCGGTGAGTTCGAGTGCAAGCGTCGACATCAGGCCCCTCCCTGCTTGATCTCGGCGACCACGGCATCCCAGGCGCGGACGATCCGGCGGATCGCCAGACGGAAGAGATAGCCGCCGACCACGGTGGCGGCCACCGCCAGTGCCCAGGGCAGAGCCTCATGCACCGAGACATCCTGACCGAACAGCACCATCGGGATGGAGGCGTCGTAGGTGGTCGACATGTAGTAGTTCATCTCGATCAGGGCGACGAGACCCGTCCCCATGATCAGGAAGGTGACGAGGCCGATCGCATAGGGAACCACCAGCCGTCCCATGCGCCCCGCCTGCCAGATCGGCTGATGAGCCATGATGACGCCGGCCAGACCCATGGGGGCAAACATCACCATCACCACGAACAGCAGGCCGAAATAGAGCTGCCAGGTCTCGGTGACCGATGACAGGCTGAGCTGCAGGATGGTGACCAGGATCGCGCCGAGGATCGGGCCTGCGAAGTTGCCGACCCCGCCGATGAAGGTCATCAGCAGCACGGAGCCGGAGGTAACCGCGCTGACATTCTCGGCCGTCACGATCTCGTAGTTGATCGCGGTCAGGCCGCCGGCGATGCCGGCGAAGAAGCTGGCGAGAACATACTGCACGAAGCGCACGATGCGCGGATCGTAGCCGACGAAGCGCACCCGCTCTTCGTTGTCACGCACGGCATTCGCCATGCGGCCGAGCGGGGTGCGGGTGAGCAGGTACATGACGATGGTCGAGATCAGGCACCAGAAGGCGATCAGATAGTAGACCTCGACCTGGGGGCCGTAGCCGAAGAACAGGCTGGTGTCGGTGACCCGGTTGCCCGAAATGCCGCTCTCTCCGCCGAACTGGTCCGGGAACATCGAGGTGCCCGCATAGACCAGCTCGCCGATGCCGAGTGAGATCATGGCAAAGGTCGTGCCGGCACGGGCGGTGGAGATCCAGCCGAAGATCACGCCGAAGACCATGGCGCCGATGCCGCCGGCAAGTGGCAGCAGTTCCAGCGGCAGCGGCAAGCCGTCGGGCGAGATCTCGTTCAGCAGGTGGATGGCCGCGAAGCCGCCCAGGCCATAGAACACCGCATGGCCGAAGGACAGCATGCCCCCCTGGCCGAGCAGCATGTTGTAGGAGAGTGCGAAGATGATCGCGATGCCGATCTGGCTCAGCATCGAGCGCGAGAAGCCCGAGGTCATGAACTGAGGGGCGGCGACCATCACGACGATGGCGAAGATCCACAGCCCGTAGCGGGCCAGGAAGCCGGGGCCCCCGGGGCGGGCGCCGCCGCGCATCGCCGCGGCGGCGGTCTTGCCGGTGGGAAGGGTGCGGTCGGTCATGATTCGCGCGTCCCCATCAGGCCCTTCGGGCGGAAGATCAGCATCAGCACCAGCATCAGATAGGGCAGGATCGGTGCCGTCTGCGAAACGGTGATCCGCGAGAACGTACCGATGAAGCCATCGACGGGCAGGTTGATGCCGATAGCGGCGAGCGTGCCGCCCAGCGACCAGTCAAGCGCCACCGCAAGCGTCTGGATCACGCCGATCAGCAGCGAGGCCACGAAGGCGCCGCCGAGCGAGCCCATGCCGCCGAACACCACCACGACGAAGATGATGGGGCCGAGCAGGAAGGCCATGCCGGGTTCCGTCACCAGAATCGGGCCACCGATCACGCCGGCCAGTGCGGCAAGGGCCGTGCCGCCGCCGAACACCATCATGAACACCCGCGGCACGTTATGGCCAAGGGCCGCCACCATGTCGGGATGGGTCAGCGCCGCCTGAATGATCAGGCCGATGCGGGTCCGGGTGATGGTGAGGAACAGGGCCGCGAACATCATCACCGCGATCAGCAGGATGAAGGCGCGATAGGCCGGGAAGTTCGTGCCCAGGAGCGTGAAGAAGGTGAAGTTCAGATCCGCAGGCACCCCGTAATCGACCGGGATGCGGCCCCAGATCATCACCACGATCTCTTCGATCAGGAAGGCGAGGCCGAAGGTGAACAGCAGCTCCGCGACGTGGCCGTATTTGTGCACACGCCGGAGGCCGTAGCGTTCGATCAGCATGCCGATGCCACCGACCAGCAGAGGGGCCAGGATCAGGGCGATCCAGAAGCCGGTAACCGTGCTGATCTGGTAGGCGAAATACGCACCCAGCATGAAGAAGCTGGCATGCGCGAAATTGAGGACACCCATCATGCTGAAGATGAGCGTGAGCCCGCTCGACAGCATGAACAACAGCATGCCGAAGAGCACGCCGTTGAGGAGGGAGAAGACGAGGATTTCCAGCATCTCGCCCTTCGTCATTGCGAGGTGTGGCGCGGCCGGCATCGGCCTGCGCGTCGATGGCGCGCGGTCGGGGGCCGGTCCGAGGCCGTCCCGGAACCTTGTCGTGGTTCCGGAAGTTACGGTCCCGGGAAGGGGCATCCCGGCGTCCGGTGTCGGGCTGTCTCACCGGCCAGCCGTCGGTCCTGCGGGCGGGAGCCGGACGGACGGGCGACGGACGAGGTCGTCGGCGGGCCGATGGCATCACCACCGGCCCGCCGGGTGTCGTCAGCTCGGGCGCTGCATCTTGCAGGTCGTCGAGGTCTCGGTGGCCGGCCCGTCGATCTTCGCGTCGGTCTTCCAGCCGAGGCCCGTATGCTCGGTGTCGTACTTGACGCCCTTCACGAAGGTCGAGATGAAGAGCGGCTGGGCAAGCTGGTGGTCGTCGGCGCGCATGGTGACCGGGCCCATGGCGGTCTGATAGGTCATGCCTTCCAGCGCCTTTGCAACGGCAACCGGCTCGTCGCTCTTCGCCTGGTTCATCGCTTCCTGAAGCATGCCGAGCATGGTCCGGATACGACCATAGTAGAAGTCGAGGTCATACTTCTGCAGGAACGCGACATAGGCGTCCTCCAGGACCTTGCCCTGATCCGACGGGGTCTCGACCGGCAGGTTGGCATGCCATTCGGTGACCTGCTTCACCTTGCCTTCGCCGGCCGCGCCGATCGCGACCGGCGTGCCCAGACCACCGCCGTAATAGGTGTAGTACTGAACATCCAGCCCTGCCGACGCGCTGGCCTTGACCAGCAGCGAAAGATCGGCGCCCCAGTTGCCGGTGATCACGGTATCGGCGCCCGAAGCCTTGATCTTCGAGATATAGGGCGAGAAGTCCTTCACCTTGCCGACCGGGTGCAGGTCGTCACCGACGACCTCGATGTCGGGACGCTTCTCGTTCAGGAGCTTGCGGGCGATTTTCGACACGGACTGGCCGTGCGAATAGTCCATATTGATCAGGTAGACCTTTTTGACTGCCGGCTGATCCTTGATGTAATTCGTGATGGCTTCCAGCTTCATGTCGCTGTTGGCGTCGAATCGGAAGTGCCAGAAGTTGCAGGCATCATTGGTCAGCGCCGGGTCGACCGCCGCATAATTCAAATAGAGCACGCGGTTGTCGGGGTTGCGCTCATTGTGCTTGGCGACCGCCTCGCTCAACGCCGCGCCGACATGGCTGCCGTTGCCCTGGGTGATGAAATGGGCGCCCTGATCGATCGCGCTCTTCAGCGCCACCAGGCTGTCCTTCGGGCTCGACTTGTTGTCGATCGCAATCAGCTCAAGCTTCTTGCCGTTGAAGCCACCATTGGCGTTGAAATAGTCGATGAAGTACGAGAAGTGCTTCGCACCGGCGTCACCGACATTCGCGAACGGCCCCGACAGCGGGTCGATATACGCGATCTTGATGGTGTCCTCGGCGTAAGCGGCACCGGCCATGCCGAAAGCGGCCACAGCAAGCGCGATCGCGCTGGTCATGGCGGTCAGAGTGGTCTTGGGCGTCAACGCAGCCTCCCTTGGCATCCTACGTCGTTGCGTAGCGGCACGTCTGCTGACGGGGACACGGGCGCCCTCCCGGGGGCGCGCGCCGCCATCGGCGGTGCCTGTTCCTGACGGGTGCCCGTCCCTGGCGGACCGGCGCCCGAACCGGCCATTAAGCGGCCGGGATGTTCTTGGCGATGCAGCCTCCCTGGGGCCTTGCACCACAATTGCTTATAACCTAATCGATCCCGGGGATCAAAAACAGCGAAATATCATTTCGCAGTGCAGAATTCAGACCAAATTCTTTGAAAACCCGTCGATACGTCCATATAATTTCAGGTGGATAAACAATATTTAAAATCCACTAAAAGGCGCAATGAAAGAGGAGACCTTAAACTCATGCGCGTTATCAGCGGAGCCGAAGAGCTGAAGTCTGCCGTGGGATCCGAGCTGGGGGTCAGTGACTGGATTCTGGTCGATCAGGACCGGATCAACAAGTTTGCCGAGGCGACCGGTGATTTCCAGTGGATTCATCTGGATGTCGAGCGTGCCGCCCGTGAAACCCCGTGGAAATCCACCATCGCCCATGGCTATCTGACCCTGTCGCTGGTCCCGATGATCATGGCCGGTATCTGGAAGATCGACGGTGTTGCCTCCTCGATCAACTACGGCTCCAACAAGGTCCGCTTCACGGCGCCGGTTCCGGCGGGCAGCCGCGTGCGCGGCCGCGGTGTCCTGAAGGCGGTTGACGAGCAGGGCCCCGGCTCGCTGCGTCTGACCGTGGAGATCACGGTGGAACGGGAGGGCCAGGAGCGGCCGGTCTGCGTCGCCGAAACCCTGTCGATCGTGAACTTCGCCTGATCGGCCACCCCCGGTCCGCAACGGCGGGCCGGGGGTGTTCCTGCCCGGTCAGACCGTGGGCAGGGTGTAGTCGCGGAAGGTCTGGCGCAACTGCGCCTTCAGCACCTTGCCGGTACCGCTATGGGGCAGTTCGTCGACCAGCACCATGTCGTCTGGCAGCCAGAGCTTGGCCACGCGGCTCGACAGCCAGGACAGGATTTCGTCCTTCGACGGCGTCTCGCCCGGCTTCGGCACCACGATCAGCAGCGGCCGTTCATCCCATTTCGGATGGCTGACGCCGATCACCGCGGCCTCTGCCACTTTGGGGTGGCCCATCACCGCATTTTCGAGGTCGATGGAGCTGATCCACTCGCCGCCCGACTTGATCACGTCCTTCGCCCGGTCGACGATGCGCATATAGCCGTCGGGATCGATGGTCGCGACGTCGCCGGTGCGGAACCAGCCTTCGTCGTCGAAGGCCGAGGCGTTGGCATCGGCGTTCTCGTAATAGCCGTTGGTGATCCAGGGGCCGGCGACCAGCAGTTCGCCGAAGGCCTTGCCGTCATGGGGCAGGCGGTTGCCCATCGGGTCGACGATCTTCATGTCGACCATGCAGATCATCCGGCCCTGAGAGGTCTTGAGCAGCCAGCGCTCTTCGGCCGGCTTCGCCTCGTCCGCCAGCTTCAGCGTTCCGACCGTGCCGATCGGGCTCATCTCGGTCATGCCCCAGGCATGGGCCACCGGCACGCCGAATTCTTCCTCGAAGGTCCGGATCATGGCGAGCGGCGCCGCCGAGCCGCCGATGATCAGCTGCTTCAGCATGTCGAGACGCTTGCCCGACTGGCGGAGGTAATTGATCAGGTTCAGCCAGACCGTGGGCACGCCCGCGGTGATCGTGACCTTCTCGGCCTCGAACATCTCGTGCAGGCCTTCGCCGTCCAGACGCGGGCCGGGCATCACCAGCTTGGCGCCGAACATGGCGCAGGCATAGGGAATGCCCCAGGCGTTCACATGGAACAGCGGCACCACCGGCAGCACGCATTCGCGGCCCGAGATGCCGACGCCTTCCGCCGAACCCGCTGCCATGGCATGGAGCACCGTGGAGCGGTGGCTGTACATCACGCCCTTGGGCTTGCCGGTCGTGCCCGAGGTGTAGCAGAGCGACGATGCCGTGCGTTCGTCCAGCTCCGGCCAGTCATAGCTTTCGGGCTGGGCCTCGATCAGCTCTTCATAGCAGAGCGTCTCGAAACCGGCGGGAGCCTCGGGCATATGCGCCCGATCAGTCATGACCACCACGGCCTGCAGCCTGGGCAGCTGGCCCGCCAGCCGGGCGACCAGCGGCACGAAAGTGGGGTCGACGAACAGAACCTTGTCCTCGGCGTGGTTGAGGATGTAGGCCATCTGGTCGGCGGCGAGGCGCGGGTTGATGGTGTGGCAGACTGCCCCCATCCCCGAAATCGCGAAGTACAGCTCGAAATGCCGGTGGTTGTTCCAGGCCAGCGTGGCGACGCGGTCGCCGGGCGTCACCCCCAGTGATGCCAGGGCATGGGCCAGTTTCTGCACCCGGGCATAGGCATCGCCATAGCCGTAGCGGTGGATGGTGCCTTCGCAATTGCGCGACACGATCTCTGTCGTGGCGTGGCAGCGGGCTGCATATTGCAGCAGCGCGATGATGGACAGCGGCCTGTCCATCATCTGCCCCAGAAGCGGCAGAGGACGGGACATGATACGGATATTCCTCCCTAGCAGCAGCACGGCCGGCACCGCTTCGCACACCCCCGGCGTGCGGCGCCGTTTATCGTTGAACGCCGGCTCTTGATCGGCCGGTCGCCGTTATCGTGGCTGGTCTTGCGCGACAGGTCAAACGTTTGTCTCACGCATTTGCATCCCCTCCGCACAAATCTCTGCGGGCCGTGCGATGGCATGTTGGCGAACCGGTTGCGGCAACAGGCTCAGCGGTCGATCAGCCCCCGGGCGAGGTCGGCGAGCGGTGCCCGGTCACCCGTCCAGCTGCGGTCGACGCCGAGTGGCGTGACCGAGACATGGCGATCGCGCAGCGCCTGGATGTCGCAATCTTCCGTCCGGTCCAGACCTGCCCGGTCGAAGCGCAGCCAGAGATCGGTGTCGCCATGGTGGTCGACGGTGGATTCGATCCGGATGCCGCCGATCATGCCGCGGCCCTGGCGGGTCAGCCGGGCGCCGCGAACCTCGTCGGCGGCGCAGTCGGGGAAGTTCAGGCTGAGCGTCACATCTGCGGGCCAGCCGGCCTCGATCAGGCGGCGGAGCATGTCCGGGGCAAGCGCTCGCGGTGTGTCCCAGGGAATGAAGGCCGGGTCGCGGAAGGTCTGGCTGAGGGCGATGGCCGGAATGCCCATCAGCTGGGCGGTGGTCGCCGCACCCACGGTTCCCGAATAGATCACCTCTTCGGCCAGATTGGCGCCCCGATTGATGCCTGAAAGCACCAGATCGGGCTTTGCCTCGGGCATCAGGTAAGACAGGGCCACGGCCACGCAGTCGGCCGGCGTGCCGTCGACCTTGTAGCGCCGCGGGCCGAGTGCATGCACCCGCAACGGCCGGCGGATGGTGAGCGCGGTAGAGCCGCCGCTGCTGTCGCGGCTGGGGGCGACCACCCAGACCTCGGGCGCCAGCTCGCGCGCAATCTGCTCCAGCACCGCCAGGCCCTCGCCGTCGATGCCGTCGTCATTGGTCAGCAGGATGCGGGCGGGCATCCGGCGTGTGGCTGCGGTCGCAGGGGTCATCGTCGGCGGCATCCTCAGGCAGATCGAGACGGGTGGAGATGATGTCTCGTTCAAACGAACGTTTGACGTAGGCGATGAAACCGGAAACACTGCCCGAGATCAAGCGGGAAGGGGCCGCAGCGAGACCGGCCCCACCGGCGGCGCATTTCAGCGGAGGAGGCCCCGGACATGGGCGGACGGCTTTCGGAGAAGGTGGTTCTGATTACGGGGGCCGCCGGCGGCCTGGGCCGGGCGATGGCCCATCTGTTCGCGGCCGAGGGTGCCCGGCTGATCCTGACCGATATGGGGGCCGACCGGCTGGAGGCGCTGAAGGCGGAGCTGGCGGCCGGCGGCCATGACCGGGTGATGGTCGCGGAGCAGGACGTCACCGACGAAGCCCGCTGGGAAGAGGTGGTCGATGCCGGTGTCGCCGAATTCGGCCGGCTGGACGTGCTGATCAACAATGCCGGCATCGGCTATATGGCCGATCTGGAAGAGACCACGCTTGCCGAGTGGAAGCGCGTCCATGCGGTGAATTCCGAAGGCCCCTTCCTCGGTACCCGCAAGGCGATCAAGGTGATGAAGACCACGGGTGGTGGCTCGATCGTCAACATCTCGTCGATCGCCGGCCTGATCGGCGCGGTCAATCTTGCCGCTTATTGCTCCAGCAAGGGGGCCGTGCGCCTGTTCACGAAGGCGGCGGCATTGCATTGCGCCCGGCGCGGCTACAACATCCGGGTGAACTCCATCCATCCGTCCTTCACCGAGACCCCGATGGTGCGTGACATGATCACCGCTGCGCGCAACCCGGACAAGATGGAGGCGGCGCTTTCCACCGCGGCACCGATGGGGCGCATGGGGCGGCCTGAAGAGGTCGCCTATGCAGCGCTGTACCTCGCCAGCGACGAGAGCAGCTTCGTGACCGGCACCGAGCTTGCGGTCGACGGCGGCAACACCGCCGCCTGATCGCCGCCCATCCAGCCGGCCCGCCAGAGAGGCCGGACCATGACAGATCCTGAGGGAGGTTCCCGACCCATGACCAATCCGATGTTCGACCTGACCGGCAAGGTCGCGGTCATCACCGGCTCCACCCGCGGCATCGGCAAGTCGATCGCCGAGCAGATGGCGGCGGCCGGCGCGAAGGTGGTGATCTCAAGCCGCAAGCCCGAGCCCTGCGCCGAGGTGCGTGCGGAACTGGTGGCCAGGGGCGCCGAGGCGATCGACGTTCCCTGCAACATCAGCAGCAAGGATGATTGCGAGAACCTGATCGCCGAGACCCGCAAGGCCTTCGGCCGGGTCGACATCCTGGTCGGCAATGCCGCCAGCAATCCCTATTACGGCCCGGCGGCGGAGATGCCCGACGAGGCCTTCGTCAAGATCATGTCGAACAACGTGCTCTCCAATCTCTGGCTCTGCAATCAGGTGGTGCCCGAGATGAAAGAGCGCCGCGACGGCGCGATCGTGCTGATCTCGTCGATCGCCGCCATCCGCGGCACGCCGGTGCTGGGCGCCTATGCGGCGTCGAAGGCGGCCGAGGCGCAGATGGTGCGCAACCTCGCGATCGAATACGGGCCGCACAACATCCGCATCAACGCCATCGCCCCGGGCCTGATCAAGACCGATTTCGCCCGCGCATTGTGGGAAAATCCCAAGATGCGCGAGAAGGTCGAGAAGTCGGCGCCCCTCCACCGGATCGGTGAGCCTGACGACATCGGCGGCGCCGCCGTGTTCCTGGCCTCGAACGCCGCCCGCTTCATCACCGGCCAGCTGCTGGTGATCGATGGTGGCGTCACCGTCGGCGATACGCTCTGAGCCGGCAGACCTGTCCGAGACCGGCCGGGCCGGGACAATGAAACGGAAGGGCGGGCCGCAGGGCCGGCCCTTCCGTTTCGTCATGTCCGGCCGAGGCCGCCTGCATCCACCACTGAACCTCCGGAGATCCTGCGCCACATGTCCGGCCCCAATCTCGTTCCGGTCCGCGAGGCCCATCGCCTCGACGAGGCGGCGCTTTCGGCTTATCTGGCCGACCGTCTGCCCGATTTCGACCCCGCCGACCTCGAGATCCTGCAATTCGAGGGCGGGCAGTCGAACCCGACCTATATGCTGAAGAGCGCGGGGCGCCGCTATGTGCTGCGCAAGAAGCCCCCGGGCAAGCTGCTGCCCTCGGCGCATATGGTGGAGCGGGAATACCGCTTCATCGCAGGGCTCG
Source organism: Tistrella mobilis (assembly GCF_041468085.1). NCBI lineage: Bacteria > Pseudomonadati > Pseudomonadota > Alphaproteobacteria > Geminicoccales > Geminicoccaceae > Tistrella > Tistrella mobilis. The sequence continues at coordinate 3,820,140 of NZ_CP121017.1, read as the reverse complement.
CCGACACCGATGTCCCGGTCGCGCCGGCGCGGCTGCTTTGCGAAGAGGCAGGGATCATCGGCACGGCCTTCTATGTCATGGACTATGTCGAAGGCCGGGTGCTGACCGATCCGACCCTGCCCGGGCTTGGCCCCGACGAGCGCCGCGCCACCTATGACGAGCTCAACCGGGTGATGGCGGCGCTGCACAGCGTCGACTTTACGGCGGCGGGTCTGGCCGACATGGGCAAGGCCACCGACTACATGGCCCGCCAGATCGGACGCTGGTCGAAGCAGTACGAGGCGACCAAAACCCACGAGATCCCGGCGATGGATCAGCTGATCGCCTGGCTGCCGGCCAATATCCCGGCCGATGACAGCGTGTCGATCGCCCATGGCGACTATCGCATCGCCAATGTGATCTACCATCCGACCGAGCCGAAGATCCTGGCCGTGCTGGATTGGGAACTGGCGACGATCGGCCATCCCCTGGCCGATTTCGCCTACAACGCCATGTTCTACAGCCTGCCCGCGGGCGACGAGGGCTTCCCCGGCCTCGGCGGGATCGACCTCGAACCGCTGGGCGTGCCGACCGAAGAGGAATACGTCGCCGCCTATTGCCGCCGCACCGGCCGCGACGGCATCGACAACTGGCCGTTCTACAAGGCCTTCGCCATGTTCCGCCTGGCCGCCATCCTTCAGGGTGTCTATCACCGCGGCATCACCGGCAATGCCAGCTCCGAACGCGCCAAGGTGGTCGGTGCCCGCGCCTCGCTGCTCGCCGAACTGGGCTGGCAGCAGGTGTCGTAACCGAACCGGCTGTCGCCTACGGAAAACGGCCGCCCGGAAGCTCCGGGCGGCCGTTTGTCGTCGGATGATCGACCGATCGATCGACCGGCCGGGCCGTGCTCAGACCGGCTTGGGCATGCCGGCGATATAGCCGACGCCGCCGCTGCGGCGGTTGCGGTAGTTGGCGTCGATCAGCGGTGCGACCTCGGCCTTCACCTTGTCGTGCAGCCCCTTGCCCCAGTCGCCCGGGTGCTGGAAGTTGCTCATGATGTAGGCGAAGCCGTTGACGTCGTCGACCGCCTGCAGACCGGTCGACTCGGCGCCGGCCGGGCAGGAGAGCAGCCGCGACAGCCGGCCGGTGTCGACCTCATAGGCCCACAGGAAGTTGTTGACGTGGGTGCCGCTGTCCTCGCCGATGAACAGGGTGCGCAGCCGCTCCGAGAACTTCACGTTGTCGGGGTTGGCGATCAGCTCGGCATCGGCGGTGTTGCCGATGGCGTCCGGCTCCGCCAGGTCACGGCCGACCAGGGCGGGCACGGCCGAGAAGTGCACCGGCACCCAGTCGCTGTCGATGGCAGCGCCGGCGGCGTCCTTGCGACCGCCTTCCATCGGCAGCTGATAGACCGCGCCGGCATCGATCTTGTCGACCTTGATGCCGCTCTTGCCGTCGCTCATCGACTTGTAGATGTAGGACACGGCCATATAGGCGGTCTTGTCCTTCGCGTTGACCGTCACGCCTTCCAGCTTGCTCAGCGCCAGCGTGGCACCCTGCAGCGGCGCCCAGCGATGGGTTTCGAGGAAGGCCGCCGCCTTCTCCATCCCCGGCTTGAAACGCACCCACTGCGCCTTGCCGTTGAAGCCGATCCGGGTGAACGAGGCATCCTTCGGATCCTCCTTCGCCACCTCGACGATGTCGGCGGCGGTGAGCGTGTCGGCCAGCTTGCGGATCTCGTCGCTGGTCGCGTGGCCGAGCTTCACCCAGGTCAGGTCGAACGAGCCGCCCTTGTCGATGTCGACGCCCGGGCGCTGTTCCAGCTTCGCCGCATAAAGCGTGCCGGCCGAAAGATCGGCGGGCTTGTCGGCGATGAACATGAACAGGCCGCCATTGGTGGTGTCGTCACCCATCAGCACGGTGCGCTGGTCGGGCATCACCTGCACCAGCTCGTGCGAGATGCGGCCCATGCAGTAGTGCTTGGTGATGGTGCCGGTGCCGTCGGCGTTCACCTTTACCTCGGGCATATGGCCGTAGTGATAGGGGTTGGCCTTGTCCGGATCGCCGAACAGGTTCTGGCTGAAGGCGCGGAACTGCTCGTCGGTCTTGGCGAAGGGCGCGTCGGGCTCGTATTCTTCGCTCGACAGATGGGTGTTCCAGGGCGACAGGCTGGCGCCGCAGGTGATCCACAGGCCGTGCACCGGGCTGGTGTCGACGGTGTGGTACTGCACGAGCTTCAGCGCGCCGGTTGCCGGATCCTGGTCCAGCGTCAGCACCGCGATCGGCGAGGGCAGGCGGCCATACATGTCGTTGTCGGCGGCATCACGGGTGGCGTATTCGAACTGCACCACCGCGAACACGGTGTTGCCCTTCACGCCCGCGACCTTCGCCTCCATCGGCATCAGCATGTTGCAGCCATCGGGGCAGTCGGAGAAGAACTGCACCGGCTTCTCGCCCGAGGCATCCATGATCGGCTTGCCGTTGATGTCGACATAGCCGCCGGCCACCACCTTGCCGCCCTTGCCGTCCGGCACCTGATCGCCGGTGATGAACAGGGGCTCGTAGCCCAGCGCGAAGGTCTGGGTCTTGCCGTCGGCATAGGTCACCACCATGGACGAGCCGACCGTGGTGGTCGCCTGTGCCGCCGCGGTCTTGGGCGCAGCCATGGCGACGAATTCCACCGACCTGGGCGCCGCGGCGGCGCCACCGGTGGCGGCAAAAGCGGTGCGGCCGAAGGCGGTCGCCGCGGAACCGGCGGCAAGCCCCGCCACGGGCAGAAGCGGCATGCCCGCCAGCAGGCGGAGAACCGTACGGCGCGAAGCCTCGGGCAGAGTGGACATGGACAGATCTCCGAACATCCGGGACATGGTCGGTCGTGGGGCCGGCCGGGCGCAGATCCTATTCCTGGTATGTTACGGTTCTGGTGCCATGCGTAAGGTGGATGGATGACGGCGCACGACCTGTCAGGGGTGGCGACGTCTGGCGTGCTTGACCGCCAGGATCTCAACGATCCCGGTCTCCTTGATAATCCGATACAGCACGAGATAATTCCGGTGCACCACCAGTTCCCGGTACGCGCCATAGCGTCCGGGCCGGCCTAAATGAGGATGAGCCGAGAGCCTGTCGGTCTGTTGCCGGATCATGGCGCCGAAGGCTTCGGCATGGAGGGGGCTGTCTTGCGCGATATGGCGGATAACGGCGATAAGGTCGGCTCTGGCGCGCGGACGCCAGACGATGTCGAACGCCGGCCGCATTACCGGGGCGGCTGCCTGCCCGCTCTGGCAAAGACCTGATGGAGTTCTCTGTCCATGTCTGCCATCACCTCGTCATGCGGCAGACTGGGGGTGGGGTCGGCCAGGGCCGCATCGATTTCGGACAACAGCCAGTGGCCATAGGCCTCAGGGGTCTCTTCGCGCGTATGCGGTTTCCATCGGCGGGCATCGAAGTGGCCGATGGTGATGCCCATCTCGTGAAGCAAGGCCAGGGCGGTGGTCGGATCGTCGAAGCGGCGTATGTCGGCGCGCCCGGCCGTGGTCAGCAGACCTGCGCCGCTGCGCGTCGTGATCTCGATCAGAAAGTCGCCGCCATCACCCTTGAGCGTGACGTCAGACACCGCACCGGCATCATATGCGGCCTGCAATTCTTCAGCCGTCATGCCGCGCATCTCAGTCTCCGCCAGAGGATTGCCCGACCATGAATCTGGCCGCCGCCGGGGGGGTTCGCAATATCTGCCAGGCATTTTTCGCGACACCGATGAACAGGATCAGCTTGAGGCCGAACGCAAAGGCGTCAGGCCGCCCGGCTCTGCCATCCGCCACGCTCTTCCATCACCACATCCATCCGGCCTCCGCCGGCCGTCTCTGCCGCGAAGGCCGACAGCCGCTCGGTCAGGCGTGGTGTGTTCTCTTCGCCGGCATGTTCGGTGAAGATCAGCTTCAGGACCCGTTCGGCGAGCGGATCGATGTTGCTCTCACCCCGTTCCCATCGACCGACGGTCTGCTTGTCGCGGCCAAGCAGCCGGGCGAGCTCTTCCTGCGACCAGCCGAGTTCGACCCTCAGAAACCTGAGTTCGGCACCGCTCAGCCCGCCTGGCCTGCGAACCAGGGCAAGACCGATCGCCCGATGCAGGCGGTCGATGTCGTGGATGGCGAGCGTCTCGCCATAGGGTGTCTCGCGCAGGGTGTAGCCGTTTACGAGATAGACGTTGTCCAGCCCGCATTCGGTATAGTGATAAAGATCATCGATCATCACGGCTCACGCACCGCACGGGGTGCGACCCTATCTGTTCACGCACCTGCAAAAGGTGCGATTGCCGCTATTGCGGCGTCATCAACGCTCCTCGAAGGTCGTTACGATGATCAATCCTTCAAGATTGATCGCGACGACCACGCAGATGTTGTCGCCTGCACCTCGCCCAGACACCCGGTAGCTCGGATCTCCATGGATTGACATGAAGCCGTCGTCGACTACAACGCCGGTCCGAAGGGCGCTCACGACCTGCCGGTCGGTGATTTGTCGCTCTTTCATCCTCTCGCGGACGTGGCGCGTGAAGTGAATTCGAGATGAGTCCAGCGCGTCTTGCCGGATGATGGTCGTGGCCTGGGATCTGGACAGCAGGTTCATCCGCGTTCTCTGGATATCAATATGATACTTTTTGATTGTCGGTCAATGGCAGATTCGTGGTGGGGCAGGATGGGTCGCGAGGGAGGATTGCCACTATGGACTGCTACTCAAGTGATGGATTTGAGGAAGAAATGGAGGCGTGCGGCAAGTGCATAGTCAGTGGGATCGTGCGCGATTAGCGCGTAGATGATTGTGTTTTTCGAAACAGGCCGCGACACGCGAAAACCCCCCGTCCGCAGCCGGACGGGGGGTTCCGAAGGCAGTCCGGCATCGCCCGCGGTGCAAGCGGGGCCGGTGGTCTGATCGAGGATCAGCCGAGCGCGTGCTTGGCCAGCTCAAGCTTGGCGATGGTCTCCTGATGGACCTCGTCCGGGCCGTCGGCCAGGCGCAGCGTACGGGCGCCGGCATAGGCCTTGGCCAGGAAGAAGTCCTGGCAGACGCCGCCGCCGCCATGGACCTGGATCGCGCGGTCGATCACGCGGGTCGCCATGTTCGGGGCCACGACCTTGATGGCCGCGATCTCGGACTTGGCATTCTTGTTGCCGACCGTGTCCATCATCCAGGCCGCCTTCAGGGTCAGCAGGCGGGCCTGGTCGATTTCCATGCGCGACTGGGCGATGTAGTGGCGGGTCATGCCATGATCGGCCAGCGTCTTGCCGAAGGCCGTGCGCTGCTGGGCGCGCTTGCACATCAGCTCAAGCGCACGCTCGGCCAGACCGATCAGGCGCATGCAGTGATGGATGCGGCCCGGCCCAAGGCGACCCTGGGCGATCTCGAACCCGCGGCCTTCGCCCAGAAGGATGTTCTCGACCGGCACGCGGACGTTCTCGAACAGCACCTCGGCATGGCCGTGCGGGGCGTCGTCGTAGCCGAACACCTTCAGCGGACGCAGAACCGTGACACCCGGGGTGTCCATCGGCACCAGCACCATCGACTGCTGGCTGTGGCGCGGACCGTCGAAGCGGGTCTTGCCCATGAAGATCAGGATCTTGCAGCGCGGATCCGGCGCGCCGCTGGTCCACCACTTGCGGCCGTTGATGACATACTCGTCACCATCGCGCTCGATCCGGCTCTCGATATTGGTCGCGTCCGACGAGGCGACCAGCGGCTCGGTCATGGCGAAGGCGGAACGGATCTTGCCGTCCAGCAGCGGCTCCAGCCACTGCCGCTTGTGCTCTTCGGTGCCGTAGCGCTCCAGCACTTCCATGTTGCCGGTGTCGGGGGCGTTGCAGTTGAACACCTCCGGCGCGATCTCGGAACGGCCCATCACCTCGCACAGCGGCGCGTAGTCGAGGTTGTTGAGGCCGGCACCGCGCTCGCTGTGCGGCAGGAACAGGTTCCAGAGGCCGGCAGCGCGGGCCTTGGCCTTCAGCTCCTCGATGATCGGGGGCGTGACCCAGCGGTCGGGCGACGCCCGGTGCTGTTCTTCAAAGACGGCCTCCGCCGGATAGACGTAGGCGTCCATGAACTCGATCAGCCGTTCGCGGATTTCCTGCGCCCGCGGACTGATGCCGAACTCCATGGGGGCTTCCTCCTGATCTTGCCGGGCCTTCGGGGTCCGGCTGGCTTGCCAACACTTGTATCAAACAAACGTTTTATCTAGGCTGTGATACCACAGGGCTCCGGGGTTTGTCGATGGAGAAACCGCAGGGAAGGTCAGGCCGGCAGGGGGTGCGGCCGGGGGTCGGGTGCGCCCCTGTCCGGACATGCATGTTTTACATTGTCGCGCCGTCACGCCTGTGTCATCGATATTCGAACGAACGTTGATTTAAAACGTCGCCTGAAACGATTGGCCGCAGGCCCGGCATGTGATGCCCCCGCATTCGCACAGCCGGACGGGCCGCCGCAACGGGCGAACAGCATCGGATGGGAACGCATCGATGGCGGGCACCGACACCAAGGAGAGGATTCTGGACGCGGCCGAGCGTCTGTTCGCCGAGCACACCTATGCCGGTGTGTCGCTCCGCACCATCACGGCCGAAGCGAACGTCAATCTGGCGGCGGTGAACTATCATTTCGGATCCAAGGACGCATTGCTGCAGGCGGTGTTTCACCGCCGGGCGCGGGACCTCAACCGCGAGCGTGTGGCGCTTCTGGCCGAGATCGAGTCCAAGGCCGGCGATCGTCCGCTGCCGCTGGAGGACGTGCTCTACGCCCTGCTGGCGCCACCGATGCGCTGGATGTCGGATCCCGGACGCGGGCTGTCGGTCTTCGTGCAGTTCCTGGCCCGCTGCCGCGCCGACGGCACCCCTGAGATGAAGGCGCTGCTGGACCGTGATGTGCGGCATCTGCACCGCTTCGTGCCGGCCCTTCAGCGGGCGCTGCCCGATCTTGCGGCCGAGGAGATTTATTGGCGGCTGCATTTCTCTCTGGGCATGATGCACTACACCATCACCGATCTCAGCCGTCTGGAGGCGATTTCGCAGGGCGCCTGCGATCTGGATGATTACGACGCGCTGATCCGGCGGATGGTGGCCTTCGCCGCGGCGGGCTTCCGCAATGCACCGCCGCTGAGCCAGGTACCCGTCTTCACCCTCGGCCAGAACGCCCCGGCGGCATCGCCGCGCGCGCAGGCGGAAGAGGATGATACGGTGGAAGCGGCGTCCTGACGGGCGCCCAAGACTGAAACGGATACGGATCGAAACCGGTCGAACGGAGGAAAGACGTGATCAAGGCGGTTCTGTGCACGAAGCTGGGTGGGCCCGAGGATCTTGAGATCAAAGAGATCCAGGCGCCCGAGATGAAGCCCGGCCATGTGCGGGTGCGGGTGCGGGCGGCGGGTGTGAACTTCGCCGATACGCTGATCATCCAGGGCAAGTACCAGGTGCGGCCCGAACTGCCCTTCTCGCCCGGCATTGAACTTGCGGGCGAGGTGACGGAAGTGGCGGCGGACGTCACCCATCTGAAGCCCGGCCAGCGGGTGATGGGCATGGCGCAGAGCGGCGCCTATACCCAGGAGGTGGTGCTGCCCGCAGCCGCGGTGGTGCCGATCCCGGATATGATGGATTTCGCGAGTGCCGCCGCCTTCCCCGTCGCCTATGGCACCTCGCATGTGGCGCTCGATCACCGCGCACGGCTGAAGGCGGGCGAAAAGCTGCTGGTTCTGGGCGCCGCCGGCGGCGTCGGCCTGACTGCGGTCGAGATCGGTGCCGCCATGGGCGCCGAGGTCGTCGCGGTGGCGAGCAGCCCCGAGAAGCTGGAGATCGCCCGCGCCCATGGCGCCACCCATCTGATCGACTATTCGAAGGATGATCTGCGCGAGAAGGTGAAGGACCTGGTCGGCGGCGTCGACGTCGTCTACGACCCGGTCGGCGGTGCCGCCTTCGATGCCTCGTTGCGTTGCATCAACTGGGAAGGCCGCATCCTGGTGATCGGCTTCGCCAGCGGGACCATCCCGCAGATCCCCGCCAACCTGCTGCTGGTCAAGAACGTGTCGGTGGTGGGCACCTTCTGGGGCGCTTACATGCACAAGGACCCCAAGGTTCTGGGCGACAGCCTGAAGACCCTGCTCGGCTGGTATGTCGAGGGCAAGTTGAAGCCGCATGTGTCGGAGACCTTCCCCATGATCGAGGCCCCCAAAGCTCTCAGGGCTTTGATGGAGCGGCGGTCGACCGGCAAGGTGGTCATCGATCTGAACTGACCCGCGACCGTCCGCTTCGGTTGCATCTCGAAGCATGACCGGTCGTGGATCATGGTCCGCGACCGGTTTCATTTATCTAAAATGTATTGCAGATGCGAATTGCGACGCATTTTCGTGCGCATCGTGGCAATTTGCCCGCCGATCCTAACAAATGATTAACTTTTCCCCTGCGATAACTTCCGACCGGGGGGAGTTTCGGGATATTGAACAGTGGGCATGGCGGGTCCGGGCTGGCAGCGAGAGACCCGCTCACGGGACATCTTGGGAAGAGGGACACCGATATGGCGGCTGCGGCGCGTGGGCTGCGCATCGTTCATAAAATTCCCGGTGCCATCGTGGCTGCGGTCGCGATCACATCCATCGTACTCGGCGTCGTCGCCTATCTGGTGTCGTCGCGGGAGCTGGTGGAGGCATCGGAAACCAAGCTGGAAGCGATCACCGAGGGCCGCAAGGCCCGTCTGAACGACTATCTGGAACGGGTGCGGTCCGATGTGGCGGTGCTGGCCGACAATTCGGTGCTGCGCCAGACCCTGATCGACTTCACTTACGCCTTCGAGCTGATCTCGCTGATGGACGACAAGCCCGACGAGATCCTTCAGAAGTCGTACATCACCGACAATCCCGAGACCGACCGGGCCGTGCTGAACAAGGCCGGTGACGGCACCTTCTTCAGCGACAGCCACGAGCGCTATCATCCCTGGCTGCGCGCAGCCTCACGCTCCAAGGGGTATGCCGATCTCTACCTGGTCGACAAGAACGGCTGGGTGGTCTACTCGGTCGAAAAGAACCGGGACTTCGCCGTCAAACTCGAAGACAGCGATGTGGGGCAGAGCGGTCTCGGCCGTGCCGTCGCCGCTGCGCAGGCGACGACCGAACCGGGAACGGTGTCGCTGATCGACTTCACCTATCACCCCCAGGCGAACAACGAGGTCAGCGCCTTCCTGTCGGTGCCGGTCTTCGGTGATGGCGGCTATGTCGGGGCGGTGGTGGTGCGCCTTGCGGTCACGGGCGTCGACAACGTCATGCGCAGTGCCCAGGGCCTGGGGCAGACCGGCGAAACCTATCTGGTCGGTTCCGACGGCTATATGCGGTCCAATTCGCGGCTGTCGGCCGATACCACCGTCCTGGAGCGCCAGGTCAACACCGATGCCGTCGCGGCGGCGCTGGCCGGCAAGAGCGGTGCCGTGCGGGATGTCGGGCCCGGGGGCTACGCCGTGCTGAGCGCCTATCAGCCGCTCGAATTCCTGGGGCAGCGTTGGGCGGTGATCGCCGACGTGGCCGAGGAGGAGATCCTGGCGCCGGTCGTCGACATGCGCAACATGATCGCCGCCGTGGCGGTCGGCCTGATCGTGATCGTCGGCTCCATCGGCATGCTGGTCGCCCGCGGCGTCACCCGCCCGCTCGGCCGGATGACCGGGGCGATGAAGGAACTCTCGAACGGCAACCTCTCGATCGACATTCCCGATCGCGACCGCAGCGACGAGATCGGCGAAATGGCGGCCTCCGTGCAGGTCTTCAAGGACGCCATGGTCGAAAGCCAGCGCCTGGCCGAAGCCCAGCGGCTTGATCAGGAAGAGAAGTCGAAGCGCGCCGAGGAGCTGGTGCGTCTCACCCGCGGCTTCGACGACCGGGTCAGCGGCGTGCTGCGCGGCGTGACGGCGGCCGCGACCGAACTGGATGCCACCGCGCGCTCGATGTCCTCCACCGCCGATGGTGCCCGCCATCAGTCGGACGAGGTGGCCCATGCCACCGCCCAGGCGACCGAGAATGTGCAGACGGTGGCCGCGGCCGCCGAAGAGCTGTCGCATTCGATCGCCGAGATCGGCCGGCAGGTCCACAAATCCTCGACCATCGCCGGCCGCGCGGTCGACGAGGCCGAGCGTACCAACCAGACCGTCTATGGCCTGGCGGCAGCGGCCGAGAAGATCGGCGATGTGGTGCGGCTGATCACCGACATCGCCGAGCAGACCAACCTGCTGGCGCTCAACGCCACGATCGAGGCGGCCCGGGCGGGCGAAGCGGGCAAGGGCTTCGCGGTCGTGGCCTCCGAGGTCAAGAGCCTGGCAAATCAGACGGCGCGGGCGACCGAGGAAATCTCGACCCAGATCGCGGCGGTGCGCGGCGAGACCAACCAGGCCATCGGTGCGATCGAGGGCATCCGCAAGATCATCGTCGAGATCAACGACATCGCCACCTCGATCGCCAGCGCGGTCGAGCAGCAGAGTGCGGCGACCCAGGAGATCGCGTCGAACGTTCAGGCGGCAGCCCGCGGCACCGAGCAGGTCAGCCGCAGCGTCGACGACATGCGCGACGCTGCCCAGGCCACCGGCAGCGCCTCGCAGCAGATCCTGTCTTCGGCCGGTGAACTCGCCCGCCAGGCGACCGATCTGGACAGTGAGGTCCGCAGCTTCCTGGAAGCCGTGCGCGCCGGCTGAGCCCGTCGCCACAGGCCTGACCGCGAACGCGCCCCGGGCGGGTAACCGTCCGGGGCGCGTTCATGTGGCGATGCGGGACCCGCCGCCCTGAATTGGGGATGCCGGGGAGCAGGGCCGGTGCTAGTCTCCAGGCTTCGCCGATCCATCCCGAAAGGTCCCGATGCTCCGCCGCCTCTACGACCGGACCATGGCGCTCGCCGGCCATCGTCACGCCGAACGCGCTCTCGGTGTCGTCAGCTTCGCCGAAAGCTCGTTCTTCCCGATCCCGCCGGATGTGATCCTCGCCCCCATGGTGCTGGCGCAGCGCTCCAAGGCCTGGCGGTTCGCGCTCATCTGCACCCTCACCTCCGTTGCGGGGGCGGTGCTGGGCTATCTGATCGGCTATCTGCTGTTCGAAAGCATCGGCCAGGCGATCCTCGACATCTACGGGCTGCGCGAGGATTTCTCGGCGGCGGCCGAGCGCTACAACGAGCTCGGCTGGGTGATGGTGCTGCTGGCCGGCATCACGCCGATCCCGTTCAAGGTGATCACCATCACCAGCGGTGTGACGGCCATGAACGTCGTCACTTTCATCCTGTCGGCGATCGTTGCCCGTGGCATTCGTTTTTATGCCGTGACCGCGATCGTCTACTGGTTCGGGCCGAAAACCCTTGCCATCGTCGAGAAGCGCCTGGGCCTGTTCACCGCCCTGTTCTGCATTCTGCTGGTCGGCGGTTTCGTGTTGATGCGCTACATCCTCTGACCCGACGGCTCATCTCCGGACGTGAAACGGGCCCTGCGGCGAAGCGCAGGGCCCGTTTCCGTTCGATGCGGGGGCGGCGTCAGGCCGCAGCGGTGCGCCGCGCGGCCCCCAAAGCCGCCCAGACCCGGGCCGGCGTCGCCGGCATGTCGATCTCGTCCGCGCCGGCCGCGATCAGGGCATCGTTGATCGCGTTCATGATCGCCGGGCAGGCGCCGATGGTGCCGGCTTCACCGCAGCCCTTGGAGCCGAGGCCGCTCGACGCCGTCGGCAGATCCTCGTAGAGCCGGATGTCGAGGAAGATCATGTCCTCGGCGCGGGGCATGCCGTAATCCATGAAGCTGCCGGTGAGCAGCTGGCCGCTGTCGTCGTCATAGACCGCATGTTCCATCAGCGCCTGACCCAGCCCCTGGGCCACGCCGCCCTGAACCTGGCCCATCACGATCATCGGGTTGACCACCTTGCCGAAATCGTCGGCGACCACATAGCGCACCGGTTCGACCCGGCCGGTCTCGGGGTCGATTTCGACTTCGGCGACATGGCAGCCATTGGGGAAGGTCGGGGCAGGGCGATCGAAGGTCCGGCTTTCATCGAGCGGTGCGCCGGCGTCCAGCGCAATCTTCGCCACCGCCTCCATATCGATGCCGAGATCGGTGCCGGCCACGGTGAAGCGGCCGTCTTCGAACACCAGATCCTGTGCGGCGGCTTCAAGCTTTTCGGCGGCAATCGACCGTGCCCGCTCTACCACCGCTTCCGATGCCAGACGGATCGCCGACCCCGCCATCTGCAGCGACCGCGAGCCGCCGGTGCCGCCGCCGGTCCTGACCTGCGCCGTGTCGCCCATCATCACCCGCACCTTGTCGAACGGCATGCCGAGCAGCTCTGCCGCCACCTGGGCGAAGGATGTCTCGTGGCCCTGGCCGTTCGACTGGGTGCCGACCAGGACCGTGGCGCTGCCATCGGCTTCGAAACGGATCCTGACCTCTTCCTTGGGGTTGCCCTGGGTCCATTCGATATAGCTGGCCATGCCGATGCCGCGCAGGCGGCCCTTCGCCGCCGACTGCCGGCGACGCTCGGCGAAGCCGGCCATGTCGGCCGCTTCCAGCGCGCGCGACTGCATCAGTGCAAAATCGCCGCAGTCATAGGTCGTGCCCATGGCGTTGGTATAGGGCATCGCCGTGGTCGGGATATAGTTGATCCGGCGCAGCTCCGCCGGGCTGCGGCCGGTGGCGCGGGCGGCGGTATCGATCAGCCGCTCGATCAGATAATTCGCTTCGGGCCGGCCGGCACCGCGATAGGCATCGACCGGGGCGGTGTTGGTGAACACGCCCTTCACATGCAGTGCGGCCACGGGGATTGCATAGACCGTGGTGGCAAGCCCGGCTGCGGCGGAGGTCGGGATCATCGCGCCGAACTGCGAGGCATAGGCGCCCAGATTGGCGACCGTCGATACCTCGAAGGCCGTGAAACGGCCATCGGCATCCAGCCCCAGCCGGGCATGGGTGCGCAGATCGCGGCCATGGGCATCGGTCAGCAGGCTTTCCGAGCGGTCGCCGGTCCATTTCACCGGCCGGCGCAGCTTGCGGGCGGCATAGACCACGGCGACATGTTCAGGATAGAGGAAGATTTTCATGCCGAAGCCGCCGCCGACATCGGGCATGACCACCCGGAACTCGTCCGCCGGCACCTTGAAGACGGCATCGGCCAGGATGCCGCGCAGCCCATGCACGCCCTGACCGTTGGTGTAGACCACGGTCTGGCCGGTTTCCGCATCGATGGTCGCGTTCACCGCCCGTGGCTCCAGCGGATTGGCCGAGACCCGGTTGTTGACGATGTCGATCTCGACCACCTGGTGGGCGGCGGCCATCGCCGCGTCCACGTCGGCCGCCTTGCCCTGGCGCCAGTCGAAACAGAGGTTCGAAGGGGTGCCGTCATGGACGACCACGGCATCGGCCTCAACCGCCTTCAGCGGGTCGACCACCGCCGGGCGCTCGTCATAATCCACCACCACCAGTTCGGCGGCGTCGCGGGCGGCGACCGGATCGGTCGCGACGACCATGGCCACGGCTTCGCCTGCAAAATGCACGGCATCCGAGGCGATCGCCGGGCGTTTCGGTGCCTGCATCCCGCTGCCGTCGGCGTTCTTCACCCGTGCGACCGCCGGCACGCCGCCGATGCCGTCGGCATCCAGATCGGCCCCGGTGAAGACGGCAACCACGCCCTCTGCCGCCGCCGCATCGGCGGTGTCGACCGCAAGGATGCGGGCTGCCGCATGCGGGCTGCGCACGAAGGCCACATGCAGCTGGCCTTCGAAGGAGATGTCGTCGGTATAGCGTCCATGGCCGGTCAGAAAGCGCCGGTCTTCGACGCGACGCACGGCCTGGCCGATTCCGAATTTCAGCATGGGGCGGTCTTCCCTGACGTATCTGTCCGGCGGGTCACTCCGGAACGGTAGCCGATCCCGGCGCGGCGGCGCAATGCTGCCGGTGCCGGGGTCCACGTCGCGGAACCAGGGGCAGGGTTTTCAGGTGTCGCCCGGCGATCATGATGATTTCATGACGCCCGCGACCGGCATTGCCCGGGCGCGAGGTCGAACGATATCGTCGCCGCGGATGACGGCGGCGAGGGGGCGGGTAATGGGCACAGGCAGCAACGGCAGTGCGGGCGAGGTCTTCCGGGCTTTTCTGAAGCTTGGCGTCACCGCCTTCGGCGGGCCTGTGGCGCATCTGGGCTTTTTCCGCACGGAATTCGTCGCCCGTCGCGGCTGGCTGGATGACGAGGCCTATGCGCGGATCGTGGCGCTGTGCCAGTTTCTGCCGGGGCCTGCGAGCAGCCAGGTCGGCATCGCCCTCGGCTTCGGCCGTGCCGGCTGGGCCGGGGCCGCCGCCGCCTGGGCCGGCTTCACCCTGCCGTCGGCCCTGCTGATGATCCTGGCCGGGCTTGCGATCGGTGCCGGTGCCCGGGCGGGGCAGCTGCCGGACGGGCTGACAACCGGGCTCAAGATCGCGGCACTGGCCGTGGTGGTTCAGGCGGTGGCCGGCATGGCGGGTAATCTGGCGCCCGATCGCGCCCGGCGAAGCGTGGCCGCCCTCGCGGCCGTGGTCGCCCTGACCCTGCCCGGGGTGGTCGGGCAGCTTGGTGCCATCCTGATCGGGCTTCTGGCCGCTCTGCTTCTGAATCCGCCTGCGGCGCCCGCCACCGCGGTCCCCGTCGGCCGACGCCCGCTGCGGCGGACCGGCGCGGCAGCACTGCTGATCTTTCTGGCCGGCCTGGTCCTGCTGCCGCTCTGGGCGGCAACGGGTGATGCAACCGGCCGCCTGGTCGACGGCATGTACCGGGCCGGCAGTCTGGTTTTCGGCGGTGGCCATGTGGTTCTGCCGCTGCTGGCCGCGGAAACCGGCGGCCATGTCGACGGGCAAGCCTTCCTGGCCGGCTATGGCCTGGCGCAGGCGGTGCCGGGGCCGCTGTTCACCTTCTCGGCCTTTCTGGGGGCGGCCGGCAGCTGGGGCGGACTGCCGGGATGGCTGGCGGGGGTCATCGCCCTGATCGCGATCTTCGTGCCGGCAGCTTTGCTGGTGGTGGCCGCGCTGCCCTTCTGGGACCGTATCGCCGGCCATCCGGGGGCCCGGCGGGCGGTGGCCGGGGTCAATGCCGCGGTGCTGGGGCTGCTTGCGGCAGCGCTCTACGATCCGGTCTTCGTCACGGCCGTGTCGGGCCCGCGGGACGCCGCGCTCGCCATTCTGGTCCTGCTGGCGCTGCTGGTCTGGCGGCTGCCGGTCTGGGCGCTGGTGCCGGCGGCGGCTGCCGCCGGCATGGCGATGGCCGCCCTCGGCTGACGGGGGCCGGTCAATCGCCCTCGGCGCCGGCCCTGCGCTCCCGGCGCCGATAGATGGTGGAGCTGCTGATGCCCAGCAGTTGGGCGGCCCGGGTAACGTTGCCCTGGCAGAGCAGGATCGCGCGTTCGATCGTCTCGTCGATCACGTCGTCCAGTGGCCGGATCAGCTGTGCCGGATCGTCCTCGGGCAGGGCGAGGGATCCGGCCCGCCAGGTCATGGCCATGGTCACTGCATGGGCGATCCGCCCGGGCGAGGCATCCTGTGGCACCACGTCGATGGCGCCGGCCCGCATGGCGCCAACCACCACCTCGTCGTCATCCTCGGGCAGCCGCACGAAGATCGGCCGGATGTCCGGAACGATGGCGATCAGCCGCTGGATCAGCCCCGCGCGGGGCATGTCGTCGAAGCGCCCCACGATCACCACAGGGGGATGGGAGACCCGGATGGCGGCAAGCGCGCGCTGCGCATCGGGTACGGCCGTGCGCGGCATTCGCATCAGGGAACCCGAGGCCTGATCGAACACCGGAAAGCTGTCGCCACGGCCGACGAGCAGCAGGGCGGGGCGGCGATCGGTGACAGGTGACATACGGTTCATCGGTATCTCGTCTTTCAAGGGCAGAACCCCGGACTGCGGGCAGGCGGATGGCGGCGGGTGTCGCGCCTCCCCCCGTCGAGACGCAACTTGCAACGATCGCTGCGATACGCTTCGCATTCCGCGAGGCGGGCTGCAGAAATCCGGCCCCACCAGCCATGTCCGGCATTGATCAGGCTGATAGCGCAAGTCGCGTGCCACCCCATCCCCCGCAAACAGGGGGCGTGGCGACAGGGGGCGCGGCAACACACCGCATGGTCCGCGAGGGGACGGGTGCGCACCCTCGACCTCTCTACGCCGTCGGTGAGCCGGATGGATGCAGCGCCGACGAACCCGGCTCCGCCCATGGTCAGACATGCAACGGTCACGGGCGGGTCCCTTGCCCTTGCCTTCGCGACACCCCATTTTGACGTGATACATGCCGTCCGGATGCCGACCGCCGGGTCCGGCCGCATTTCGGTCTCGACGACGAAAGGAGAAGGTCTTGGTCGCTCAACTTCCCGCCATGACGGGCGGCAGCAATCTGTCGACCTATCTGAACGAGATTCAGAAGTACCCGATCCTGACTGCCGACGAAGAGTTCATGCTCGCCTGCCGGTGGCGGGACCATGCCGATGCCGACGCGGCGCGCCGGCTGATCACCAGCCATCTGCGTCTCGTCGCCAAGATCGCGCTGGGCTATCGTGGCTATGGCCTGCCGCTGGAGGACGTCATTGCCGAAGGCAATGTCGGCCTGATGCAGGCGGTCAAGCGCTTCGATCCCGACCGCGGCTTCCGGCTGTCGACCTATGCCATGTGGTGGGTCCGCGCCTCGATCCAGGAGTTCATCCTGCGCTCGTGGTCGCTGGTGAAGATGGGGACCACCGCTGCCCAGAAGAAGCTGTTCTTCAACCTGCGCCGGCTGAAGAATCAGATGAACGCCATCGAGGCCGGCGACCTGCCGCCCGAGGTGGTGAAGAAGATCGCGACCGAGCTGGATGTCGGCGAGCACGAGGTGGTGGAGATGAACCGCCGCTTCGCCGGCCCCGACCAGTCGCTGAACGCACCGGTCTCGGCCGAGGGCGACGCCGAATGGCAGGACTGGCTGACCGACAGCCGGCCCAGCCAGGAGACCACGGTTGCCGAGGACGAGGAGCAGTCCAAGCGCATGGGGCTGATGCAGTCGGCGCTGGAAGACCTGAACGAGCGCGAGCGCCACATCTTCACCGAGCGCTGCCTGAAGGAACCGGCCGCGACGCTGGAGGATCTGGCCCAGGTCTACGGCATCAGCCGCGAGCGGGTGCGGCAGATCGAGGTGAGGGCCTTCGAGAAGGTGCAGAAGAAGACGCTTGAACTGGCCATCGCCGACGGCGTCGTCAACGAGGATCAGATGATCGCCGCCCGTGCGGCCGGCGGCCATCGTCAGCTGCGCGGCAGCACCCAGCCGAACTGATCCGGCAGCGTCCGCCGCGGGGATGCGCCCGCACCTGCCGTCCGGCGGGTGCGGGTTTTTTCATGCGGGCAGATCAGTTCAGCCCGATGCTGCCGCTGGGGCGCATCATGCGCAGAACCTGGCCGCTGGGGGCGCGATAGACCCCGCGGGTCGAACTGGTGACGGGGCCGAGCGTGGCGCCGCGGGCGGCCGACGGCATGTGCACCCGTGCTGCCGGCTGCGGCGTGATTGCGCCAGGGCTTGCGTCTTCGGGGGCGGGATCGGCGGCGGCAAGCTGCGTCTCGTCAGCCGCCGGTGCCTGGCGCTGCGCGGCATCCTCGGCGGCGGTCGTGATCGCCGGCGTGCGCTTGCCCGAGGCGGAACCGGTCGGCGCATGGCCGTTGCGCTCCAGCCAGAAATCCAGCACCCGGTTGCGATAGGGCTTAGAGTTGGAGGGCGTGCGGCTGTGATAGAAGCCGACCGCCTCGGTCCAGGTCGCGGTCTCGCCCTGCAGATCTTTCAGGAAGCGGGCGGCATAGTCGGCATTGTAGGCGGGATCGATCATCTGGGTGATGTCGTCGAACTGCTCGCCATGGAAGTGGAAGTTCACCTGCATGCAGCCGATGTCGATATTCCGGACCCCTTTGGCGCGCAGGCTCCGGATTTCCGCCAGGGCAGCCGCCTTGCTCGGCAGGTAGCGGCCGCGGCCCTCGGCATAGATGGTCCAGGGCCAGGCAGTTCTTGCCGAGCGCTCTTTGCTCCAGCGTCCCGATTCCGCCAGTGCGATCGCCGCCAGAAGTCCGTCGGGCAGGCCGTGGCGGGTTTCCGCCGCCGAGATCGCCTGATCGCACACGGTCCAGTCCCGGGCGTTTCCGTCGGGGTCGCCGCCGGCCCTGGCCGGGCCGGATGCCAGGAAAACCGCCAGTCCCGCCAGAAGCATGGTGGCGAGTGCCGTGCCGCGGCGTGCGGAATGGCGGGGGCGGCGCGACGTCATCGGGCGGGGGGTATGGGGCATGGCCTGCGGATCCGGGTGGCGTTCGAGGGACCAGGTGCGGCCATCGGTCATTCAAATCTCATGCCAAATGCTGCGGAGCTGCCGCAGAGCTGTTGCTCATTATCAAGGCATGAAATTCTCTTGCCTCATTCTCGGGCACCCTCTATATGTTGCAGCGCGGCAGGTGAACGCTCCGGCGTTCGCGGCCGTTGCCCAGATCCTTGGGCGTTTCCTCCCTAGACTTAGGGCCGTGTCAGTTTGCTGGCGCGGCCTTTTTTTTACGGCGGCATCAGACGCGTAACAGGCTGGAAGATGTTCGTGCTGCATCTGCACAGATGCTCAACCGGCATGCAGAGCATGCGGCGCCGGCATAACTCCGCGGAATTCCTGGACCTCTTCGGATTTTTTTGTCCATTCTGCCCGACGGGGCCTTGACCGTTTGTGCGGCGCAACGTATCTTCATACCTGTAACGGGCGCTTGGCGGCGCCGCTGTTGCAGCCCAGTTTTGGGCGTTTCCTCCCTAGACTTTGGGCCGTACCGATTGCTGGTACGGCCTTTTTTTTGTGGCCGGATGCTGCGTTGCGGGATGGGTCCGTTGTCAGATTTTGCACACGCGAATACCCATATAACGGGTATGAAACCGATTACAGTTCCCCTCTTGACCTCTGCTGCGTCGCAGCGTATATATTGCAATGCGTCATAAGACGCTGTGCGTCTGGTGATGCTGCCCATCTTCTTGGGCGTTTCCTCCCTAGACTTGGGCCGTATCAGATTGCTGATACGGCCTTTTTTTTGTCCGGATCAGCACCGCGGCCAGGCTCTCTGATTCGTGCTGCATCTGCGAAAAATGCTCATGCAAAACCCCGCCATTCAGGGAATGGCGGGGTGAAGAGCGGCCGATCGACGGATGGTCAGGCGGCTTCGGCGCCCGGCGGGTTGGGCTGGTAAAGCCGGTCCTCGGGCAGGACGTCGCCGGGGGCATAGTCGGTAGCGCTGGCTATCTCGTCATAGATCGGCTGGAAGTCCTGCGCGGTCTCTTCGAACAGCTCTTCGAAGGATCGGATGACGAAATAGGTCTCCTGGAAATCGTCGATGCGATAGCGGGTGCGCATCACCCGTCGCAGGTCGAAGCCCAGCCGATTGGGGCGCCGGTCCTCCAGCGCATAGATCGATTCCCCCTTCGACGACGCAATGCCCGATCCGTAGATGCGCAGGCCGTCATCCGTGGCGATCAGCCCGAACTCCACCGTGTACCAGTAGAGCCGCGCCAGATTGTGCAGGCAGTGGCGGGCATCGGCGCGAAGTCCTGCCTGACCATAGGCCTGCATGTAATCGGCAAAAACCGGGTTCATCAGCAGCGGTACGTGGCCGTAGATGTCGTGGAAGACGTCCGGTTCCTGCAGATAGTCCAGCTGCTCGCGGGTGCGGATGAAGCTGGTCGAAGGGAAGCGGCGTTCCGACAGGTGCCGGAAGAAAACATCATCCGGCACCAGCCCCGGTACGCAGACGATCCGCCAGCCGGTGGTCTTTTCCAGAACGTCGGACAGGCGCTCGAATTCCGGCACCCCGTCGGCCGCGATGCCCAGGCCCGAAAGCCCGTCAATAAAGGCCGGAACGGCCCGGTTCCGCAGGATCCGGGCCTGGCGCTCGAACAGGAAGCGCCAGATCGCGTGCTCCTCCTGGGTCAGCTTCTCCCAATGCTGATCCCTGGTGAAGTCGTCCCGGATCTCTGCCGCGTGGTCGCGATACCCCTTGGTCATGGTCGCAAAATCCTCGTCGCACCGTTGAAGGGAGCGTTTGAGGGGGAGTCTGCGTGCGTCCCGCGGCTTTTTCAAGCCGGGAAAGTTTCAAGTGAAACGAATTAGGGGTTGAGAAAGGCGCTCAATCTTCCGGTGCGGTAGAAGATCCTTCGCCCAGGCTGCGCTGCAGCATGATCGCGTCGATCCAGCGGCCGAATTTGTAGCCGATCGCCTTGAATTCGCCCGCATGGGTGAAGCCCAGCCCCTGATGCAGGGCCAACGAGGCGGGGTTGCCCGGATGGCCGATCACCGCCACCATCTGCCGGAAACCCGCCGCCGTGCAGCGCCGGACCAGTTCGGCCAGCACGGCCCGTCCCAGGCCCCGCCCGGTCTGGCCACGGCCGACATAGACCGAGTTCTCGACCGTGAACCGATAGGCGGCACGCATCCGGAAAGGCGATGCATAGGCGAAGGCCTTCACCTCGCCCGCTTCCACCGCGACCAGAAAGGGCAGGCCGCGATCGAGCGCGGCCAGTCGCCGGGCCCGCATCTCGTTCAGATCCGGCGCCACCAGTTCGAAGCTGACCGTGGTGTTGGCGACATAATAGCTGTAGATCGCATGCACCTGGGCCATGTCGGCCTCGGTGGCGTCGCGGACGACGACCCCGGGTTGGGGAAGCGGATGACGATCGGGTTTGGGCATGGTGAGCACGGCCATCGGATCGGGGCGCCCTTCGAAATGCGTCGAGGCTGGCAGCGGAGCCGACCGCGGGCGACGGTCGGACCCATGAGCGGGCATCCGCAAGGGATGCCGGGGTGCCGGGACGGCGGCAAAGGCCGGCGAACCGCGGCGGTCAGCCTCGTCGTTCCACGCCGAGGGCGGCGAGCAGGGCGCTGTCGCGACCCAATGTCTCGATCAGCAGGGTGAGATCGGCGGCAATCCGCGTCAGCTCCGGCAGCGGCTCGACCACGCTCTCATCCATATAAAGAGCGCGGTTGATCTCGATCTGCAGGGCGTGCACGCCGGTCACCGGGCGGCCGTAATGTTCCGTCACATAGCCGCCGGCATAGGGCCGGTTGCGGGCCACATTGTAGCCCATCCCCTCCAGCATCTGCTGGGCGGCATCGATCACCCGGGGGGCGCAGGCGGCACCGAAACGGTCGCCCAGCACGAAATCCACCCGCCGGTCGCCCGGATCGTGATCCATCGGCCCGCCCACCGAAGGCATGGAGTGGCAATCGACCAGCAGCACGCCGCCGAACCGGCTGCGCACCTCGTCGATCGTCGCCTTCAGCGCCGCATGATAGGGGAAGTAGTAGCGGGCGATGCGCAGCTCCGCCTCGGCCCAGAACAGCTTGCGGCCATAGATCTCCAGGCCGTTGGTCACCACGCGCGCGATGGTGCCGAGCCCGCCCATCACCCGCCGTGAACCGGCGTTGACGAAAGACGGCACCTGGTCGGCGAACATCTGCGGGTCGATTTCATAGGGCTCGCGGTTGACGTCGACATAGGCCCTGGGGAAACGCGCACGGATCAGCGGCGCCCCCAGCGCCGGGGCGGCGGCCCACAGCCGGTCGACGAACGCATCTTCCGAATTGCGCAGCGTCAGCGGATCGAGATTGGACGATGCCCGGAAGCCGTCGGGATAGCAGCTCCCGGAATGGGGCGAAGCGAAGACGAAGGGCAGCCGGAGGTCGGCCGGGCGCAGCACTTCCACCGCCGGATCGACCCATTCGTCGAACCCGGCGCCGGCCGTCGCTGCCCCCGCCATCTCCAGGCGGTCTTCCGTATCGAAGCCCAAATCGGCCATCGGTCGGTCTTGTCCCCCGATCTGCCGCCGATGCCCGCTGCCCGGTCCCATCCGGGTGCCGCATCGATCCAGGCCCACATGAATACGGCATTCCGCCCCCTATGTCATGCCATTCGGTCCCCCCGACCGGCCCGCGCGGCACAGGGCGGTCATGTCCGCGTCGCATGGGCAACACCTTGCGGCGGCAGCGCATTCCCGGGGCGGCGACACGGAACCGTCACGGGCATGCATTTCCGGGCTTGCACGGCCTTTCGGGCTGCGTTATATGAACGCCCACACCGACACCGGGTACAGAAAAGCCCGATGCGGTGCGGACATGGACGCGTAGCTCAGCGGTAGAGCACCACGTTGACATCGTGGGGGTCACAAGTTCAATCCTTGTCGCGTCCACCATCGAAACCCCCTGGGAAACCAGGGGGTTTCGTCGTTTTTCGGCTGTGGGAAACGCCACAGGCCGTTCATGTCGACGCTGGGCATCACGGACCGCGCCAGCTACATCCCGGGCAGTGCAACGCGCCACGACACCTCGTGCCGCACAACCGGGGAGACGTTTCATGCGCATCGCCACTGCGGCCGCCGCCCTTGCGCTCGCCATTCCCGCCGTCGCCTATGCTCACCATGGCTGGAGCAGTTACGATGCCTCCAGGCCCCTTGTCGTCACCGGGCCCGTGATCTCGTCGAACTATGGCAACCCGCACGGTTCGCTCGAAATCCGGCATGAAGGCGCGCTCTGGAGTGTTGTTCTGGCGCCCCCCTCGCGCATGACCGCCCGTGGACTTTCGGCTGAGATGATTGCCGAAGGGCGCGAAGTGACGGTGGAGGGCTATCCGCGCCGGGACGGGACACCTGAAATCCGGGCCGAGCGCATTACGGCCGATGGTAAAACCGTCGAACTGCGCTGATGGCGGCGGCCCTGACGGAGCTCGCCGCGGCGGCTGTCGAGGCCTCGGCGGCGGGAACGTTCATGCGTGGCTCCGTTCTCGCCTATCCGGTCGCCAATCTTGCTCATCTGGCGGGGCTTGTCCTGCTCCTGGGTGGCATCGGCCTGCTCGATCTCCGCTTGCTGGGGGCGCTGCGCGCCCTGCCGCTGTCGGCGGTGGTCCGCTATATGGTGCCGGCCGCCGCAGGGGGACTGTTTCTGTTGATCGTCTCGGGCATCGCCATGTTTGCGGCCGATGCGAGGGCGCTTGCGGTGCATGACGGCTTCCGGCTGAAGCTTCTGCTCATCCTGGCCGGTATCTTGAATGCCGGCCTGGTGCATATCTTCTGGAAGCATCGGCTTGCCCGGCCGGAGCCCGGAGGGCAGGTGCCCTCCGGGCTCCGTATTCAGGCGGCGGTATCGCTCGCTCTCTGGTGCTGGATCGCCGTCGAGGGACGGATGATCGCCTATGGCTGAAGGCCGAGGCCAAGCGCATCGAGCCGTGCTGCGGCGATCCCCGCCGCCAGCCCGGCCGTGCGCAGCTGGCCGAAGGTGGTGTCGTCGATCGGGATGCCCCCGGCCCGCCGGGCGGCGCGGGCGGCGATTTCGGGCTCGCCCGGGATCAGCACCGGCTGCCCCGGGGCGGAGCGGGAGGATCGCATGTGGTCGAGCAGGGCGCGGGTCTCGGCCGCGAGCCAGGCGGTGTCGACAAGCCGGCCGGGCTCGATCACGATCGCGAACATGCTGTTCAGGATGGCGTCGGAGCGCGGATTGCCGGGCTGAGAGGTTCCGGCACCGGCAAGGGCGCCGGCCAGAAGTTCGCAGAACAGGGCCAGCCCATAGCCCTTGTGGCCGGCCATGGGCAGCAGCGCGCCCTGGGGGTCGGCGAACATCACCCCCGGATCGGTGGTCGGCCGGCCCTCGGCATCGATCAGCAGCCCCTCTGCCATCGGCTCGCCCTTGTTCATCGCCACCCGGCATTTGCCGAGCGCCACGCCGCTGGTGGCGGCGTCGAAGATCACCGGCGGCGCACCATCGGGGCCGGGGAAGGACAGGCAGATCGGGTTGGTGGAAAAGCGCGGGTCGAAGCCTGCATGCGGCGCCACCAGCGACGGTGACCCGGTGACGTTGACGAACATCAGCCCCACCTGGCCCGCGGCAGCCACCTGCTCGCCATAGCTGCCGATCCGGCCCATATGGTGGCAGTTGCGCAGTGCCAGCACCGCAGCCCCGGTCTCGCGGGCGCGGGCGATCGCCGTCTCGGTGGCGGCTTTCGCGATCACCTGGCCATATCCCTGCTCGCCGTCGATCACGATCATCGGGCCGGCATCGGCCACGACCCGCCCCGTGCGGCCCGGGCGGAGGACGCCTGCGGCGGCGTTCTGCAGATAGCGCGGGATCATGCCCACACCATGGCTGTCATGGCCGGCCAGGTTCGCCTCGACCAGATGGCCGGCGACGATGCTTGCCTCCTCGGGCGTGCTGCCGCCTGCCTCGATCAATGCCGCTGCGGCGGCACGCAAGACCTCGTGATCGATGATCCGCATCGCTTTCTGCTCCTTTGCGCGGGCGAGGGATTGCCGGTTCTCCGGCGAATTCCCTTGCGCGACCGGCAGATGGTATACCACTCTCTGAGCAACGCCCCCAGCGAAGCCGGACTCCGATGACCGCGACACGCGACCGCAGCCCCAGCCTCACCCAGACCCAATCCGTGTACCAGTCGCTGCGCGATGCGATCCTGGGCGTGGAGTTGCGGCCCGGCGAGGCGATTTCGGAGCGCTGGCTGGAAGGGCGGCTGGCGGCGTCGCGCACGCCGGTGCGCTCGGCCCTGGTCCGGCTGGAGGGCGAGGGGCTGGTGCAGCGACAGGGCCGCGGCTATGTGGTGACGCCGATCGATATCGGCGAAATCGAGCAGGCCTATGTCTTCCGCGAGACCATCGAGACCACGGTCGTCCGGCTTGCCGCCGCGCGTGCCGATGCGCTCGACCTGTCGGGCATCGAACCGCTGATCCTGCCCGAGGTCCGGGACACCTC
The DNA here is from genome assembly GCF_041468085.1 of Tistrella mobilis. Taxonomy (NCBI): domain Bacteria; kingdom Pseudomonadati; phylum Pseudomonadota; class Alphaproteobacteria; order Geminicoccales; family Geminicoccaceae; genus Tistrella; species Tistrella mobilis. The sequence goes on along the minus strand of NZ_CP121017.1, from coordinate 3,795,387 downwards.
CAGCGACGAGTGGTTCGATATCGGCATCGCCTTCCATGTCGAACTGGCGCGGCTTGCCGGCAATGCCTTCTTCGTGCGCGCGATCGACGATGTGATGACCCGCATCGCGCGCGGTCGCTGGCTGGAGATCTGGTCGACCGGCGGGCGCGAGCGCGCCTTCATCGAGCATGAACGCATCGTGGAACTGGTGAAGGCCGGGGACGGAGAGGCGGCGGCCGCCGCCATCCAGTCGCATGTCCGCCATGGCCGCGACCGGCTGCTCGATGCCCTGAAGACACAGCGCCGCGGCTTCGCGGTGCGCGGGTTTGCCGTCCTCGATGGGACCGAGGCGGATTGACGACGGGGCTGCGGTAACCGGCCCGCCTGCGGCCGGACCCGTGACCGGCCCTTATTTCAGACGATCAACGAGACGATCCAAGGGGAGACGAAACGCCATGACCATGCCTGCCGACACCCGGTCGCCGGCCGCAAAGCGGCTGCTGCGCAAGCATTTCGCGGGCCTTCTTTCGGCTGCGGCCTTCGCCGTGGCACTGGTCGCCGGCCAGGGTGCCGAGGCCGCCGATCCGGTGGTGATGCGGATCAGCCACCAGCTGCCGCCCGCGCATCACATCGCGCAGCTGATCGACCAGTTCGCGGCCGATGTTGAGGCGAAGAGTCAGGGGGCCATCGACGTCCAGATCTTCGGCGCCGAGCAGGCCTACAAGGCCAATCAGAATCATCCGGCGGTGGCGCGCGGCCAGGTCGAGGCGGCGGTGTCGACCAATTTCCAGTGGGGCAACACCATCCCGGAAATGAATGTCGTCACGCTGCCCTACTTCTTCACGAAGCTGGAGCGGATCGAGAAGTTTCCAGGCTCGCCTGCCGAGGCGCTGCTGAATGAGAAGCTGCTCGAAAAGGGCGTGCGCAACATCGCCTGGTTCTATACCACCCGCCAGTCGATTTTCACCTCGGCCTCCAAGCCGTTGATCGCGGTCGATGATTTCAAGGGCGTGAAGATCCGCGGCCTGAACAAGCTGGTCGACGAGGGGCTGATCGCCGCTGGTGCTGCACCGGCGGCGATGCCGGGCTCGGAAGTCTATCAGGCGCTGCAGACCGGCGTGATCGATGCCGGCCTGACCGACGTGTCGGCCGCCTTCAGCCGCCGGTTCTACGAGGTGCAGAAATACGGCACGGTCTCGCCCTTCTTCAGCGTCTACTTCCATCTCTACGTCAACCCGTCCTGGCATGACGGCCTGGCGCCGGAGCTGCGCAAGGTGGTCGACGATGCCGCGAAGTCGGCCGAGGCGGCCTCGATTCCGCTGACCGAGAAGACGGCCGAAGCCGCCATCCGCGATCTTCAGGAGAAGGGCATGACCATTCATGTCCAGACCCCGGAAGAGGCGGCTGCTTTCGAAGCCGTGATGCTGCCGCCGGTGATGGAGGCCTTCAAGGCGTCCAGCCCCGACGCGGCGAAGCTCGTCGACCTCGTCAACGCGCTCTGAGCGGAGACGACAGGGGACCGTCCCGGCCGATGTCGCACGAACCGACCGGTCACCGCCCGCCGCCACCGTCCCCGGTGGTCGCGGGTGGTCTCGCCCGCCTGCTGCTCGGTTTCGACCGGGTGGTGCGCGTGATCTCGCTTCTGGCCGCCGGGATCGCGGCGGTGATGCTGCTGACGGCCTTCGTGCTGATCTGCTGGTCGATCATTCAGCGCTATTTCGCCGGCCGGCCTGTGGTCTGGACCGACGAACTGGTCGGCTACGGGCTGGTGGCGATCGTCATGCTCGGTGCACTCGATGCGCTGCGCCGCGGCGAACACATCTCGGTCGACGTGCTGACCCAGCGGCTGGGGCGCCGGGCCGGCGCCGCGGTTGCGGCGGCGGGGCTGGTCGCGGTCGGCATCGTCGGCGTGATCCTGATCATCGAAGCCTGGGAGATGGTCTCTTTCACGCGGATGATCGGCATCGTCTCGACCGGCTATCTCGCCATGCCGATGGAATATCCTCAGGCTTTCGTCGGGATCGGCGGCATCCTGCTGCTGCTGGGGGCACTTGGTGGTCTTGCCCGCATGGCGGCCGGGCTGTCCCCGGTCGACGAGGCGGGTGAGCCCGCGGCATCGGCAGAGGGAGGCCCGCGTCCATGACCTTCCTGCTCATCCTGACCGGTGTGGTGCTGGTGCTGCTGACCGGTCTGCCGGTCTTCACCGGGCTCGGCCTGTTCGCCGGCGGGCTGCTGCTGGTGACCCAGGGCGACCTCGGCGCGCTGGGCGAAGTGGTGTTCGGCCAGCTGGACAGCTATCTGCTGGTCGCGATCCCGCTCTTCACCCTGATGGCCCATATCATGATCCGCGGCCGGGTGGTGGACGATCTCTACGGCACCGCCCATACCCTGCTCCGGCATCTGCCCGGCGGCATCGGTATCGCCACGGTCTTCGCCTGCACCATCTTCGCGGCCATTTCGGGCTCCAGCATCGCCACTGCGCTGACCGTGGGCGCCGTGGCCATCCCGCAGATGATCCATTACGGCTACAAACCGCGCGTCGCTTATGGCGTGGTGGCTGCCGGCGGCACGCTCGGCATCCTGATCCCGCCCTCGGGGCCGATGGTGCTTTATGGCGTGATCAGCGACACCTCGATCGGCGGCCTGTTCATGGCCGGCATCCTGCCCGGGCTGATGATCGCGGTGCTCTTCGCCGTCTGGTGCGCGGTCAATGATCGCGGCACGCTCCGCCAGCCGCGGGCGTCGCTGGGAGAGATGGGTCGGGCGCTGCGCAAATCGGGCTGGGCCCTGTCGCTGCCGGTCTTCGTGCTGGGCGGCATGTATGCGGGCGTCTTCACGGCCACCGAGGCGGCGGCGGCCGGTGCGCTGGCGGCGCTGGTCGTCTCGGCCGTCATCTATCGCAATTTCGGCCTGCGCGACCTCTGGGCCTCGGCGATGGATGCGGTCCGCACCTCGGCCATGCTGTTCATGATTCTGGCGGCTGCCGGCGTCTTCGGCCATGTGCTGACCAAGATGCGCGTGCCGCAGCAGATCGTCGAACTGGTGGTCCATTGGGATGTGGGCGTCGCCGGTTTCCTGATCGCGATGATGGTGCTGATCGCGCTCCTCGGCATGTTCCTGGAGACGATCTCGATCATCCTGATCACCACGCCGGTCGTCCTGCCGGTGATGGCCCATCTGGGCATCAACCCGATCTGGTACGGCATTCTGTTGACCATCAACCTGGAACTGGCGCTGATCACGCCGCCGGTGGGCATGAACCTGTTCACCATCAAGGCGATTGCCAAGGCGCCGATGGGAGAGGTGATCCGCGGCGTCGGCCCTTATGTGTTCCTGATGGTGATCGGTCTGGTCCTGGTCATGATCTGGCCCGACATCGCCCTCTGGCTGCCATCGACCATGCGGTGACGGCAGCCGGGGGCGGCGTCTTCAATTGCGGCCGGTCAGCTTGCGGGCAAGCGACGCCAGCGCCGGCCGCGCCTTCACATAGGCCTTGACCTGCCAGAGATGGCGGTCGGCCTCGGCCCGCAGCGAAAACCGCCCGATGCCCAGAATCTCGACCGGGGCGCCGTACATTTCGCTCTGCTTTTCATGGGCGGTCGGGAAAGCTTTGACGAGGGCATCGCGCCAGGTGGCCGACCAGTCCGGATGGCAGAGGAACACCTTGCCGGGCGTGATCGCAAAGGGCCTGAGCGGTGACTGGTCGACGAAGATGTGGCGGCCGAGCCCGGCGGCCACATCGGGCCAGTAGGGGTTGAAGTGGTCGTCGAGGACCACGATGCCGCCCTCGACCAGAGACCCTGCGGCCAGCTTCAGATCATTGGCGGTCAGCGCTTCGGTATGGCCGCCATCGACACTGAACAGGCGCACGGGACCGACGGTGGCCCTGATCTCGCCGGCGGTCACGTCGGTGGAGCTGGCAGCCCGGATGACCATCCCGTCCTCGCCGCCGCAGTGCTTGCGCAGATTTTCGATGAACCGCCCGCGGTCGCCCTGGCCGGACCGGTCGATGTTCAGCTCCTGCTGTTCGAACAGATCGATCGCCAGGCCCTTCTCGTCGGTCCGGGTGACCAGCTGCAGCAGCAGAAAGAGCTTGCCGTGATGCACGCCGATTTCGGCCACGGCCCCCGACAGGCCGTGATCGGTCTGGGCCTCGCCGAGCTTTGCGATCGCTTCGGCGCTGAAGTCGTCAAGCCAGCCGTGCACCGCATGGATTCCGCTGGAGAGATAGCGGGAGAGAGCGGCCTCCGGATAGCGGCGCGGACCTGGCATGCGGGTCACCTCGGGACGCATAGGAACCATCTGTCGTGCAGACGACGATGCAGGTCTTCTCCTGCCCCTGCACGTGCAGAAGCCAGGGATACCGTGCGACGCGATCAACCGCGATTGATCGGCGGCGCGGGATCACTGGTCGTACCCGGCCATGCGCTGTCATGGTCACATATCCGTACGGGGGCCGCTCTTCCGGCCGGTGTCTCATTCTTCGCCTGCCGTCGTACTCGCCATCACCACCCGCGCCGGGGTGCCGCATGACCGTCCAGCCATTCGTCCTGCCCGATCCGGACGTGCTGCGCGCCGCCCTGGCGCGTGCGGCGACCGATGACGGCTATCACGACCTGTTCCTGTCGGACCCCGCCGCAGCGCTGGCCACCATGGGGGTCGTGCTGCCCGCCGGCGCCCGGCTGAGGGTCCACAGGCCGCGGCGCGGGCGTCTGCTGCTGACGCTGCCGCCCTTCACCGATGCACCCGTGCCGGGGGGGCTGGGGCCGCTTGAGACCGCGATGTGGCGTGCGGCAACGGATCCGGTCTTCCGGGCCGATCTGCGGGTGGCGCCGGTCGCGATGTTGAGAGGCCAGGGCGTTGATATTGCTGCCGGCCTCATCGTCGATGTGATCGACGCCGAACCGGGCCTGATCGATCTCATTCTGCCCGATCCGGCGTCGGCGACCGTCACGCGGAGGCAGGCCGTCGAAGACCTCGAATTCGACGACGAGGATCTGGATCTCGTGGCGGGCGGCACGTCCCCGCCCGATCCGGGCAGCATGGCCGGCGCCTCCACCTGGCTGACGCTCGGCGGGATCATTGCCTATGGCATCGGGACCGCATCCTGACGGAACACCCGTCGGACGACGTGATGCACGAGCCGTCACAGACTGGTTACCGCGATGCCGGTCGGTTTCTGCTATGATCCGGCAATGTTCGGACGGCCGATGCGGGAGAGAGACGGGTGACGACGGGCGGAATTACGGGACTGGTACTGACGCTCGCCGTTTTGCTGGTCATCATTGCAGGTATACAACCGCTCGCCCGTCGCCTGGGCGTGGCTTCGAACGTTCTGCTGGCGGCCGTCGGTGTGGCGATCGGTGCCCTGGCCGCGTTCCTTCTCTTCACATCCTTCACCGACGTCTTTAACGAAGCCGCCCGGGCCGTCGTCTATCTCAGGATCGAGAGTCAGACGGTCATCACCATCTTCCTGCCGCTGCTCCTGTTCCAGACAGCCCTTACCATCGATGTGCGGCGGCTGGTGGAAGACATTGCACCGATCCTGCTTCTCGCCGTGGTGGCGGTGGTGTTGACCACCGCCTCGATCGGTCTCGGGCTTTCCGCGGTGTTCGGCGTTCCCATCCTGGGCTGTCTGCTGCTTGGTGCGATCGTCGCCACCACCGATCCGGCGGCGGTGGTCGCCATCTTCCGCGACATCGGTGCCCCCGGCCGCCTCACCCGGCTGGTCGAGGGGGAGAGCATTCTCAACGACGCCACTGCCATCGCCCTCTTCACCGTGCTGATGGGCGCGCTGGTGACCGCCCGTGCCACCGGCATCGAAGAACCCAATGCCGACATGGCCTGGCAGGCCCTGAGCGATCTCGGCATCGGCCTGATCGGCGGTGCCCTGTTCGGGCTTGCAACCGGCCGGCTGGTGGTGGTGCTGCTGCCGCTGCTCGATGACATCAAGCCGGCCGAGGCGACGCTGACCGTGGCGGCAGCCTATATCATCTTCGTCACCGGCGAATACGGCATCGGGGTTTCGGGTGTGGTCGCGGCCGTGGTGGCAGGGCTGGTCGTCTCGGCCCAGGGGCGGGCACATATCTCTCCCGAGAACTGGCGCCACCTGCTCGCGGTCTGGGATCAGATCGCATTCTGGGCCGGATCGATGATCTTCGTCCTGGCAGCCCTGGTCGTTCCCCGGCTGATGGCCGATGTCGACGTCTACGACGTGCTGACCATTCTGGCGCTGGCGATCTTTGCCCTGATCGGCCGGGCGATCACGCTCTGGCTGCTGCTGCCGGTGCTCAGCATGCTGAAGCTGTCCACCCGGGTGACCCATCGCTACAGGGCGGTGATCCTCTGGGGTGGGTTGCGCGGTGCGCTGACCCTGGTTCTGGCACTGGGTGTGGTCGAGGCGCCGGGGCTTTCCGATGGTCTCAAGCGCTTCGTGGCGGTCACCGCCACCGGCTATGTGCTCTTCACCCTGTTCGTGAACGGCACCACGCTCCGGCCGCTGATCTCGTGGCTGGGGCTCGACCGGCTGTCGCCGGTGGGCGAGGTGCTGCGCCGTCAGGTGCTGGCCCTGTCGCTGACCGATGTTCGTGGCGCGGTCGAAGAGGCCGGTCGGCGCTATGACGTCAGCCCCAGCGTGGTGCGCGAGATCGCCCAATCCTATGCCCGCCGGGCCGATCAGGTGACCAGCGACACCGATGTCGAAGCCGAGATCGCCGATCGCGAGCGGCTGGGGGTGGGGCTGGTGGCGCTGGCGGTGCGCGAGCGCGGCCTGATCCTGGACCTGCACGATCGGCGGACCCTGTCCACCGCCACCGTCGACCGGCTGCTGCGATTGACCGAGGCCCTGCTCGAAGGCGGGCGCAACGAGGGCCGTCTCGGCTACATGCGCGTGGTGCGTACCGCGCTCGATTTCGAACGCGGCTTCCGCTTCGCCTATTGGCTGCACCGCCGGTTGCGCATGGACCGGCCGCTCGCCCGCCGGCTCGCCAACCGTTTCGAAATGCTGCTCGCCTTCCGCCTGGCGATCCAGGAGTTGCGGCCCTATGTCGACGAGCGGATCCGGCCGATGCTGGGCCGGCGCATTGCCGAGTTGATCGCCGACATGCTCGACGGCCGCGCCCGGCAGGTGGCGGGTGCGCTGGATGCCATGCGTCTGCAGTATCCCGATTATGCCGAGGCGCTGGAGCGGCGTTTTCTGGCCCGGATGGCCGAGCGGCACGAGCTTGCGCGCTATGACACGCTCGCCCAGGAAGGCCTGCTCGATGCCGAGCTTTACGACGATCTCTATCGCGGCGTCACCCAGGCCCAGTCGCGCCGGGACGATCTGCCCCGGCTGGATCTGGGCCTCGACACCGACGAGCTGATGCGCCGCCTGCCGCTGTTCGGCGATCTGGGCGACGAGCTGCGGGCGCGGGTCCGCCAGCTGCTCCGGCCGGTTTTCGTGCTGCCGCGCACGATCATCTTCCGACAGGGGGATAAGGGCGACGGCGTCTACTTCATCTCGTCGGGTGCCGTCGAGGTCCGGATCGAGGATCGCCGCATCCGACTGGGCCGTGGCGACTTCTTCGGCGAGATGGCCCTGCTCGACAACCGTCCGCGCAGTGCCGAAATCGCCGCCCTCGGCTATTGCCAGCTGCTGTTTCTGGATGCCGACGATTTCCGCCGGCTGATGCGCCGCGACCCCGACCTGCTTGAGACCTTCGAGAGCATCGCCCGGGCCCGCGCGGCGCAGAACCGGAGTGCGGCGACCTGAGACGTCACCTGAGGAGCGTGATCGTCAGCCCGAGCGCGCCGGCACATCGCTGCCAAGCCCGATCGGCGGTCAGTACCTCGGCCGCCTGCATTTTTGCGAGGGCGAGACAGGACCGGTCGCCGAGCGACAGTCCGCTCTTGCGGGTGATGTCCGCCAGCTGCCCGCTCAGCACGGCCTGGGCGTGATCGAAGGCGACGACGTTGATCCCGGTTTCCGTGAAAAACGCGTCGATTGCGCTGACGGGAAGACGATTGACCGTCGCATAGGTATAGACCTCGGCGACATTGACAGAACTGACCAGCGCGGCGTCCAGATGATCGAAAACACGATCGCCACCCGTCTCGCCGAGAATGGCGGCCAGGATTGCGGAGGCGTCGACGACGATCACGCGTCGTCCGCCTCGCCCGTTTCTTGCTGACGCTCCTTCTCTCGCCAGTTCAGGAAATCGGCAACGCTGGCTTTGTCGCTCAGGCCGCTGTCGCGTGCCAGGGCCCGGATGTGCTCCTTCACGTCCTTCATGGTCTGGATCCTGATCGAACCATCGACGATTTCAAGCCGTACGGGCCCGCCCCGTTCGAGGCCGACGGCACGACGCAGTTCTGCGGGAAGCTGGAGCCGCCCCGTCTCACTCACATGGCCGCGCAGGCCGGTCGTCTCGGACGGCGGAGCCGAACTCTGCTTGCGGGATGCGACCATGAAACCCTGAGACTCCCTGTCTGTCGCCGTCATCTCACAATATAGAGCGGTCCCCCTGCGCATGCCATGCCGCCGGTGAAGACGGCATCCGAAGGGCGCAGATCAGGCCGGTAGCGTCAGCCCCGCCCCAGCCGGCACCGCGTGGTCCGGGTCTCGTCGCCCAGCATCAGCATGGTCTCGGCGGGGGCCGTGCGGGCGATGACGCGGCCGGCCCGGATCACAGAGAGGCGGGTGGCGCTGAGGCGCAGCGCCTCCACCGGGTCGCCCGCATCCAGGATCACCATATCGGCGCGGCAGCCGGCGGCCAGGCCATAGCCCTCCAGACCCAGCAGCCGGGCCGGGTTGGTGGTGACGGCGTCGAAGCAGCTCCGCATCTGGTCGAGCCCGGTCATCTGGGCGACATGCAGACCCATGGCGGCGACGTTGAGCATGTCGCCCGAGCCCAGCGGATACCAGGGGTCCATGGCACAGTCCTGGCCGAAGGCGACGGTCAGCCCGGCCGCCATCAGTTCCGGCACCCGGGTCATGCCCCGGCGCTTGGGATAGGTATCGTGGCGGCCCTGAAGCGTGATGTTGATCAGCGGGTTGGCGATCGCCCCCAGATCCGCCTCGGCCATCAGCGCGATCAGCTTCGAGACGTAGTAATTGTCCATCGAATGCATGGAGGTGAGGTGCGAGCCGGTCACCCGGCCGTGCAGCCCCAGCCGCTGGGTTTCATAGGCCAGTGTCTCGACATGGCGCGAGAGCGGGTCGTCGCTTTCGTCGCAATGCATGTCGACCCTGAGCCCACGTTCCGCTGCAATCTCGCAGAGCCGGCGCACGCTTGCGGCACCTTCGGCCATGGTGCGCTCGAAATGCGGGATGCCGCCGACCACGTCCACACCCCGGTCCAGCGCCGCGATCAGCAGCGCTTCCGATCCCGGCCGGCGATAGAGTCCGTCCTGGGGGAAGGCGACCAGCTGCAGGTCGATATAGGGGGCGACCTTCGCCTTCACCTCCAGCAACGCGTCGACCGCGAGCAGGCGCGGATCGCAGACGTCGACATGGCTGCGGATGGCGAGCAGGCCGCGGGCGATGGCCCAGTCGCAATAGACGAGCGCCCGCTCGACCAGTGCTTCATGGGTCAGATGCGGCTTCAGCTCGTTCCAGAGGGCGATGCCCTCCAGCAGCGTGCCCGACCGGTTCACCCGCGGCATGCCGTAGGAGAGGGTCGAATCCATGTGGAAATGGGCGTCGACGAAGGGCGGAGAGACCAGATTGCCGGCCGCGTCGATCGTCTCGGCCGCCTGGGTGCCGCGGGCCGCGATGCCGGGCGCCACCTCGACGATCCGCCCGTCCCGGACTGCGATGTCGACGGGTGTGCCGCCCTGGGGCAGGCGGGCATTCAGGATCAGCAGGTCGAGGGACATGGCTCAACGTTCTCCCTTGCGGAAGGGCACCATCAGTGCCTGGGGATAGGCGGCACGGCGCGACATCACCACCAGCGCCAGGATGCTGAGCAGATAGGGCAGCATCAGGAACAGCTGATAGGGCAGGGCGCCACCGGTCATCTGCTGCAGGCGGGTCTGCAGGGCGTCGAAGAAGGCGAAGAGCAGCGCGCCGAGCAGGGCCTTGCCCGGCCGCCACGAGGCGAAGACCACCAGCGCGATGCAGATCCAGCCGCGCCCGCCCATCATGTTGAAGAAGAAGGCGTTGAAGGCGGACAGCGTCAGGAAGGCGCCGCCCACCGCCATCAGGGCCGAGCCGACCATCACCGCCATCAGCCGCACGCCGGTGACCGAAATGCCCTGGGCATCGGCCGCCGCCGGGTTTTCGCCCACCATCCGCACCGCAAGGCCGGCAGGGGTGCGATAGAGCACCCAGGCGACCAGCGCAACCAGGGCCAGCGCCAGCAGGGTGGGGGCGGTCTGCTGGCCGATCACCTCGCCCAGCCAGGGCACAGCCTGCCACCAGCCGTCGCCCAGCGGCGCGAAGGGGGTGATCGAGGGCGGGGTCGTGGTCTCGGGCAGCAGCAGGCGATAGGCGAAATAGGACAGGCTGGTTGCGAGCATGGTGATGCCAAGGCCGGTGACATGCTGCGACAGGCCGAGCGGTACGGTCAGCAGGCCGTGGAGCAGGCCGACCAGCAGGCCGGCCGCAGCCGCGACCGCGATGCCGGTCCAGAGATCGGCCCCCTGGAAAACCGCCATCCAGCCGACCATGGCGCCCATGGTCATGATGCCCTCGATGCCCAGATTGAGCACGCCGGCCCGTTCGCAGATCAACTCGCCCAGCGTGCCGAAGATCAGGGGGGTGGCGATGCGCAGCACCGTGGCCCAGAGGCCGGCTGAGATCAGAAGGTCGATGAATTCCATGGGATCGTGACCCTCCGGATCAGCCGCGGCGCAGGCGGTAACGGGCGAAGAGCATGGCGGTCAGCATGCAGAGCAGCGACACGGCGACCAGAACGTCGGCGATATAGGTCGGCACCCCCACCGCCCGGCTCATCGCATCGGCGCCGACGAAGATGCTGGCCACCATCAGCGCGCCCAGCACCACACCCAGCGGGTGCAGCTGGGCCAGCATGGCGACCACCACCCCGCCGGTGCCATAGCCCGGCGACATGTCGAGCGTCAGATAACCCGTGCGCCCGGCAACCTCGCTCACGCCCGCAAGGCCGGCGAGACCGCCCGAGATCAGCGCGACCAGCAGCATCACCCGCCCGACCCCCATGCCGGCGAAGCGGGCCGCCCGCGGGCTGGCGCCCACCGCCCGCATCTCGAAGCCCAGCACGGTGCGGGTCATCATCACATAGATCAGCCCGGCCGCGACCAGCGCCATGATCAGCCCGGCATGCAGGCGGGTGCGCGGGATCAGCCGGGGCAGTTCCGCCGCCATCGGCAGCGTCTCGCTCTGCGGCCAGCCCATGGCCATCGGATCCTTCATCGGCCCTTCGATCATCATCGAGACGAAGAGCAGCACGATGAAGTTGAGCAGCAGGGTCGTCACCACCTCGTCGACGCCGAAACGGGTCTTGAGCACCGCGGGGCCCAGCAGCAGCAGGCCACCCGCGACGGCACCGGCCAGGATCACCGCCGGCAGCAGCAGGGCGTCGGGAATGCCGAGCGGGGCCGTGCCGATCCAGACGGCCGCCAGCGCGCCGCCATAAAGCTGGCCCTCGGCGCCGATATTCCACAGCCGGGCACGGAAGGCGACCGCGGCGGCAAGCCCGGTCAGCATCAGCGGTGCGGCGCGGGTCAGGGTTTCGGTCAGCGCGAACCGGCTGCCGAAGGCGCCGTCGACCATCGCGGCATAGGCGGCGGGCACCGAGGCGCCCGAGATCAGGATCAGCAGGGCGCCGATGATGAAGGCGGCGAGCAGTGCCAGCACCGGCACCGCCATCGACAGGACGGCCGGGGTCTCGGCGCGGCGTTCAAGACGCATGGGCGGCCTCTGGCGTGGTCGGATGGGGATCGCCGGCGCCGGCCATCAGCAGGCCGAGACCGGAGACGGTGACCTCGGCCCTGGGGCGGGCGGGGGTCAGGTGGCCGGCATGGATGACCGCCACCCGGTCGGAAAGGGCCAGGATCTCGTCCAGATCCTCGGAAATCAGCAGGATCGCGGCGCCACCGTCACGGGCTTCGAGCAGGCGCTGATGGACATAGGCGACCGCGCCGATATCCAGGCCGCGGGTCGGCTGGTTGGCCAGGATCAGCCCCGGATGCAGGGCGAGTGCCCGGCCCAGGATCAGCTTCTGCATGTTGCCGCCCGAAAGCTGACGCACGGTTGCATCGACCGAGGGGCAACGCACCTCGAAATCGCGCACCAGATCGGCGGCATGGGCGCGGGCTTTGCCGCGGCGCAGGAAGCCCCAGCGCGAGAAGGCCGGACGGTTGCGCCGTTCGGCGATGACGTTTTCCCAGACATTCATGTCGCCGACCAGCCCCTCGGCATGTCGGTCTTCCGGGATGCGGCCGACGCCCAGTCGGACCATCGCCGCCGGATCGGCCTTGCGCGTCTCGTGATCCAGAACGGTGAGCCGGCCGCCCTCTGCACGGGCCATGCCGGCGACCAGATCGGCCAGCAGAGACTGGCCATTGCCCGAGACGCCGGCGATGCCGACGATCTCGCCGGCATGAACGGTGAGCGACACCTCGTGCAGCTTCGGCTTGCCGCCGGCACCGGTGGCGGTGATCCGGTCGAAAATCAGGGCCGGTGCGCCCGGCGTCGCGTCGGTATGACGGGGGCCGGCAACCTTGCGGCCGACCATCAGCTCGGCAAGCGTCGCCCGGTCGAGACCGGCTGCCGGGCGCTGATCGATCATCCGGCCGGCGCGCAGCACCGCGACCCGGTCGCTCACCGCCATCACCTCGGGCAGCTTGTGGCTGATGAAGATGATCGACAGCCCGTCGGTGACCATGGCCCGGAGCGTCACGAACAGGCGTTCGCTTTCCTGCGGGGTCAGCACCGCGGTAGGCTCGTCCAGGATCAGGATCCGGGCGTCACGATAGAGCGCCTTCAGAATTTCGACCTTCTGCCGCTCGCCCACCGACAGCGCGCCAACCCGGGCATCGGGATCGACCGTCAGGCCGAAGCGCTGCCCCAGCTCCGCGATCCGGCGGCGGGCGCCGGCACGGTCGCGGCCGGGCTTCCACAGCGCCTCGGTGCCGATGGTGACGTTGTCGAGCACCGACAGGTTCTCGGCCAGGGTGAAATGCTGGTGGACCATGCCGAGACCGGCCGCGATCGCCGCCTTGGGAGAGCCTGCGGCCAGAGGATGACCGAAGACCTCGATGGCTCCCTCATCGGCGACGTAATGGCCGAACAGGATGCTCATCAGCGTGGTCTTGCCGGCGCCGTTCTCGCCCAACAGGGCCAGAATCTCGCCGCGGCGAAGATCCAGGTCGATCGCGTCATTGGCGGTCAGCGCGCCGAACCGCTTGGTGATACCCGAGAGCCGGAGCACGGTTTCCGGCGCCCGCGCCGCCCCGGATGGTTCCGTCGGGGGCAGCTCCGCCCGGGGCGGGTCGGCAGGTCTGGTCATGAGGCCCTTCGCGTTTCTGATCCGTGGCGTTTCCGGCCCGTGGCGTTTCAGGCACGTCGCCGCCGTGATCCCGGATGGCGAGAGGGGCGGTTGCCCGCCCCTCCCGAGATGGTTCATGCCTGGGCGTCGCGGTTCACATCGTGGGCTTCGGCTCGGCGTCGTTCACCTCGACGGTGAAGCTGCCATCCAGGATCGCCGCCTTCTTCGCCTCGACCTTGGCCTTCAGCTCCGCGGGGATCTTGTCCGCGAAGGTGCCATAGGGGGCAAGCGAGGCGCCGCCCGGCTTCATGTTGGAATAATGGCCGTAATCCTCGGCCTTGAAGCTCTTGGCCTTCACCGCTGCGATCGCCGCGTCGATGGTGGGTTCCATGTGCCAGAGTGCCGAGGCAACGACGGTGTCGGGGTACTGGGCCTGGGTGTCGATCACATTGCCGATCGCCAGAACGCCGCGCTCCTTGGCGGCGTCCGACACGCCGAAGCGTTCGGCATAGAGCACGTCGGCCTTGCGCTCGATCATCGCGAAGGCGGCTTCCTTGGCCTTCGGCGGATCGAACCACGAGCCGATGAAGCTGACCATGAACTTGACGTCCGGATTGACCTCCAGCGCGCCGGCCATGAAGGCGTTCATCAGCCGGTTGACCTCGGGGATCGGGAAGCCGCCGACCACGCCGATCACGTTCGACGTCGTCATGCCGCCCGCGATCATGCCGGTCAGATAGGCCGGCTCCTGAATATAGTTGTCGAAGACCGAGAAGTTCGGGGCCTGCGGCTTGAAGGACGAGCCCATCAGGAAGGCGGTTTCCGGATAGTCGCGGGCAACGCGGCGGGCGGCCTGCTCCACGGCGAAGGCCTCGCCGACCACCATGTCGACGCCCTTTTCGGCATATTCGCGCATCACGCGCTCATAATCGGCATTCGACACCGATTCCGACCATTCATAGTCGATGTCGCCGCGCTTGGCCGCGGCATCGAGGGCGATGTGGATGCGGCTCACCCACTGCTGCTCGATCGGCACGGTGTAGACGCTGGCGACCTTGATCTTGTCGGCGGCCGAGGCCTCGGCCGCGGTCAGGGCCGCCAGGGCGACGGAAGCGGCAACGGCCGCGGCCTTGAGCTTTGCGAGCAACATGGACGAGCGATCTCCGAAGGGTGTCGCGGAACTTGCATGATAACGCAAGGACCGGGCCAGTACCGCCGAAACCGCAGGCCGCCGCGTGGAATTCAAGCGACCCGGGGCGTGATCGGCGGTGCCTGCCCGCGGCATGTGCAGCGGCCGCGCCGGACCGCTCGAATTTTGACCAAATGGTATGCAAATGAAAGGGCGAAATGCCTGGGCCCGGCTGCGGCTGTTCAGCGGCCGCCGCCCATGCCCAGGAGATCCCCGTCATCGGCTGGTTGTGCCGCATCCCGGATCGGCCACCGGCCATGTTCCGTGGCGGCAAAGAAATCGGCCAGCAGGCGATTGACCAGTTCCGGCTCTTCCAGATTGGCGGCATGGCCGGTCATCGGCAGCACGGTCAGCCCGGCCGAGGGCAGCGTTTCCTTCAGGAACAGATTGGCGCGGATCGCGGGCGTATCGGTATCGCCCACGATCAGCAGCACCGGCACCGTCATGTTCCGGAAACGGTCTTCCAGGGCGAAGAGCGAAGGCCGGCGCGCCTGATAGCGCCGCAGGGTCAGCGCCGCGCCCAGCGGCGAATGGTCCAGGAACACCCGGAAGGCTTCATCGGCGCCGCGCGGATCCTTGGTGGCGAAGGGGCGCCGGCCGGGGGAGTTCATATAGCTCCGCCCCGCCGCGTCCAGCCCGTCGGTCAGGATCCGGTCGGCCGTTGCCTCGCAATTGGCCGCAAAACTTTCGCGCAGCTCCGGCTCGGCGCCATAGCCCGCGCCGATCGCGGTGATCGACAGGGCGCGATCCGGGTGGGTCAGGCCGAAATGCAGCACGGCGAAGCCGCCCATGCTGCATCCCACCAGATGGGCGCGATCGATGCCAAGGCCATCCATCACCGCCCGGATGTCGTCGACGGCCATCTCCTGACCATAGGCTTCAGGATCCTCGGGCACATCGGAGGGCGGATAGCCGCGGGCGTCATAGGCGACGACGCGGTGGCTGCGGGCGAAACGCCGCATCTGCGGCTCCCAGCTCCGCCGGTCGCCGGCGAATTCATGCACGAAGATCACCGGCGCACCCCGGCCTGCCTCGATCACATGCAGCCTGACCGGCCCGTTGGCGACAAAACGCCCCCCGATCCCGTCCATCCGCGTATCCTCCTCATGCGGCTGCGTGGCTGCCTGCGGCAGACCCGCGCCTGTTCTCACGCAGGGGCAGGATAGAGCCGGGATGAGGCCGTGGCCAGCACCGGCAGGCGACGGCGGATCACCCCCGCCGGGTTACCACGCGGTAGACATAGAACAGCACCATGGCCGCGATGATCACCTTCGAGGCGGGATCCATGTAGCCGGCGACGAGCTTGTACTGGCTTTCCAGCGCATAGCCGGCGCCTGCCAGCAGCGATGTCCAGATGGCGGAGCCCGCGATCGACCAGGCCAGGTAGCGGGGCAGCGGCATCCGGGCGATGCCGGCCGGTACCGAGATCAGGGTGCGGATGGCCGGGATCAGCCGGCCGAAGAAAACCGCGCTGCCGCCGTGACGCTCGAACCAGCCATTGGCCTTGTCCACCTCGTCTGGCGAAACCGTTGCCCAGCGCCCCCAGCGCCCGGCCAGGTGACGGATGCGGGCCAGGCCGAAGGCGCGGCCAAGCCAGTACCAGGGCATCGTCCCGGCCACCGATCCCGCCGTACCGGCGGCGATCACGCCGATGATGTCCAGCTCGCCGCGCGCCGCCACGAAGCCTGCCAGCGGCATGATCAGCTCCGAGGGGATCGGGGGGAAGATGTTCTCTGCCGCCATCAGCAGGAAGACACCGACATAGCCGGCGGACGATACCGTCGACACGATCCACTCGAACATGAAGGCTCCGTCATTGATGAGGCGAGCCCGCGTCAGATGGGCGCAGGTGACGGGAGCGGCAAGGCCGGTCACCGAAAAGCCTCTGGTGCCACTTCGCCGCAGCCAGCGGCCGCGCGGGACGTTATCGTAGATCGATACCGTTGAACCGCCTGGAATGTTCCCGCAGCCATGACCGATTTCGAACCCCGCCCCGCCATCGATGCCGAACGCGAATACAACGCCCGTGCCGCCGTGCCCGATCATGCCCGGATCTTCGCCCGCTGGGCGGCGGAGGCCGCAGCGGCGCGGCAGGATTTCGAACGGGCGGGCCTTCTGCGGCGGGGGCTGGTCTATGGCCGGCGGGCGGATCAGCTGCTGGATCTGATCCTGCCTGCGTCAGACCCGGGCGCGGCGCCTGTGCCGCTGATGGTCTTCTTCCATGGCGGCTATTGGCAGGCGATGGGGCGGGATGATTTCACCCATCTGGCCCGGCCCTATATCGCCCGTGGTGCCGCGGTGGCGGTCGTCGACTACACGCTCTGCCCGGCGACCACGGTTGCCGGCATCACGGTGGAAGCGCGAGAGGCGGTGCTGCTGCTCTGGCGTCTGGCCCCGGTGTTTGGCATCGACCGCAGGCGGATCGTGGTCACCGGCCATTCGGCGGGCGGGCAGATCGTCGGCCAGCTGGCGGCGACCCCCTGGCACATGCAGGCCCCTGAAATCGAAGGCGCCCCGATCGCCGGCGGGGTTGCGGTCAGCGGCGTCTTCGACCTGGAGCCGCTGATCGGCACCACCATCAACGCCCGGCTGGGCCTGACCCCCGCCACGGCACGGGCTGCCAGCCCGCATTTTGCCGTGCCGGGCCCGGATACCCGGCTGGTTCTGGCAGTGGGCGGGGATGAATCGGCCGAATTCCATCGCCAGAGCCGGGATTTCGCCCGCCGCTGGTCGGCTGCGGGGGCCCGTATCGGCACCGTCGATCTGCCGGGCCGCCATCATATGAGCGCGGTCGAGGCCCTGGGAGAAGACGGCCATCCGCTGGTCGGGGCGACGCTTGCGCTGATGGGGATCGGCTGAGGCGTCAGTCGGTGCCGGCGGCGATGCGGGCAACGGTTGCCGTGGTGGAATGGCCGGGCAGGATCGGCACGATCATGACCCGGCCGCCGCGTGCGGTCACCAGATCGGCCCCCACCACGGTTTCGGGCGTATAGTCGCCACCCTTGACCAGCAGGTCGGGGCCGATCGCGGCGATGAGTTCAGCCGGGGTTTCCTCGGCGAAGATCAGCACCAGATCCACATCGGCCAGCGCTGCCAGCACCGCGGCGCGGGTGTCCTGATCCTGAACCGGCCGGTTCGGGCCCTTCAGCCGCCTGACCGAGGCATCGGCATTGACCGCCACGACCAGCCGGTCACAGGCCGCCCGCGCCCTGGCGATCACGTCCAGATGGCCGCGGTGCAGCAGGTCGAAACAGCCATTGGTGACACCGACCTTCAGCCCTTCGGCCTGCCAGGTTGCGGTGAGCCGCGCTGCTGCGGCGGCGTTCTCGAAAATCGGCGCATGGCGGGCGGCACCGCCCGCCGCGACCGATTTTGCTTCGGCATCGCCTGCAACGGCGGCGCGCACCTCGGTGGGGGTCACGGTGGCGGTGCCCAGCTTGCCGACGACCACGCCGGCTGCGGCATTGGCGTACTGAACCGCGTCGACGATCGATCCGCCGGCGGCAAGGCCGCAGGCCAGGGCCGCCACCAGCGTATCGCCGGCGCCCGAGACGTCGAACACCTCGCGTGCCCGGGCCGGCAGATGCACCGCCGATCCGTCGGTCCCCACGATGCTGACGCCATGGGCACCGCGGGTGGCGACCAGATAGGGAAAGCCGTTGGCGCGCACCAGCCCCAGGGCGGCGCGGGTGACGGCATGATCATCGGCCGGATCGACCGGCTCGCCCGCAGCGGCGGCAAGCTCCACCGCATTGGGCGTCAGCACCATGGCGCCCCGATAGCGGCCGAGATCCCGGGCTTTGGGATCGACCACCACCGGCCGGCCCGCGGCGGCACAGCGCTCCATGATCGCGGTCAGGATGTCGGGGGCCAGCACGCCCTTGCCGTAATCCGACAGCAGCACGATGCCGGCATCGGCGATCGCCGTATCGACGGCGGCCAGCAGCCCGGCGCGGGCCGTGGGCGACAGCCGGCCGGTGCCGTCTTCATCTGACCGCAGCAGCTGCTGGCTTTGCGCGACATAGCGGGTCTTGACGATGGTCCCGCCTTCGGGGTCGACCGCCAGATGGCCGGTGATCCGGGCCTCGGCATCGAACAGGCCGCGCAGCTCGTCGGCCGCGGTATCGGGGCCGACCACGGCCACCAGCCGCGCGGTGGCACCGAGCGAGGCGACATTGCGGGCGGCATTGCCGGCACCGCCGATCATGGTGCTGCGCCGTTCGACGCGGAGCACCGGGATCGGCGCCTCGGGGGAGATGCGTTCCACCTTGCCGTAGACGAACCGGTCGAGCATCACATCGCCGATCACCGCCACCTTCACGGCAGCGAAGCTGCGGTCGAGATCGAGGAAATCGGCACGGGCGGGGCGGAGCGTCATCGGGGTGGGGTCCGGTCTGAAAAGTGGGGCAATGTGCCGGTCAGGCGCGCGGCTCTTCAGCCACGAGACCGAGGCCGATTTCGAGCGCGCCGCAGAGCATCTGGCCCAGCATGATGTGCATCTCCTGGATCCGGGCGGTGGTCTCGCTCGGCACCACCAGGGCCAGATCGGCGCGGCTCAGCGTGTCGCCGCCGTCGCGGCCGGTGAGGGCAATGGTGGTGATGCCGGTGCTGCGTGCGGCATCCAGGCCGATCAGCACATTGGGGCTGCGGCCCGAGGTGGTGATGCCCACCGCCATGTCGCCCGGCCGGCCAAGGGCCAGGATCTGGCGGGCAAAAAGCTGATCGAAGCCCATGTCGTTGCCGATGGCGGTGAGTGCCGAGCTGTCGGTGGTCAGCGCAAGGCCGGCGATCGGGGCGCGATCGCGGCGGTAGCGCACCGCCAGCTCGGTCGCCAGATGCTGGGCGTCGGAGGCCGAGCCGCCATTGCCGAAGAACATGATCTTGCCGCCGCCGCGGATCGTGGCCAGCGCCATCTCCACCCAGCGGATGAAGGGCTGCTTCAGGGCCGCGCGGGTGCGGGCGGCAACCTGTGCATGTTCCTCCAGTTCTGCATCGAAGAAGGCTTCGGCATCAAAGGCGGCGTCGAGATCCATGAGCCCGGTCCTGGCTGATCGGCCGGCCATCCGCCGGCTGCGGCCACGATAGGGGGCGGGATCACGGGTGACAAGACACGGCCATCGCTCGAACGCTCGTTTGACGCCGATCGCCCTCCGTCGGATGATCGGGGGATGAGGGAACATGCCGCCGGACGAAGCGGCTGCCAGGGAGGACGACCGTCCCATGACCACCGCCACGACCATGCCTGCCGATGCGGACGACGCCCGTGCAACCGTCACCATCGCCCGGGCGTCCGAAGGATCCTTCGAGGGCGATGGCCTCAGGGCCTTTTTTACGTATCGCGATCTTGCGATCGGCACCGCCACCCGGGGGCGCTTTCATGCCCATGTCATCCGGGCATCGGAGGCCGTCACGGCCGGCACCGGCCGCCATGCCCATGGGCTGGACTTTCAGATGGTCTATGTGCTGAAGGGCTGGGTGCGGTTCTGGTACGAAGGCACCGGCCAGGTGACGCTCACCGCCGGCGACTGCGTCTATCAGCCGCCCGGCATTGCCCATGAGCTGGAGGCCGGTTCGGACGATCTCGAAATGCTTGAGATCACCTCCCCGGCGGAGTTCTCGACCACCGCCGTCTGACCATGCGGTCAGACATAGGGATCGGCGTTCAGCAGATAATCCCGGACATAAGAGGCAATGCCGTCCTCAAGCTCGGTTGCGGGGCGGGTGAAGCCTGCGGCGCGCAGCCGGTCGATCTTTGCTTCGGTGAAATACTGGTACTTCTCGCGCAGATGTTCCGGCATGTCGACGAACTCGATCTGGGGCGCCAGGTTCATCGCGGCATAGACTGCACGGGCAAGGTCGGCAAAGCTGCGTGCCTTGCCCGAGCCGACATTGAACAGGCCGCTGGCCTGGGGGGTTTCCAGCAGCCATTCCACCACGGCCACGCAGTCGCCCACCCAGACGAAGTCGCGCAGCTGCCCGCCATGGGGGTAGTCGGGGCGGTGGCTGCGGAACAGCCGGGCATGGCCGCCGTCGCGGATCCGGCAGAACACCTGATGGGCGACGCTGCGCTGGCCGCCCTTGTGGTATTCGTTCGGCCCGTAGACGTTGAAGAATTTAAGGCCGGCCCATTGCGGCGGCAGGTCGGCACCCCGCGCGCGAAGCGCGGTGATCCGCCGGTCGACCATATGCTTCGACCAGCCATAGGCATTCAGCGGCTGCAGCCCCGCCAGGGCGCCCGCTTCGCCGTCGTCGTCGAAGCCCAGCGCGCCGTCGCCATAGGTGGCGGCCGATGAGGCGTAGATCAGCCGCACGCCATGGCGCGCGCACCAGTCGACCAGATCGAGTGTCAGGCGGATATTGTTGGCGACGATGACATCGGCATCGCGCTCTTCGGTCGACGAAATGGCGCCCATATGCACCACGGCCTCGATCTCGCCTGCCCGTGCGTTCAGGAAATCGAAGATCCGTTCCGGCCGGACGACATCGGCGAGTGCACGCTTGGCGATGTTGCGCCACTTCTCGTCGGTGCCCAGGGTATCGACCACGACCAAGTCGTCATGGCCGCGGGCTTCAAGCCCGGCCAGGATGTTGGAGCCGATGAAGCCGGCGCCGCCGGTCACGACGATCATGGCATTTCTCCTGCACTGCTGCGCCATCTGTCATACCGGCCCTGCGCCGGTCGGCGTTTCTGCATAACCTGTTGCATCTCTGCAATCAATCGGCCCGTGCCGCGGAAAACTCACACTCTCCGGCCCGCACCGGGGGTAGACTCCACCTTACGGTGCAATGCAGCATGGGTATTGCGACACGGTATCGGGTTGCCCGGCGGCACGCGCGTGCCGTATAACTGTTAACGCTAGCACCTACCCCATGGGGAATATCGGAGATCATATCATGATCAAGACCTCGATCCGCGCTCTTGCGGTCGCACTCGCTCTGGCGGGTTCGGCCGGCATTGCGCTGGCGCAGACTCCGCCGCCGGCGAACAACAACGACGATGAGGCGGGCTATCTGTTCGACGACGAGCTGACCGGCCTGGCCGTCGGTGGTGGCGCTGCCGCC
Organism: Tistrella mobilis; assembly: GCF_041468085.1. NCBI lineage: Bacteria > Pseudomonadati > Pseudomonadota > Alphaproteobacteria > Geminicoccales > Geminicoccaceae > Tistrella > Tistrella mobilis. The sequence goes on along the minus strand of NZ_CP121017.1, from coordinate 3,773,706 downwards.
GCCGTGGCGATCGCCGTGATCGCTTCGGACGACGACGACAGCGGCTCGTCGACCTCGACCTCGACGGCGACCAGCACCCGCTGATTGCCTGTCGACGCGACGACGGAAAGGGCGGTCCCGCAAGGGACCGCCCTTTCTTGTTGCCGGTCAACGATGCCTGTGCGGAGTGCGGTGTTACGGGATCTGCGCCGGCCGCAGCAGGGTGATCTCCATATCGCCCAACTCGCGGGACAGGCGCTGGGTGCTCCGCCAGATCCGCTTGCTGTCGGGCTCGTACCAGTAGCGGTTGGTGTATTGCCAGCCGAGTGCCTCGACCGTGCAGCTTTCGTCATAGACCACGGTGCCGAATTCGTACTTGCCCACTTTCACCGGCTCCTGGCCGACCTCCGCCAGGCTGCAATCGGCCCGTGCGCCGTAAAGGCGCCGGTCGGGCATGTCGAAGATCCGGACATAGGTACCGGCACCGGCGGCGGCGGGCACCGGCGTGCGGGCGCCAGGCGGCAGGCCGTCGAAGCGGATCACCCGCACATCGTCTGGCAGGCCCACCGTGCGCACCAGGATGCCGTTGCGGGTATGGATCTCGGCCCGGTCGCGGGCGCGCCAGATCAGCGTGCCGTCACGGGTGTCGGCCAAGGCCACTCGGGCCGACCCGCGGCCGAATTCCACCAGGATCGCCGCCACCGGCAGCTTGTCGACATCGATCTCGTCGGCAGACGGTGCCGACTGGGGGAAGAACACCGCATCCAATGTGTCGAAGGGGGCAGGCAGCTCCCCCTTATCCGTGCAGGCGGCGAGCAGCAGGGCCGGCAGCAGGAGCAGGATCGAACGGACGTGGCTCATGGCAGAACGGCTCATGTCAGGCGGGCCCTCTGGTCGCATCGCATGGAAAGCGCGCCAAAGCTACAGCATCCGCGCCCGCGATGCAGCATCCGCCCCCGGCATCAAAAACACAAATATTTCTGGTTAAATAAATCAATACCCGATTAGGGCCTGGACAATCTGCCGGGAACATGATTTCTGTGGGGCCGGAAACCACATCCACCCGTCCGCACCCGAACCCCGCCCGCCTGTCCGCCAGCCTCGTTCGCCGACGCCAGCCTGGGCATGAGGAGCGAAGGATTCCATGGATCATCTCGACCGTCTTGAGGCGCAGAGCATCTACATCCTGCGCGAGGCGTTCAACCGCATCGACAGGCTCGCCATGCTGTGGTCGATCGGCAAGGACAGCAATGTCATGGTCTGGCTGGCCCGCAAGGCCTTCTTCGGCCATGTGCCTTTCCCCGTGCTCCACGTCGACACCTCGTACAAGATCCCCGAGATGATCGAATTTCGCGACCGGATGGCGCGGGAATGGGGGCTGAACCTGATCGTCGGCCAGAACCGTGCGGCGCTGGACGCGGGCATGAACCACACCCGCGGCCGCGTGGTCTGCTGCTCGGCGCTGAAGACCGAGGGGCTGAAGTCGCTGCTCGACACCCACGGCTTCACCGGCGTCATCGCCGGCATCCGCCGCGACGAAGAGGGTACGCGCGCGAAGGAGCGCGTGTTCAGCCCGCGCGGCCAGGACAATGCCTGGAACGTCAAGGACCAGCCGCCGGAGTTCTGGGACCAGTTCAAGACCGAATTCCCGGCCGGCACCTCGGTACGCATCCACCCGTTGCTGCACTGGACCGAGGTCGACATCTGGCGCTACATCCAGCGCGAGGAGATCCCGGTGGTGAACCTCTATTTCGCCAATCAGGAAGGGCTGCGCTACCGCTCGCTCGGCTGCGCGCCCTGCACCCTGCCGATCCGCAGCACGGCATCGACCGTGGCCGAGATCGTGGCGGAGCTTGAAACCACCCGCACCTCCGAGCGCGCCGGCCGTGCCCAGGACAAGGAATCCGAAGATGCCTTCGAGCGCCTGCGCGCCGAAGGCTATATGTGATCGGGACGGAGCCCAGCCCATGACTGCCGATACCCTCCAGCCCGTCCTGGCGCAAGACGAGGATCTGCGTATTGCGACCGAACGCCGGCTGATGCGCATCGTGATCGTCGGCCATGTCGATCATGGCAAGTCGACCCTGGTCGGCCGCCTGCTCAACGACAGCGGCTCGCTGCCCGAAGGCCGGGTCGATGCGATCCGCGCGATGAGCGAGCGCCGGGGCATGCCTTTCGAATGGTCCTTCGTCATGGACGCGCTCAAGGCCGAGCGCGACCAGGGCATCACCATCGATTCGGCCCAGATCTGGTTCAAGTCCGCGCTGCGCGACTACGTCATCATCGACGCGCCGGGGCACAAGGAATTCCTGAAGAACATGATCACCGGCGCCGCCGCGGCCGAGGCCGCGGTGCTGGTGATCGATGCCGCCGAAGGCGTGCGCGAGCAGTCGCGCCGCCACGGCTATCTGCTGCACCTGCTGGGGCTTCGCCAGATCGCGGTGGTCGTCAACAAGATGGATCTGGTCGGCTATGACCAGGCCCGCTATGACGCGGTGGTCGCCGAATACACCGACTATCTGGCCGGGATCGGGGTGACGGCCACCCATTTCGTGCCGGTGGCGGCGCGCGAGGGCGGCAACATCGTCGACCGTGCGACCGGAACCATGCCATGGTATGGCGGTCCCACCGTGCTGGAGGCGCTGGACGGCTTCGTGCCGTCCCCGGCGCTCGACGACCGGCCGCTGCGCCTGCCGGTGCAAGATGTCTACAAATTCGACGAGCGCCGGATCATCGTCGGCCGGATCGAAAGCGGCCGGCTGGCGGTCGGCGACACGATCATGGTCTCCCCCGCCAACAAGACCGTGCGGGTGCGCTCGATCGAGCATTGGGGCAAGGGCGTGCCGCCCGTGGCGGCCGGGACCGGCCGCAGTGTCGGCATCACCTTCGACGAGCAGATCTTCATCGAACGCGGCGACGTGATCAGCCATGCAGAGAACCCGCCGGTCGAGACCGACGTGTTCCGCGCCCGGCTGTTCTGGCTGGGGCGTACCCCGCTCACCGTCGGGGCCGGCTATCTGATGAAGCTCGCCACCCGCCAGGTGCGGGTGACGGTCGACCGGATCGAGAAGGTGATCGATGCCGGCAGTCTGGCCGGTGCCGATCAGGGCGATCGGCACCAGGCGGTGGAGCGCAACGCCGTCGCCGAGGTGGTGCTGCGGTCGCGCGGCCTGCTGGCGCTCGACGAGTTCCGCGACCTGCCCAATACCGGCCGCTTCGTGCTGATCGAGGATTACGACACCGTCGGCGGCGGCATCATCTCGATGGACGGTTATCCCGATCAGCGTAGTGCCGTGACCCGCAAATCGACCAACATCACCGCGGTCGAACACCGGGTGACCGCCGAGGCGCGGGCGCGGCGCAACGGCCATACCGGCGGCGTGCTCTGGCTGACCGGCCTGTCGGGCGCCGGCAAGTCGACGCTGGCGATCGAGCTGGAGCAGCGGCTCTTCGCCAAGGGGTATCAGGTCTTCGTGCTCGACGGCGACAATGTCCGCCACGGCCTGAACGCCAATCTGGGCTTCAGCCCCGAGGATCGCACCGAAAACATCCGCCGGGTGGGTGAGGTCGCGGCGCTCTTCGCCGAAGCCGGCTTCCTGGTGCTGACCGCCTTCATCTCGCCCTACAGGGCCGATCGCGAGCGGGCCCGGGCTGCGGCCGGGGCGGGCTTCCACGAGGTCCATGTCCGCGCCGATCTGGATGTCTGCGAGGGCCGCGACCCGAAGGGGCTCTATGCCAAGGCGCGGCGCGGCGAGATCCGCGACTTCACCGGCATCGACGCCCCTTACGAGCCGCCGGCGGCGCCCGAGCTGGTGGTCGACACCGGCCGCCTGTCGATCGAAGAGGCGGTGCAGTCGGTGATGGACTATATCGAGCGACGCTTCACCATCACGCGCTGACCGCCGCGGCTGGCCATCCGTGCCGCCGAAGACCGACGCCCCGGCCTGCTCATGCGGGCCGGGGCGTTCTGCGTTCAGGCGGTCGTCTTCGCCCAATAGGGCGCGCGCAGTTCCCGCTTCAGCACCTTGCCGATCTCGCTGCGCGGCAGGCTGTCGCGCAGTTCCACCGCCGACAGCCGCTGGGTCTTGCCCAGCTGCGCATTCGCGTGGTCGCAAAGCGCCTGGGGCGTGGCATCATGGCCCGGCCGCAGCACCACCAGGCCGAGCGGGGTTTCGCCCCAGGCATCGCTCGGCACGCCGATCACCGCCACATCGGCCACGGCCGGGTGGCTGCGCAGCGCTGCCTCCAGGTCGGTCGCATAGATGTTGAAGCCACCCGAGATGATCATGTCCTTCTTGCGGTCGAGCAGCTGCAGGAAGCCGTCGGCGTCGAAACGGCCCATATCGCCCGAGCGTATGAAATCCAGCCCCTCCGGGCTCCGCCAGATGATCTCGGCGGTTTTCTCCGGCTGGTTGTGATAGCGCTGCATCATCGCGCCGGAGCGGCCGACGATCTCGCCGAAGGCCCCCGGCGGCAGCTCGTTGCCGTCCTCGTCGATGATCCGGATATCGGCACCGGGAGACGGTCGGCCGACGGTGTCGAGCTTGTCGGGATGGGCGGCACAGTCCAGCATCACCGACACCCCGCCTTCGGTCATGCCATAGAGCTCGATCAGATTGCCGGGCCAGCGCGCCATCACCTGCGCCTTCATCGCGGCCGGCAGCGGCGCCGAGGTGGAGAATTTGCAGACGAAAGCGGAAAGATCGGCCGTATCGAAGCCGGGCGTGTCCATCAGCCGCATGTATTGCACCGGCACCAGCACGGCATGGGTCACATGTTCGACTTGGGCGACCTCCAGGAAGCGCGTCGTGTCGAACCTGCTCATCGAGATCAGGGTGGCCCCGCTCGCGAGGGTCGGCAGGGCCAGGAACAGCGTGGTGTTGGAATAGAGTGGCGTCGAGATCAGCGACCGTGCGCCCGGCCTCACGCCATATTGCGCGACCCGCCCGGCCTGGCGCGCCCGGAAGCGCTGGTCGTGCACGATGCCCTTGGGCGCGCCGGTCGTGCCCGAGGAATAGATCATGTTGATCGGATCGGTCGGCAGAACCTCGACCGGCGGGATGGCCGGGGCCCCGCCGATCCAGTCTTCCAGCGCGTCGACCATCACCAGTTCGTCGGCACCGAGCCGGCCGGCCGTTTCGGCATGGGCGGCCGAGGCGAACAGGATGCGGGCGCCGCAATCCTTGAGCATCAGTTGCAGCGCCGCCTCGGTGGCGCTCCAGGGCAGCGGCACCACGCAGGCGCCGGCGTGGATGATCGCGCAATAGACCGCGATATGTTCAACCGAGTTCGAGGCGAGAGTTGCCACCATGTCGCCACGGCCGATGCCGTGCATCGTCAGCCCGCCGGCAATGCGGGCGACCAGTTCTGCGAAACTGCCCCAGTCGAGGCGGCGATTTTCGTCGATCACCGCCGGTGCGCCCGGGAAGCGGGCGGCATTGGTTGCCAGACGACGGGCAAAGCCGATGAAGGCTTCGCCCGGAATCTCGGGCGGAATCAACTGTGGCTGAGGCATGGTGGCGTTTCCCTGGTCTTGTCAGTTGAGTTCAGATCAGACCCCGACGACGTCGGCAAGTCGGCCGGGCATCGGGTTCAGGATCGCCCCGCCATCCACCGGGATCACCGCGCCGGTGATCCACGAGGCGCGGTCCGAGGCGAGGAAGCCGCAAAGCTCGGCGACATCCCGTGTGGTGCCCATGCGCCGAAGCGGGATGGCGTCCATCTTGGCGCGCGCGCTCGCGGCGTCGGGCATCAGCCGGCGCACGCCCTCGGTATCGGCGATCGGCCCCGGGACCACCGAATTCACCCGCACCCCCGCCGGGCCCCATTCCAGCGCCAGCGTCCGAGTGATCATGTCGACCCCGGCCTTGGCGGCGCAGACATGGGCCTGGCCGATCATGGCGACGCTCGCCTGCGCGGCCGAGACATTGATGACCACGGCCCCCGGCTTCCTCAGATGCGGCCAGGCCGCCCGCATCACGTGATGGGTGCCGAGCAGGTCGATCTCCAGCACCGCCCGGAAGCCGTTGGAGCTGATATCGGCGGCGCGGGCGACGAAATTCCCCGCAGCGCCCGAGACCAGCACGTCGATCGGCCCGAAGCGGTCGGCCGCGGCGGCGAGCGCCGCCTCGACCGCCGCCGCATCGCGGACATCTGCGGCAATGCCCCGGGCCTCGGCGCCGGTGCCGGTGAGTTCCGCCACGGCTGCCCGGACCTTGTCGGCGCTGCGCGAGAACACGAAGACCCGCGCCCCTTCCGCGGCGAAATGACGGGCGATGCCCAGATTGATGCCGCTGGTTCCCCCTGAGACCACCACCGTGCGGCCGTCGAAATCCCTGCTCACCACCGATCCTCCGAGGTCAGCACCGCGGTTGCCGCGGCCGAGAACATGCCACCCACGCCATGGACGACCGAGACCTTCACCTCGCCGGCCTGGGCGGGCGAGGTGCCGCGGACCTGGCGCACGCCTTCCTGCAGGGCGAACATGCCGTACATGCCCGAATGGGCGTAGCTCAACCCGCCGCCATTGGTGTTCATCGGCAGCCTGCCGCCCGGGCGGGTATGGCCCTCGGCGATGAAGGCCCCCCCCTCGCCGCGGCCGACGAAGCCCAGATCTTCCAGACCGTAGATCGGCAGATGGGCGAAGGCGTCGTAGATCATCAGATGGTCGACATCGGCATGGGTGATGCCGGCGCTTTCGAACGCCAGCCGGCCTGAGGTGCGGAAGGCGCGCGACGAGGTGAAATCCTCCATCTGCGACACCATCGGCCCTTCGGCGCTTTCACCGCCGGTGCCGCGCAGATAGACCGGCTTCGTCGGGAAATCCTTCGCCCGATCGGCCGAGGTCAACACCAATGCACCGCCGCCGTCCGAGACCAGGCAGCACATCAGCAGGCGGAAGGGCCAGGCGATCATCCGGCTGCCGAGCACGTCGTCGATGCCGATGGGATCGCGGAAGCCGGCGCGCGGATGCTTCGACGCCCAGTCCCGCTGGGCCACCGCCACCGCCGCCAGCTGGTCTTCCGTCAGCCCGTCCTTCGCCATCTTGCGCGCGACCGGCAGGGTGAAGCGGGTCGGCGGCAGGGTGACGCCATAGGGCGTTTCGAATTCCTGCTGCTGCATGGCCGGGAAGATCGGCCGGTGGCTGCGATGGTTGCTGCGGCCGCTTTCGCCATGGGTGATCAGCACCGTGCGGCACAGCCCGGCCTCGATCGCGGCCGCGGCATGGCGGAGATGGGCGATGAAGCTGCAGCCGCCGACCGAGGTGCCGTCGAGCCAGGTGGGGATGATGCCAAGATACTGGGCGATCTCGGCCGCGTCATGGCCGGCGGTGGCGATGCCGTCGACATCGCGAAGGGTGAGGCCGCAATCGGCCAGCGCGTTCAGGGCGGCATCGGCATGCAGCCCGGTCTGGCTGAGGTCGGGGATCTTGCCGAGGCGGGTGGTTTCGGCGGCGCCGACGATGGCGATGCGGGCGCGGGTCATCGGGCATCTCCCCGAACGGGCCGGAACTGCGGCACGGTGATCTCGTCGGTGCGCCGCTCGAACGTCACCTCAAGCGGCATGTCGATGGTGAGTGCGGCGGGGTCGACCGGGCAGTCGAGGATATTGGCCATCATCCGCGGCCCTTCCTCCAGCTCCACCGCCGCCACGATGAACGGCCCGTCATAGCCGGGGGCGGGCAGGTGGTTGATGATGAAGCTGTGCAGCCGGCCGCGGCCGCTGGCGTCGAAGGTTTTCACGTCGCGGGACCCGCATTGCGGGCAGAAGGGGCGCGGCGGGAAATAGGCGGTGGTGCAGGCCTGGCAGGACTGGAGGACCAGCCGGCCTTCGCGGGCGCCCTCCCAGTAATGCCGGGTTTCGGGGGTCGGCTTGGGCAGGGGGCGGTCGGCCAGGCTCATCGGGCGGATCCTTCGGTCGGGCGGCCGGGTTCGGTGCGGCGTGGTGGTACGGCAAGGCGGGCGCGGCCATGGCTGAGCACGGTGACGTCGCGGGCGGGCACGCGGGTGCGGAAGGCGTAATCTTCAGCTCCTTCACCCCCTGGTCCCTGGCGCCAGATCTCGGTGCGGAGCGTCTCGCCCGGGAAAACCGGGGACGAGAACCGGGCCGACAGCGCGGTCAGTCGGGCCGGATCGCCGCCGCCGCCGGTGGCCTGCAGGATCGACCAGCCGGCGACGCCATAGCTGCACAGCCCGTGCAGGATCGGCCGGTCGAAACCGGCGCCCCGCGCCACGCCCGGGTCGGCATGCAGCGGGTTGGGATCGCCCGACAGCCGGTAGATCAGGGCCGATTGCGGCAGGGTGGCGTGTTCGTACACGGCATCCGGTGCCCGCTCCGGCGTCGCCTGCGGGGTCTTCACCGGTCCGGCCGGGCCGCCGAAGCCGCCATCGGCGCGGGCGAAGCTCGTGACCTCGATGGTCGCGATCAGCCGGCCGGTGGCGGTATCGGTCAGGCTGCGCTCGGAATAGATCAGCGCGCCCCGCCCCGGCCCCTTGTCGACGATGCCGGTGATCCGGGTGCGGCCGGTCAGCCGGCCGGCGGGCGGCAGGGGGGCATGCAGGGTGATCGCCTGCTCGCCATGCAGCAGCTGCTGCCAGGTGATGCCGGTATCGGGCTCCATCGCCCAGAAACCGGACGAGCCCAGCACCACCACCATGGTCGGCAGGGCGGCGAAATCCGGCGCGCGCTCATAGGTGACCCTCAGCGCGGCCGGGTCGAGCGGGTCGCTGCCGATGCCGAGACCCAGCGCATAGAGAATGCTGTCGCGATGGTCATAGACCTGTTCGACCGGCGGGAACGCCCGCGCGAGCAGGCGGTCGTGATCGATCATCGTTTCCTCCCGGACGGTTGATCCGTCTTATCAGGCTCAATTTGAGCAAGCTCATCATGCCGGCGCAAGCCGCCGGCGGCGGGCTGGCCGCATCAGCCGGCGTCGGGCAGGCCCAGCTGCGCCAGCAGGGCCGGATCCAGGCCCCAGTCGGCAAGGGCGGTTGCGGTATCTGCCCCCGGCACCGGCGGCGGGGCGGGCAGGGGGGTGCGGGCCTCGGCGAAGCGCGGGGCCGGCGCGGGCTGGACCACGCCGTCACGGGTGACGAAGATACCGCGGGCACGGTTGTGGGGGTGGTCCGGTGCTTCCATGGGCGAGAGCACCGGCGCGAAGCAGACATCGGTGTTCTCAAGCAGCGCCTGCCAATGGGCGCGGGGCCGGCCTGCGAAGGTCTCGGCCAGGATGCGGCGCATCCGCGGCCAGTCCTCGCGCCGGTCCCGATCGCCGAGCCCGGCGGGATCGAGGCCCAGCCGGTCCAGCAGCAGGCTCCAGAATTTGGGCTCCAGCGCGCCGATGGTGATCCAGCCGTCATCGGCGCAGCGATAGACGCCGTACCAGGGGGCGCCGCCATCCAGCTTGTTGTCGGCGCGCCGATCCGACCAGAGGCCGGCGGCGCGCATCGAATAGGTCATCGCCATCAGTGCGGCGGTGCCGTCGCAGATCGCCGCATCGACCACATCGCCCCGGCCGGTGCGGGCCGCCTTCAGCAGGGCCGTCACCATGCCGAAGGCCAGCAGCATGCCGCCGCCGCCGAAATCGCCGACGATGTTGAGCGGCACCGGCGGCGGCCGGTCGGCATCGCCCATCGCCCAGAGCGCGCCCGAGAGTGCGATGTAGTTGAGGTCGTGGCCCGCGGCGGCCGCGGCCGGTCCGGTCTGGCCCCAGCCGGTCATCCGGCCATAAACCAGCCGGGGATTGCGGGCCCGGCAGATGTCGGGACCCAGGCCCAGACGTTCCATCACGCCGGGACGGTAGCCCTCCATCACCGCATCCGCGCGGTCGATGAGGGCAAGCGCCGCCGCGCGGCCGGCGTCGGTCTTGAGGTCGAGGGCGACGGAGCGGCGGCCGCGGGCGAGCACGTCGGTCGCGGCCCCTGGCCGCGTGTCGCCCGTGCGCTCGACCCGGAGCATCTCGGCCCCCATGTCGGCGAGCATCATGCCCGCGAAGGGGCCGGGTCCGATACCGGCGAACTCCACCACGCGCAGCCCCGCAAGAGGGGGCGCGCCCGGATCAGCTTCGGTCATGTGTGATACCCGTGCGGGGGCCGGTTCAGCCCCGGTTGCACGCCTTCAGCAGGTTCTCGCGCACAAGGTCGAGACGGTCGCGCATGAAGGCGATGTCCTCGTCGCTCATGCCTGCGAAGGCGATCTTGTCGACCTCGCCGATGCAGCGGGTCATGAATTTGACGGCCGGCTTGGCGAGGTCCGTGGCGAAGACCAGCTTCGCCCGGCGATCCTCGGGATGGGGGCGGCGTTCCACGAAGCCGCGTTCCTCCAGCCGGTCGATCAGCTTGCCGGTGGTGACGGTCGCAATCTCCAGCCGGTTGGCCAGCTCCGACTGGCTGAGCCCGTTCTCGCGCAGCAGATGCACCAGAACCCAGCCCTGGGACATGGTCAGATCATGCGGCTTCAGCAGCCGGTCGAAGATCAGCGCACGGAAGCGTGCGATGTCCTGGAAAACGGGATTGTCCTTGTCTGCTTTGGCGCGAGCCTTCGACATGCGTGTCATTCCGGCAGAGGGCTTTCGGAGAGGAGCGGTTCCCAATCTATGGCGCGGCGGCGGGGGCGGCAAGCGACCGGCCCCCGATGTTGCAGACCGGGTTGGATCGGGTGGGGTGGAGGATCAGGTTGGGCCGAGGCTCAGACCGGATCCCACGAGAAGACGTCGCCCGAGCGTTCGAGCGGGGTGAAACCGGCGCGCATGGCCGGCAGGGCGTGCGAGAGCACGGTTTCGGCCGTCCAGCCTTCCGAGCGATGGGCAGAGCGCACCGGGCGCGGCTGGCTCATCAGGAAGATCTCGTTGTTGCGCACGGTGAAGATCTGGCCGGTGACGTCGGCCGACTGGTCCGAGAGCAGGGCCGCGACCAGGGGCGCGATCTTGTTCGGGGTCATCTCCTTGATCCGCTGCACCCGCGCCATCTCGGCCTCGTTGGTCACCGGGATGGTGCCGATCAGCCGGCTCCAGGCGAAGGGGGCGATGCAGTTCGAGGTGACGCCGAACCGCGCCATGTCGAGCGCGATCGACCGCGACAGGCCGACGATGCCGAGCTTGGCGGCGGCATAATTCGCCTGGCCGTAATTGCCGATCAGCCCCGAGGTCGAGGTGAAGTGCACGAAGCGGCCCGAGCCCTGCTCGCGGAAATGGCGGGCGGCGGCATAGGAGGTGTTGAACGAGCCGTTCAGATGCACCGAGATCACCGCCTGCCAGGCCTCGGGGGTCATCTTGTGGAAGATCATGTCGCGCAGGATGCCGGCATTGTTGACCACGCCGTCGATCCGGCCGAATTGCCGGACGGCGGTCTCGATCATCGCCTCGGCATCGTCCAGCTGCGAGACGTCGCCGAAATCGGCGACCGCTTCGCCACCCGCGGCCTCGATCTCGCGCACCACCTCGCGCGCCGGGGCATCGTCGGCCCCATCGCCCTTGTCGGAGCCGCCGAGGTCGTTGACCACCACTCTGGCCCCCTTTGCGGCGAGCAGAAGTGCGATGTCGCGGCCGATGCCGCGACCGGCGCCGGTGACGACGACGGATTTGCCTTCGAGCATGTGTTTCCTCCCTGACTGTCTGGTTTTTCGGCGGAATACCGCCATTTCCGGCATTCCATTAGCAGGTTTATAATATGCTTGATTATGATTTTCAAGCTGCCTAACCTCGACCTTGCCCGGCAGGCAGACACGACCGCCGGAGAAAAATCGCCAGGGAGGACGTCTGGGATGTTCACCAGACAGATTTTCACGGAAGAGCATGAGCTTTTCCGCGAGCAGGTGCGCCGTTTCGTCGAGCGGGAGATCACCCCAAACCACGCCGCCTGGGAGAAGGCCGGTGCCGTCGACCGCGACGCCTGGAGGAAGGCGGGCGAGGCGGGGCTGCTTTGTGCCGCCATGCCCGAGATCTATGGCGGGGCCGGGGCCGATTTCCTGTTCTCGATGGTGGTGATGGAGGAACTGGCACGGGCAGGGGCGATGGGCCCCGGCTTTTCGCTGCATTCCGACATCGTCGCTCCCTACATCCTCCATTACGGCTCGGACGCGCTGAAGCGGCACTGGCTGCCGCTCATGGCGCGCGGAGAGGCGATCGGCGCCGTGGGCATGACCGAACCTGCCGCCGGATCCGACCTGCAGGGCATCCGCACCACGGCGGTTCGCGACGGCGGCGACTGGGTGATCAACGGCCAGAAGGTGTTCATCACCAATGGCGGCAATTGCGATCTGATCGTGCTGGCCTGCAAGACCGACCCTGCGGCCGGTGCCAGGGGCGTGAGCCTGATCCTGGTCGAGGCCGACCGGCCGGGCTTCACCAGGGGCCGGCTGCTCGACAAGGTCGGCTGGAAGGCCCAGGACACGGCCGAGCTGTTCTTCGAGGATGTGCGCGTGCCCGTCGGCAATCTGCTGGGCCGCGAAGGCCGCGGCTTCGTGCAGCTGATGGAGCAGCTGCCGCAGGAACGTCTGCTCCAGGCGGTTCGGGCCGCGGCGGCGCTGGAGGCGGCGCTCGACTGGACGGTCGCCCATACCACCGACCGCAAGGCCTTTGGCCGGCCGATCGCGCAGTTCCAGAACACCCGCTTCAAGCTGGCCGAGGTCAAGGCTCAGGCGGTGGTGATGCGGGTCTTCGTCGACCGCTGTCTTCAGATGCATCTGAAGGGAGAGCTGGACGCGGTCGATGCCGCGCTCGCCAAGATGGTCAGTTCCGAAACCCTGTTCCAGTGCCTCGATGTCTGCATGCAGATGCATGGTGGCTACGGCTATATGTGGGAATATCCCATTGCCCGCGCCTGGGCCGATTCCCGCGTCGGCCGCATTGCCGGCGGCACGGGCGAGATCATGCGCGAGATCATCGGCCGCGCCCTGGTGGGGAGGTCGGAATGATCCGCATCCCCGACCTGCTGCGCAAATACGCGGCCTCAGCTCCCGATCGCCGTGCCCTGCATTTCGAAGGCCGCGACTTCACCTGGGCCCAGACCAACGACCGGGTGCACCGCATGGCGTCCGTGCTGCACGGCTTCGGCGTCGGACCCGGTGACCGGGTCGCCTTCCTGGGCTGGAATTCCCACTGGCTGGTCGAGACCTATCTCTCGCCCCCGGTGATCGGTGCCATCCCGGTGCCCCTGAACCACCGGCTGGGTTTCCCCGAACTGGTCGGGCTGATCGCCGACTGCACGCCGAAGATCCTGCTCGTCGATCGCCATATGGCCGAGACCGGCGCCCGGCTGATGGCGGCCTGTCCGGCGCTCGACCGGCTGATCTTCGCCGACTGGGATGCCACCCACCCGGCCTTGCCGCCCGGCACCCTCTCTTACGATGCGCTGATCGCCGCCGGGCCGCCGGTCGCCGAGGATCGCTTCGACCATCTCGCCTCCTGCGACGGCGATACGCTGATCCTCTATTACACCTCGGGTACCACCGGTGTGCCGAAGGGGGTGATGCTGTCGCATCTGAACCTTTTCGCCAATGCCGCCGGCACCGGGCCGCTCTACGAGTTTTCGTCGGAAGACGTGCTGCTGCTCTCGGGCCCGCTCTTCCATCTGGGCACGGGATCGCGGGTTTTCACCGCCCTGGTCTTCGGCGCCGGCATGGTCGTCCAGCCGCGCTTCCGGGTGGAAGAGACCATGCAGCTGGTCCAGGACTGCCGGGTCACCACCGTCACCCTGGTGCCGACCATGCTGCGGATGATCCTGGACCATCCCGAGTTCGACCGGTTCGACTTTTCGTCGATCCGTTGTTTCACCTATGGCGCGGCGCCCATGCCGGTCAGGCTGATGGAGCGCGCGATCGAGAAGGTGCCGGGCGTCACCTTCTGCCAGGGCTATGGCATGACCGAGGCCTCGCCGGTGCTGTCGGTGCTGACCTGGAAGGATCATGTGCCGGGCAGCCGCTTTTTCGACAAGCTGGGCTCGGTCGGCCGGCCGATCCATTACGGTGATCTGCGCATCGTCGATGCCGATGGCCGGCCACTGCCGACGGGAGAGGTGGGGGAAATCGTCATCCGCGGCCCCCAGGTCATGACCGGTTACTGGAACCGCCCCGACGAGACCGCGCGCGCCATCCGGAACGGCTTCTACCACACCGGTGATGCGGGCTATCTGGACGAAGACGGCTATCTGTTCCTCGCCGGCCGCACCAAGGAGATGATCATCTCGGGCGGCGAGAACGTCTATCCGATCGAGACCGAGAACTGCCTGTCGCGCCATCCGGCCGTGGCCCAATGTGCCGTCTTCGGCCTGCCCGACGAGCTGTGGGGCGAACGGGTCCATGCGGCCGTGGCCCTGCACGAGGGCGCCGAGGCCGATGCGGCGGAGCTGATCGCCTGGTGCCGCAGTCAGATCGCCGACTTCAAGTCGCCGCGCAGCATCGACATTTTCCGCGAGCCGCTGCCGCTCTCGCCCACCAACAAGATCGACAAGACTTTGTTGCGCAGCCAGGCTCTGGCGTCGAAGGAGAGGGTATGACACAGCCGCTTGCGATCGAGCGTCGGGGGGCCGTCGCGATCCTGCGCATGCAGGACCCGGCCACCCGCAATGCCCTGACCGATGCCATGAAGGCCGCACTCGCCGAGGCGGTGGCCGGGCTGGAGGCGGATCCGGAGCTGAGGGCGGTGGTGCTGACCGGCACCGGGGCCGCCTTCAGCTCCGGCGGCGATCTGAAAGGCATGCTCGCCCGCCACCGCGCGGCCGGCGGTGCGGGAGAGAGCGCCGAGAGCATCGCCGGGCGGTTCGAGGTGCTGCATGGCTGGCTCCGCCGGCTGAGAGATCTGCCGGTGCCGGTGATTTCGGCGGTGAACGGTGTCGCCTATGGCGCAGGCTTCGGTCTGGCGCTCACCGCCGACATCGTGCTGGCCTCGGAAGAGGCCCGGTTCTGTGCCTCGTTCTGCAAGCTGGGCGCGGTACCGGATTTCAACCTGTTCTGTACCCTGCCGCGGATGGCGGGGGTACAGCGCGCCCGGATGATGTTCCTGACCGGCCGCGAGATCGGCGCGCGTGAGGCCGAGGCCTGGGGCATCGTCATGGAGGTGATTCCGGCCGCGACCCTGGAAGAGCGGGCGATCGCCATGGCCGAGGCCCTGGCGCTGGCCTCGCCCCGGGCGGTGCGCTGGACCAAGCAGGTGACCGGCCGGGCCTTCGATCTGGACGGCGAGGCTCTGCTTGCGGCCGAAGCGGAGGCCCAGGCCGACTGCCTGACCAGCGCCTATCATCTGGACGCGCTGGACCGGTTCACCCGCAAGCTGCCGCCGCTGTTTCCCGGCGCCTGACGGCTCGTCGCCTCCACGAAAAAGGGCCGCTCCCCGGCGCGGGGAGCGGCCCTTTTCTTGCGGGGTATGGTCAGTGCATGGTCAGAGGCACGATCAGCGAGATCGACGGGATGGCGATCAGCAGGGCCAGAACCACCAGATCCATGGCCAGGAAGCGGGTGATGCCGGCGAAGATCCGCCCGATCTGCACCTTGTCCTCGATCACGGCGGCGAGCACGAAGACGTTGAGGCCGACCGGGGGCGTGATCAGGCCGATTTCCAGCAGCTTCACGATCACCACACCGAACCAGATCAGATCCATGCCGTAGCTTTCGACCATCGGGATCATCAGCGGCAGGGTCAGCACCATGATGCCCACGGGGTCGAGGAACATGCCGAGCACCAGATAGATCACCACCACGGCTGCGATGAAGGCCCAGGGGCCGAAATCGGCCGCACCCACCGCAGTGACCATCTGGTTCGACAGGCCGGTCAGCGAGATGAAGGCGACGAAGGTCTTGGCGCAGGCGGCGATGAAGAAGATCGCGGCCGTGGTCTTGGCAGTCTCGCGCATGGTCGGCACGATATCGGCCAGCCGCATCCGGCCCCGCCCCAACCCGACCAGGGTGGCGAAGAGCAGGGTGAGGGCGGCGGCCTCGGTGGCGGTGAAGATGCCGCCATAGATGCCGCCGACCACGATCGCGAACATCACCACCGCCGGCCAGGATCGGGCGGCGGCCACCAGCTTGTCGCGGAGCGGGATGGTTTCGGCCGGCACCGGCGCGATCGACGGATCCCGCCGCACCCAGATCATGATCGCGGCGGCATAGCCCGCCATCGACAGCAGCCCCGGCAGGATGCCCGCCAGAAACAGCTGATTGATCGAGGTTTCGGTGAAGATGCCGTAGATGATGAACAGCACCGAGGGCGGGATCAGCGAGCCCAGCGTGCCGCCCGCCGCCACGCTGGCGGTGGCCAGGCGCGGGTCATAGTTCAGGCGCAGCATTTCGGGCGTGCAGATCCGCCCCATGGTCGAGGCGCAGGCGATCGACGAGCCCGAGATGGCCGAGAACCCGCCGCAGCCGGCGACCGAGGCGATGGCGACACCGCCCGGCAGGCGGACCAGCCAGACCCTGGCGGCTTCGTAGATTTCGGTGGTGATCCCCGCCCTGTGGGCGACGTGACCCAGCGCGATGAACAGCGGGATCATCGACAGGTCGTAGCTGTGCACCAGATCGTAGGTGCTGGCGAAGATCAGCGACAGGGTGGCGCGGATCGCGCGTTCGGGCATGAAGCTGCCGGTCCGCCAGGCGAACAGCAGGAAGATCGCGGTCACCGCGACGCCACCCAGCGCGAACGAGATCGGCACGCGCAGGGCAAGCAGAGAGAGCATCGCGCCGAAGGCGATGATGCCGTAGATCCAGAGCTCCATGGGCTCAGCTCCCCTGCGGATCGGGGCGGGGGGTATCCTGGCCGCGCAGGGCCGCGGCCAGATCGGTTGCGGCGACATGCAGCAGGCGCAGTGCGAACATGGCGAGCGCGATCACGAACAGCGCCCGTCCGGGCCATTTCGGCAGGCCGAGATCGCCGGTGAACAAGGCGCCGCTGCCGAAGGCATCGGTGAATTCGCGCCAGCCCGCCCAGAGCAGCGGCAGCACGATCACCAGGCCGATCAGGGCCGCCAGCACCGCCATCCAGCGCGCCAGCGCCGGGGGGAAGAACTGGGCCACCACCTCGATCGCGACATGGGCGCGCGCGGCGGTGGCCGAGGCGAGGGGGAAGAGGATCGCCGGCACCATCAGCTCGCGCACCAGCACCATGGCGTCGGGCACGCCGGCGCCGAAGAAGATCCGGCCGGCGACATTGGCGGCGATCAGCAGGCACAGCGCCACGACCGAAAGCGTGGCGATCGTGTTCATCAGGGTTTCAATGCGGGTCATCATCCGTGGGGCCTCCGTGCCGGGCCGGCCGCCCGTCGCCCGGGGAAGCGCCATGCTCCCCCAGGGCGCCGGGCGCCGGTCTCAGCCGCGCTCCCAGGGATAGCCCTGCGTGTCGCGGATCTTCGCCCATTTGTCGAGCAGCCGCTTGTATTCGGCGAGCAGCGCCTCGGCATCGAAGCCTTTGGCGGTGGCGGAGGCCTTCCACTGTGTGATCACCGGCTGGGCGGCCTCAAGGATCCTGGCATCGTCTTCGGGGGTGAGGTTGTAGACCACCACCGGCTTCTCGCGGGTGGTCATCTTCTTCATCGCATCCGCATCGGCCTTGCTCAGCCGTTCGGCGAAATGGTCGATCACCTCGGCGCGCAGCCCCTCCAGCACCTTGCGATGCTCGGGCGACAGATCTTCGAACACGTCGCGGTTCATGAAGGTGGCAACGCTGCTCGCCGGGCTCAGCTTGATCGGGGTCAGGCTGTCGAGCATTTCGTCCAGCTTGGTCGCGACCGCGAAATAGGCATAGGTGGGCGTGCAGTCGATCAGCCCGGTCTCCATGCCCTGGAAGGTGTCGTAGATCGACATCTCGACCATGTTGCCTCCCAGTGCCGAAAAGACCGGCCCATAGACCCCGCCATAGCGCATCTTCATGCCCTTGACGTCGTCGACCGTGGTCAGCGCGTCGTTGCGGCAGCCGATCTGCAGCGGCGAGGTCGCATAGATGCCGAGATAGGCGAGGTTCTTGTCCGCCAGCGCCGTCTGAACGGCGGGATAGGACGACAGGATCTCGTTCATCGCATGCATGGTGACCCAGGGATCGCGCTCCGACAGCGGCAGGTCGCCCATATACAGCTCGGGAAATTCGGATTCGAGATAGGATCCGACGATCAGCCCGCTATCGGCCACCCCGTTTGTGATCGAGGTCAGCGCGGCATTGGCCCCGAACAGCGCCCCGCCCCAATGGATGTCGAAGGCCAGCTCGCCGCCGCTGCGGCGCGCGGCCTCGCCGATCCACCATTCGGTGGCTTCGGCACGCACACCGCGGTTCGGCCCGGGTTCGGCATGAATCAGACGGGTCTCGGCTGCGGCGGGCAGGGCTGCCGCAAGCGCGCAGGCTGCTGCCAGAAACGGTCCGGCAAGGCGTTTCATCTGTTTCCTCCCTCATTTTTTTTAGGCCGTCGCGTCAGATGGTTATCCGCACGTCGGATCGAAGAAAGATATTAAGCTAATTATCATCTAGCAACATAAATTGTCTCTGGCACGCCGGTGGGCGACGGGCCGGGTACGCATGAAAAACCCCCGCCGGGCGGGCCGGCGGGGGCATGGAATGTCGGGTTCGGCGAGGCCGTACGGTCAGTGGGCGCCGGTCCGGCGATGGCCGCGTTCCAGCAGGGTTTTCACGACCAGGGTGACGAGTGCCAGCAGGGCAAGCAGCGATGCCACGGCGAAGGCGCCGACATAGTCATACTCGTTGTAGAGGATTTCCACATGCAGCGGCATGGTATTGGTCAGGCCGCGGATATGGCCCGAGACCACCGATACTGCGCCGAACTCGCCCATCGCCCGCGCATTGCACAGCAGGATGCCGGCAAGCAGGCCGTTGCGGACATTGGGCAGCGTCACCCGGCGCATGATGGTGAACCACCCGGCGCCGAGCGTCAGCGCCGCCTCTTCCTCGTCGCGGCCCTGGGCCAGCATCAGCGGGATCAGCTCGCGCGCGACGAAGGGGAAAGTGACGAAGATCGTCGCCAGGACCAGCCCCGGCACCGCGAACACGATCTTGAGCCCATGGGCTGCCAGCCAGGGACCGAACCAGCCATGGGCGCCGAACAGCAGCACCCAGACCAGGCCCGAAATCACCGGCGAGACCGAGAAGGGCAGGTCGATCAGCGAGATCAGCAGGTTGCGGCCGCGGAAGTCGAAGCGGGTGATCGCCCAGGCGGCAGCGATGCCGAAGATCAGGTTGGCGGGGACGGCGATTGCGGCCACCATCAGGGTCAGCCGGATTGCTGCCAGGGCGTCGGGCTCGCGGATCGCTTCCAGAAACGCGCCGGCGCCCTTGGCCATGGCCTGGGCGAAAACGCTGAAGAGCGGCAGAACCAGGAAGGCGACCAGGATCGAGAGTGCGGCTGCGACGGCGAGGATGCGCACCGGCCGGCTTTCGGTCAGCGGCACCGACTGTTGCCGGAGGGGAGGGATCTTCGTCATCGGCTCACCCCTCCATGGCCCGACGGCGGCGGGCATCCAGGCCGTTGACGATCAGCAGCAGGATGAACGACGCGATCAGCATCACGGCGGCGATCGCCGAGGCGCCGGCATAGTCGTACTGCTCCAGGCTGATCACGATGAGGAGTGGTGCGATTTCGCTTACCCCCGGCATGTTGCCGGCGATGAAGATCACCGAGCCGTATTCCCCCACCGCCCGCGCGAAGGCGAGGGCGAAACCGGCAGAGAGGCCGGGTGCCAGGGCCGGCAGGATCACCCGCCACAGGATCTGGCGGCGGCCCGCGCCGAGCGAGGCTGCCGCCTCTTCGACCTCACGATCCAGATCTTCCAGCACCGGCTGCACGGTGCGGACCACGAAGGGCAGGCCGATGAACACCATGGCCACGATCACGCCCACCGGCGTGAAGGCGATCCGGATGCCGACGGCGGCAAGCGGTGCCCCGATCAGGCCGTTGGGCGCCGTCAGGGCCGTCAGCGCAATACCGGCAACCGCCGTCGGCAGGGCGAAGGGCAGGTCGACGACCGCATCGGCAAGGCGCCGGCCGGGAAAGTCGTAACGCACCAGCACCCAGGCGATCAGCAGCCCGGCAAGGCTGGAGACGGCCGCGGCGATCAATGCGCCGCCGAAACTGAGCCGATAAGCGGCAAGGGCGCGATCCGAGAAGGTCTTGGCCAGGATTTCGTCCGCCCCCAGCCCCGAGGCGCGGACGAACACGGCGGCAAGCGGGATCAGCACGATCAGCGACAACCAGGTCAGCGTCAGGCCAAGCGCCGGCCCGAACCCCGGCAGGGGGCCGGCACCGGCGCGGACGCTGCGGCCCATGATGGCACGCATATGGTTCACTTCTTCGCGACGATCTGGTCGAAAATGCCGCCATCGTTGAAGTGCTCGGCCTGGACCTTGCGCCAGCCACCGAACACCGCATCAATGGTGAACAGTTTCACCTCAGGGAAGGTGGCGGCATGGCGGGCAGCCACCTCGGCGTTACGCGGGCGATAGAAGTGCTTTGCTGCCAGTTCCTGGCCCTCGACCGTGTAGAGGAAATTCAGATAGGCCTCGGCAACCTTGCGGGTGCCGTGGGCGTCGACGAACCGGTCGACCACGGCCACCGGCGGCTCCGCCAGGATCGAGAGCGAGGGCACGACGATATCGAAGGCATCGGGGCCGAGTTCGTTCACCGCCAGCAGGGCTTCGTTTTCCCAGGCCAGCAGAACATCGCCGATGCCGCGCTGGACGAAGGTCGTGGTCGAGCCGCGGGCGCCGCTGTCGAGCACCGGTACATTGGCGAACAGCGCCTTCACGAAGTCGCGGGCGCCGGCCGCATCGCGGCCCTGATCGAGCGCATAGCCCCAGGCCGCAAGGTAGTTCCAGCGCGCGCCGCCCGAGGTTTTGGGGTTGGGGGTGATCACCTGCACCCCGGGCTTGAGCAGATCGTCCCAGTCCTTGATCCCCTTGGGGTTGCCCTTGCGGACCAGAAGCACGATGGTCGAGGTGTAGGGGGCCGAATTGTCGGGCAATGCCGTCTGCCAGTCCTGGCGGAGAGCGCCGCCATTGTCGGCGATGGCATCGATGTCATAGGCAAGTGCCAGGGTCACGACATCCGCCTCCAGCCCGTCGATCACGCTGCGTGCCTGCTTGCCCGATCCGCCATGGCTCTGGCGGATGGTGAGGGTATCGCCGGTTTCCGCCTGCCATTTTGCGGCAAAGGCCCTGTTGACGTCTTTGTACAGCTCCCGGGTGGGGTCGTAGGAGACGTTGAGCAATTCGACGTCTGCGGCCTTTGCGGGGGCGATCACCGAGGAGGCGAGGATGGTGGCTGCAATCAGGGCTGCGCTTGCGATGTATCGCAGATGCCGTGCCGGACGAATGTCATGGTTCCGGGTCATCGATCGGGGCTCCGGTAGAGGCGGGACAGGGGTCCCGGACTTGATCGGGGGCGAGGGCGATGGCCGGACCCGTCCGCGGTACGGATGCCTGCCTTGCGATTTCCATGAGGCCGCAGCGTCAAAAGGGAATCAAGTCTATTTTTCATATAGACTAAATGAAAATAAAATTTCAACAATTAATTTATGTTGTTTGTACGCAGGAGAATGCCCGCCGGAGACCGGCGGGCATCGGAGGCCGCAGGTTGATGCCGGATCAGGCGCCGTGAGTGATGGCGCGCAGATCGATGTCGATGTCGGCGCTATGGCTTTCGAAGGTGCTCATCAGCCGGCGGAAGCGGGGGGCGTTGTCGCGATACCAGCGCACGACCGTCGGCAGATCGTCGAGCAGGCTGCGCCTGGGCGCCCAGCCGAGTTCGCGGATCTTGGTGCTGTTGATCGCATACCGCCGGTCGTTGAACGGGCGGTCCGGCACGAAATCGACCACGTCGTCCAGCTTGTAACCGAAGTTTTCGGCAATCATGCGCGCGACGACAATGTTCTCGAATTCGTCTTCAGAACCGATATTGTAGATCTCGCCGATCTCGCCCTTGCGCATCAGCAGGGCGATGGCGGCGGCGAAATCCTGTGCGGCCAGGAAGTGGCGGCGATTGTTGCCCGTGCCGTGGATCGTCAGCTTCTTGCCGCATTCCAGCAGCAGCGAGAAGCGCGGGATGATCTTCTCGGGGTACTGACGGATGCCGTAGATGTTGTTCCCGCGCACGGTGACGATCGGCATTTTGTACGAATGCAGATAGCCCGAGATGATCATCTCGGCGCCGGCCTTCGATGCCGAATAGGGGTTGGTGGGGTTCAGCACCGTGCTCTCGTCGGCCGCCCCGTCCAGAACCTCGCCATAGACCTCGTCGGTGGAGACGTGAACGATGCGCTTCACGCCCATCCGCCGGCAGGCCTCCATCATGGCATGGGTGCCGTAGACATTGGTCATGGTGAAGAGCAGAGAGTTGCCGAAGGAATTGTCGACATGGCTTTCGGCTGCGGCATGGATCACATAATCCGCGCCGTCGACCACCCGGCAGGCCAGGTCGAAATCGCAGATGTCGCCGACCACAAGCTCGATGCGCTCGCTGGTCGCCAGCGTCTGGATGTTCCGGAAATCGGCCGCATAGGTCATCTTGTCGAAGACGACCACGTCATGATCTGGGAACTGCTCGCAGATGTGGTCGGTGATATGCGACCCGATGAAGCCTGCGCCGCCGGTGATGACGATCTTCGGCATTATCCAAGAGCCCTTCCCAGATTGTAACAGTAGCTGATGATTTCGTCGGCCGTCTGTCTGAGGCCGGTTTCACGAACGAGGCGCGAGACGTCCAGGCGGAAGGCGTCGGCATGGCGCGGATCGATGATCCGCAGCTGCCCCCTGCCATGTCCGCGGATCACGGCAAGGGCAAGCTCGCCACACATGATGCCTGTTCCCGAGGACAGATTGTACGTGCCGGTCAGACCGAGTTCGACGACTCTGCCAAGCTGGGCCGCGAAATGTTCCACCGTCACAAAGTCGCGCGAGACGAACGGGCTCATGTCGAACACGATTTCACCCGTGTCGGCAAGTGTGTTCAGCATGAACCCCATGAAGCTGCGGCGTCCGGGAATGCGCTCCGGGCCGATGACGTTGCCGATACGCAACACCGTGAGCCGATCCGGGGGCAGCAGGTCCCGCAGGGCGGCTTCCGCTGCAACCTTGTTGCGACCATAGACGTCGAGCCCGGACAGCGGAGCGTCTTCGGTCGCGTCCTGCTGTGCGTCGGCGGCATAGACCTTGCGGGAACTCAGCATCACATAGCGCGCCCGCGTTCCGGCCATGCGTCGGGCCAGGCGGAGATCGACGTCCCGTTCCGGGGCGTGGGGCAGGCGCATGTCGTCGGGGTGGCGGGCGAAATTCACCACGACGTCGATCCCGTCCATCAGGTCGGGGGCATCGATGTCGTCATGCCGGGCGATCCGGAGCGACCCGCCGGATATGACTCTCCCGGTGAAGGCGCGGGCGAGCAGGCTTCCGCCGCCAAAGACGAGAATGCGCATGCGAAGTCGTTGCTCCAGGCCCTGAAAATGCGGACGGTCAAACCGGTCCAATGATTAACACCCGGGGCGGCCCTCTCCAACGGGAAATCCGCCATCAAGGTGGGAGAATGCATGGCTGCCATGCCGCAGTCCGTTCATTTTCCGCACGATCATCGCGTCTGGGTCGTCTAGGCGTATGGTTAACAATCTGCTACCGTCGCCGACGTGATGGCCCCGGCCGTCGATCGGGCTTCCGCCGATCCCCCGTTCAGGGGATTTGTGCGCTGCGGAATCCGGGTTGGCTATAGGGGACATGCGCGGTATAAGTTAAGCAATCAATGCAGTGCGGGCCGGGCGGTGCATCCGACGATGGATCAAGCCCCCGGAAACGACCGCCCCGACTGGAACCACGGACTGTCTTCGCTTCAAGGGCGACGTCGACGGAATGCGTTGTACGGTCCGGCAGTCGGGTGAGCATAATTAACGTCAAGCGGGCAAGCATCATGACGGATGTCAACACCAGCCACGTGTTCGAGGCGAGCCTTGATCGCGGCGTGGTTCCGGCGACCACGACCGGGGCTCGTATCTTCAAGCGTGCATTCGATATCGTGGGCGCCGCGACGCTGCTGCTGCTTCTGTCGCCGCTCTTCCTGATCCTCGGGCTGTGCGTCGCGACCACGAAGGGGCCGATCTTCTACGGTCATGAGCGGCTCGGTTATCGTGGTAACCGTTTCAAGTGCTACAAATTCCGCTCGATGGTCCCGAATGCGGACAAGCTGCTCAAGGATCTGCTCGCCCGCGACGCCGAGGCACGCGCCGAGTGGGAGCAGTTCGAAAAGCTGCGCAAGGATCCGCGTATCACTGGCATCGGCCGAATCCTGCGCAAGACCAGCTTGGACGAACTCCCGCAGCTGTGGAATGTGCTGCGCGGTGACATGAGCCTTGTGGGGCCGCGCCCCATGGCTCTGCATGAGACTTCCCGCTGGGGGGCGACCCTGGTGGAGTATACGTCGCTGCGTCCGGGTATCACCGGTCTCTGGCAGATCAACGGCCGGACCGACAGCGACTATGACTCGCGCATCGCCTTCAACCGCACCTATCTCGAGAACTGGACGCCGCTTCTGGACCTGAAGCTGCTGTTCCAGACCGTGCGGGTGGTCTTCTCGCCCAACAGCGGCGCGTACTGACCCGCTCCGGGACGTTCGTTGGCCATCGTCTGCCGCCGGCTGCTACGCCGCCGACTTTTCAGAGGCCTGCGCCGGATGACCGGGGCGGGCCTTTTTGATTTCCCGACATGCTTCACATCCGGGATCCGCATCGCTACCTTGCCTCGCGATGATCTCCATTGCCGGAGCCGCATGCCATGACCGTCCTCATCACCGGTGCCGCCGGCTTCATCGGCTCGCACGTGGCATCCCTGCTGCTCGATCGCGGGGAAGAGGTTCTCGGCATCGACGACCTGAACGACTATTACGATCCGGCCCTGAAGCGGGCCCGGCTGGCCCGGCTGGAGGGGCGCGCCGGCTTTGCCTTCCGCCGGCTGGACATCGCGGATCGTGCCGCGATCGAGGCCCTGCGCGATCATCTGCCGCGGATCGATCGCATCATCCATCTGGCAGCCCAGGCCGGGGTGCGCTATTCGATCGAGGCGCCGCACAGCTATACGCGGGCGAATGTCGAGGGGCATCTCTGTCTTCTGGAGCTTGCCCGCCATCTGCCCGGCCTGGTGCACATGGTCTATGCCTCCTCTTCGTCGGTTTACGGCGCCAATCGTCAGCTGCCCTTTTCCGAAGCGGATCGGGTCGATACCCCGCTGTCGCTCTATGCTGCCACCAAGCGGGCGGGGGAGCTGATGGCCCATACCTACGCCCATCTCTATGCTCTGCCGCTGACCGGACTGCGGTTCTTTACCGTCTATGGCCCCTGGGGGCGGCCCGACATGTCGGCCTGGCTGTTTACCGATGCCATCCTGAAGGGGCGTCCGATCCGGGTCTTCAACGAGGGGCGGATGCGGCGCGATTTCACTTATGTCGATGACATCGCCCAGGGGGTCGTGGCCGCCCTGGATGCGCCTCCGGCTTTTGAAGCCGGAGAGGGTCGCGTGCTGCACCGCGTCTTCAATCTGGGCAATAACGCACCTGTGGCCCTCGACGATTTCATTCGGGCGATAGAGGTGGCCACCGGGCGTGAGGCGGTGAAGATCATGGAGCCGATGCAGCCAGGCGATGTACCGGCGACCTATGCTGACATCGATCAGGCGCGTACGCTTTTGGGCTTTGCGCCGCGCACTCCGATTGACGATGGTATACCCCGTTTCGTCGCTTGGTTTCGGGCCTATCACGAGATCTGATCAAGATGGATGTTGGCGAATCGACGGCGGACGATCCGTTCCTGCTCCCGATCTTCGAACAGGCGGACCCTGAAACGGCAGTTCTGGGGGTGATTGGTCTCGGTTATGTCGGGCTGCCTCTGGCCGTGGCGTTTGCTCTGCACGGTCGGCGCGTTATCGGATATGACCTGGATGCCCATCGGATTGCTCGTATTCGGTCCGGGACGGATGAGACCGGCGAGGTTTCGCCCCCCGACCTGCAGCGGGCATTGACATGCGGGCTGACGCCGACGGCTGATCCGGATCGTCTTTCGGAGGCCCGGATTATCATGGTGTGCGTCCCCACTCCAATCACACCGGACAGGCGGCCTGATCTCGGCCCGTTGCTCTCGGCGTGTGCGATTCTGGGGCCGCGGTTGCGAGCCGGGAGCGTGGTCGTGTTTGAGAGCACGGTTTATCCCGGCGTGACTGAAGACATATGCGGTCCCGCCCTGGCTACGGCTTCGGGACTGGTGGTGGGCCGCGACGTGATGCTCGGCTACTCCCCGGAACGGATCAATCCCGGAGATCGGTCACATCGCGTTGATACAATCGTGAAAGTCGTGTCCGGGCAGGGGAGGGCGCTCACCGAGGCGCTCAGCCGCTTGTATGGCTTGCTCAACGGCGGGTTGATCCATGTCGCTCCATCAATCCGGGCGGCAGAAGCGGCGAAAGCGATTGAGAATGCCCAGCGTGACATCAACATCGCTTTCGTGAACGAAGTGGCGCTGATCTGCGAGCGGATCGGTTTGTCGGTCCATGATGTGCTCGATGCGGCCCGTACGAAGTGGAACTTCCTCGATTTCAAGCCGGGCCTGGTCGGAGGGCACTGCATCGGTGTCGATCCCTACTATCTCAGCCACCTGTCGCAAATGATCGGTCATCAGCCCGAGGTTATACTCGCCGGCCGCCGCCTTAACGATCACATGGCAGATGAGATGGCTGATCGCATTGCCTTCCGCTTCCGCGAGGTCGTCCGGCCAATCCTTCGTCCGACGGTTCTGGTTCTCGGGGCCACGTTTAAGGAAGATGTTCCGGATCTGCGAAATTCGCGGATTCCCCAGCTAATCCATCGGCTCTCTCGCCATGGTTTTGATGTCAAGGTACACGATCCGTGGTTCGCACCTCAGGAGTTGGCGTCTAGACAGGCTGTTGAGGCAATAGGCTGGCCGGAAGAGACGTTTGATCTTGTAATAATGGCAGTCGGACATCGGGTTTTTCTTGACCGATCGTCAGAAGCGATCTTCCGTCTCGTCTCTCCTGGAGGAATGATGGCGGATCCAAAAGGGCTCTACCGAACTGCACAGCGTGATCCGTCTGTCAACTACTGGAGCCTGTAGGAGATCAAAGCCTGTCGCCGAATTTCTGCTGCGCTGCACAATAGTGATCTTTTACCACATTGCTGATCCGCCAGCATATGCTAGGGTGTCAGCGCTCACGTGCAGCCGGCGAGGTGTCACGTTCGAGGGTGCCCAGGCAGCATCGACGGACCCCCCTCACGACTTGAGTAATAGAAATCCATAACATAGCATCGAATCTGCCACGGGACGTAGCATGATCCTCGACTCCGCTTCGCTTCGCGAAATCCTCCGTGTGAGATCTGGCCACGCCGTCCGGCACCTTGCTAATGCGGTGGCTGTGGTGGCAGTTGGAGCCTTGACGCTCCTCGCTCCCGGGCAGTCTGGTGCACAAACGCTGCTGGATCTGCAAAGTCAGATCGAATCGGCGACGCAGGCGCTGCAGAACAGCGGCGGCTCCAATGTTGATCCCTCCGACGGGACGGCTGACACCTCTCTAGATCCGGAAGCCGGAGATCGATCAGAAGAGGCAGACGAAGACGAAGACACCAAACGGCGAAGTGCCACTGAGGAAGATGCGGACGATCAGCGTCTGGGTCTTGCGGGTAACCCGTCATCTATCGAACGGGACTATGCGCTTCGCACCGGGCGCGCGATCAGCCAGTATGGATACCGCGTGTTTCGTCAGTCGCAGCGGGCTCCGATCACCTCCGGAGAGATCAGCCCCGACTATGTTCTGGGTATTGGCGACGAACTCATTGTCACCTATCGCGGCCAGATTTCACGGACAGTCAGCGTTCAGGTGAATCGCGATGGCGACATCGTTCTTCCCGAAACGCCACCGATCAAGGCCGTCGGCTCGACCGTGGCGGATCTTCGCAACCGGCTGCAGCAGGTGACTGGCGAAAGCATGGTGGGCAGTCGGGTCTTCGTCACTGTCGGCAGCGTACGTCTGATCAGCATTTCCGTGCTTGGCGAAGTGTTCCGCCCGGGACTGCGGCCGGTGAACAGCTTCGGGACCGTGGTCGATGCAATTGGTGCCGCGGGCGGCGTACTGCGTTCCGGATCCCTTCGTCGCATCGAACTGGTCCGGGCGAATGGCGAACGCATCCCGGTTGATCTGTACGACTATCTGATCGGGGCTGGTGGCGGCGCTACGCTGCCTCTCCAGGACGGCGACCGGATCGTTGTGCCTCTGCTCGGTCCGACGGTGGCCGTCGATGGCGATGTGGCTCGTCCGGCGATTTTCGAGACTGCGCCTGGTCGCTCGTCAATGGCGGTCAGTGAAGCAATGAAGTTGGCCGGTGGGCCTCTGCGTCCTGCTGGCAACCGCATTATGCGCATTGCGTTTGATAGTGAGGGCGTCCAGTCGGTGACGAGCGCGGATGCGCGGTCCGGCACCTTGCAGCGCGGTGAAATTCTGCAGGTCTTTATCGACCGTAACGTCGTCGGCGGAACGATTGTGGTCGAGGGCAGTGTTTCGACACCTGGACCAAGGGCGCTTGACGACAAGGGAAGCCTGAAGTCCCTCCTGTCGAACCTCGACCTGCTGAGTGGGTCGCCCTATTTGCCTTTCGCCGTTATTCGCACGCGCGATCCAAGTACTCTTTTGCCCCTGTTCACGCCAGTTGATCTCGTCAATGTCATCAATGGCAACCAGGATATGACGCTTGCCTCCGGCGATCGCTTTATTGTTCTGGGCGCTGGCGATATCACGTTCCTTTCGACGCCACCGGTTGCGGAAGCACTTGCCAACTCTGGCGGCGCATGCCCCGCTCTGGCATCCCTGTCCAGTCTGGTTCGTAAGACCCGTGCAGACAGTTTCCTTAGTGCCCGGCAATTTCTGGTTCAGGGCGGAACCTCCACGAACGCGCCTGGCTCGGTTAATTGTCCGCCCATTTTTGATCAGTACCCGACTCTGTTGCCGCTGTTGTTGGAAAATGTGACGGCGGTGACAGGCGATGTGCGCAAGCCCGGGCTGTATCCGATCGCCCAGCCCGTCACGCTTCGTATGATGCTCAATGCTGCCGGCGGACTGGGGCGGTCGGCCGACATCTCCCAAGTGGAAATCAGCCGCTACGATGCGGATGTGGCGGCGACGACGACCCAGATTCGCCGCGAACTCCTCGACCTGACTCGTGTCAGCCTTGATTCCATCATGGTTCGGCCCGGCGATACCGTCCGGGTTGCGACGCGGATCACCACGCGAGAGCAAGGGCTGGTTTCCATCCGGGGGGAAGTTCTTCGCCCAGGCGCATATGACATCACCCGTGGCGAGCGCCTGTCCGAGCTTCTGGCTCGCGCCGGTGGATTGACCTCCGAGGCCTATCCCTTCGGCGCGGTTTTCACGCGTGATCGGGTTCGCGATCTCGAAAGGCAAGCCAATCGACGCACCGCTGACGAGCTTCAGAAGGGCATCGTCTCCCTTCTTGCGCGTCAGTCGCAGCGCTCCGGCTCAAGCTCTGGCATGGCAGATGCGATGGGCGTGATGAGGGATCTGGTCAAGGATCTGGCCACTGTCGAGCCCTATGGCCGCGTCGTTGTCGAGGCTGATCCGGCGGTACTTGCCGCTCGTCCTGAGCTGGATACGGTTCTGGAGGGAGGCGACGCCATCAACATTCCCAAGCGGCCCAACTATGTACTCGTCGTTGGTGAGGTGCTCAATCCGGGCGCCCAGCAGTTCCGTAGCGGACAGCGTGCGAGTGACTACGTCAATCTGGCGGGGGGATACTCGCTTGACTCTGACGAGGGGCGCGCCTTCATCGTCTTGCCGAATGGTGCGGCACAGCCGGTCGATTTGGGCTCGTGGTCAACCACCGAAGCTAACGTTCCTCCAGGCTCTATGATTGTGATACCTCGTGATCTGGCGCCTTTCGACTTCCTTGCTGTGACCACGGATGTCACCCGTATCCTGAGCGGCTTGGCTTTGACCGCAGCCTCTCTGAACGCCATCCAGGATTGAGGCCGCACGGCGGTGAGGAGCCAAAAGGCATACGTGATGGCGGCCAACGTCCTGTTGGTCGCCATCCTTACGAATGTCAGCGTGGAACCGGCTGCCGCGCAGCAAGCTGGCGAGCAGCCGAAGCCATGGGAGAAGATCGTTCTGCCGAACGTGTCTGACTATGGTGGCATCGGTGCAGTGCAGACGCCAACCGCCCGCTTCGGTAAGGATGGCCAGTTTCTGGCGGGCATTTCGATCGTTTCTCCCTACCATCGCTATTTCATTAATTTGCAGGCGCTGCCTTGGCTTGAAGGGACTTTCCGATATACGCGTATTACAGACCGTGCCTACAGCCCGGTTGATGGGTTTGCAGACGGGCAAGATTATAAAGACCGAAGTGTTGATCTAAAGGTAAGGCTCTCACAGGAAAGCGAAAGCTGGCCAGAAATTGCCGTTGGTTTCCGTGACCTCGGTGGTACTGGCCTGTTTGGCGCCGAATATTTTGTGGCATCCAAGCGTATCGGGGATTTTGACCTCAGTGGAGGCTTGGGATTTGGCGCCATGGGCACAAGGGCGCATCTCGACAATCCGCTAGGGGTATTCTTTGATCGCTTCGACAACAGGGTTGGCGGGGCAGATGCCCCGGGTGGGGTCGGTACAGCCTTCTTCACCGGCCCCATTGCTCTGTTTGGCAGTGTAAGCTACCTCTGGCGGGATGTTCCCCTGCTCGGCGATGATTTGCGTTTTATCGTTGAATACGACCCGAACAATTATGCTAATGATCCGGCTACGTCGGATCTTGATCCTAAAATTCCGCTCAACTTTGGGATCACTTGGCAGCCCGCGAGTTGGGTCCAGCTCGCGGCAGGTTTCGAACGTGGAACCACAGCGATGGCGCGTGTTTCACTGTTCGCCGATTTTAACAACGGCTTTAATCCACTGCTCGACAAAGGGGTCCCGCCTGAGGTCGCCCTCCGGGGACGCCAGGGACCTGAAGGAGTGCCCGCGGACAGGCCAGTCGATCCCGCGCCGACGGCTGCCGTCTGGCTTCCTGAGCTTGCGGAGGCGAGTGTCAGGGCGGCGGCGGCTGATCGGCAGATGGTCGTGCAGCGTTTTGACGTTGTGAATGATCGGGCATCGGTTGATCTCACGGGAGGGCTTCCCGGACATGATATGGCCGATGCGCTGGATGTCGCGGCGGTGGCAGCGCGCGCTGTGCCGGCGGATGTTGTGACGGTTGAGGTGCGGCTTCTCTCGGCGGCCGGGCGCCCTCTGGTCACGTGGACGGCTTCGCGTTCTGAGCTTCTCCGGAACGGGGCTGTACAAGCTGATGCCAGGCCGGTCGACCGGCCATACGCTGCCACAACCCCGCAGCAAGAGTCTGCGGAAACCGAAGCGTTGGCCCGGCGCCTGTTCGCGGCCGCAGAGGAGAATGACGTCGTAATCGATCGGATGGAGCTACAGGGGGACACTGTTCGCCTCTTTATAGGAAATATGCCTTTCCGAAATTTTGTGACATCAGCCGGTCGGGCTGCTCGTGTGGCAACCCAGGTGATGCCGCCGCGAGTAGAACGTCTGACCATGGTACTCGGCGACGACGGCTTGCCGGTTCTGGAACTCACTGTCCTGCGGACTCATATCGAGCGGCTGTCGGAAGATGAGGCGACTCCTGAAGAAATCTGGCATCAGAGCACCGTCGCGCAGGCGGCGCCGCCACGGGATGATGCTGTTCTGAATCAGTCGCAGTATCCGGGGTTCGACTGGTCAATTGCCCCAAGAACGAGGCAGCAGATCGGCGGGCCGGACGCCTTCCTGATCTATCAGCTCTACATGCGTGCCCAGGCATCCATCCGCCCCTCTCCTAACACCGAAATTGATGGATATGCGGGGCTGAATATTACTAATAATTATGATGATCTGACACTCGAGTCCGATAGCCAGCTGCCACATGTACGTAGTGCTATTAAGGATTACCTCAAAGAAGGTGAGGCCTGGATAGGTCGGTTGCAGGGAGCTTATTATACATCCTTCGCACCTGGACTTTATGCCACAGCCTATGCCGGTTTGTTGGAAGAAATGTTCGGTGGTGTCGGTGGCGAGATGCTTTACAAGGAGGTGGGATCGCCATGGGCTTACGGCATTGATGTTAATTGGGTCAAGCAGCGTGACTATGATGGGATGTTCAGCTTCCTGGACTACAGTACAGTCACGGGACATGTAGGCGTTTATTATGAGCTACCGTTCTGGAACCTGAACGGATCAGTGCGGGCCGGGCGATATCTGGCGAAGGATTGGGGGGCGACCTTCGAGCTGTCGCGTGAATTCGACAGTGGCATCCGTGCAGGCGTTTTTGCGACCGTTACTGACGTATCAGCCGCGGAATTCGGTGAAGGCAGCTTCGACAAGGGATTTTTCCTGAGCATCCCGCTGGACATCTATTCGACCCGACCGACCAAAACCCGGTTCGGTCTGACCTATCGGCCGGTCACCCGTGATGGCGGCGCTCAGCTCAACCGCTCCAGCGCTCTCATTGGCCGGGTTGGGGGGTATGACGCGGAGAACACCTCTCGGTACTGGCCTGGTCTGATGGACTGACCCCTCAGCATCTTGGGCCTTTAGGGCCCGGGCTGTTAATCATACATTGCATCTGTGCCCGCAATTTGCCACGGCCGGAGATCGAAATCTGTTGATCTCCGGCCGTAAACATTCTGAAATATCAAAGAGATCCCGCAACTGCGTTGTCATGCGTGCGGCTTGTGACAGCGCCGTTGGCATGGTATACGGAACAGGCACGATCGGAGCGAACGACCGCCAATGCCGATGGGTCCGGCCCCTGCCGGACGAGATACGCGCATGTGCGGCTTCATAGAGGCGACAAGACCGCTATCATGACTCCTTCTTCAGTTCCTGTTTTCATCCTTTGTGGCGGGCTTGGCACGCGCATCAAGGAAGAAACCGAATTCCGACCGAAACCGATGGTTCCGGTGGGCGACAAGCCGATCATCTGGCACATCATGCGGACCTATTCGCATTTCGGCTTCCGTAAATTTGTGCTGTGCATGGGCTACAAGTCGGAAGTGATCCGGAATTACTTCCTGAACTTTTATTCCATGAATAGCGACGCGACGGTCAATCTCGTCGATAACAGCGTTTCTTATCACCAGATCAATCACGATTGTGATTGGGAAGTGACGCTGGCCTATACCGGCGAGAAGACGATGACCGGCGCGCGCATCGCCATGGCTTTCGATCGGTATATCGGCGATGCCAAGACCTTCGCCGTCACCTATGGCGACGGCGTGACCGATGTCGATCTGGCGGCGGAGCTGGCCTTCCATCAGGCGCATGGCAAGACCGGCACGGTGCTTGGCGTGAACCCGCCCTCCCGCTTCGGCGAGTTCAACATGGAAGGCGATCGTCTGCTCTCCTTCGCGGAGAAGCCCGAGATCACCCATGCCTGGATCAATGGCGGGTTCTTCTTCTTCAATCGCGACTTCCGCAACTACCTGTCGACCGATCCCTCGCTGGTGCTGGAGCAGGCGCCGCTGTCGCGGCTGGCCGCCGATGGTGGTCTGCATGTCTACAAGCACCCGGGCTTCTGGCAGTGCATGGATACGCAGCGTGACCGCGAGCATCTGACCGCATTGTGGGAACAGGGCAAGGCGCCCTGGGCCTATAAGGATTGACCCGGGATGCGGCCGGGCCCCGGGGCACCGGCCGTGTCATGCGGTGCATCGGATGGGGCGGATCTGCGACATCCGTCTCCGACTGCAGGTGATGGAAGCGAGATGAGCGATCTGCCGTTCGAGAATGTGTTTGCCGGGCGCCGCGTGCTGGTGACCGGCCATACCGGCTTCAAGGGAAGCTGGCTCTGTGCCTGGCTGCTGAAGCTCGGGGCCGATGTCACCGGCTTCGCGCTGCCACCGGCGACCAGCCCCTGCCATTTCGACCTTCTGGGGCTGGAAGGGCGGATGCGGCACATCGTCGGTGATCTGCGCGACCCCGCAGCCGTGATGGCGGCGGTCGAGGCGGCGAAGCCCGAGATCGTGTTCCACATGGCTGCCCAGGCTCTGGTCCGCTATTCCTATGACGAGCCGGTCGAGACCTTCGACACCAATGTCATGGGCACGGTCCATGTGCTGGATGCCGTGCGGCGCGTCGGCGGCGTGAAGGTCGTGATCAACATCACCTCCGACAAGGCCTACGACAACAAGGAATGGATCTGGGGGTATCGCGAGAACGACCCGATGGGCGGCCGCGATCCTTACAGCGCCTCCAAGGGGGCGGCCGAGCTGGTGTTCCACGCCTATGCCCAGTCCTTCCTGAACCCGGCAGGCATTCTGTCGGCGTCGGTGCGTGCCGGCAATGTGGTCGGTGGCGGCGACTGGGCGGCGGACCGGATCATCCCGGACTGCATCCGGGCGATCGAGCGGGGCGAGCCGGTCTTCCTGCGCAACCCCACCGCCGTGCGCCCCTGGCAGCACGTGCTGGAGCCGCTGGGCGGTTACATGATGGTTGCCTCGAAGCTGATGACCGGCGCCCGCGGGATCGAGACCGGTGAGGGCTGGAATTTCGGCCCGTCGGCGCGCGACTGTCAGCCGGTGATCCGGCTTGCAGAGGCGGTTGTGGCGCATTGGGGCAAGGGATCGGTCGAGGTGGCGCCGGCGACCGATGCGAAGCATGAAGCCCATCTGCTGCGGCTCAATTGCGACAAGTCCAACAATATTCTGGGCTGGTGGCCGGCCTGGCGCTTCGAAGACACGATGCGTGAGACCGTCGGCTGGTACAAGGCCTGGTCGGAAGGCAGGCCGGTCTGGGACATCACGATGGACCAGATCGCCGCCTATGAAGGCGCGTTTCGCGCAGCCAATGTGCCGGAGGCCGTATGAAGTTCATCCCTGCCCCCATTCCGGGCGGCTTCGTCATCGAGATTGAACCGATCGGGGACGAGCGCGGCTTCTTCAGTCGGATGTTCTGCGAAAAGGAATTCGGTGCAGCCGGCCTCGAAACCCGTTTCGTGCAGATGAACGACAGCTACAGCGCCACCCGCGGCACCCTGCGTGGGCTGCATTATCAGCTGGCGCCGTCGGCCGAGGTGAAGGTCGTGCGGTGCATCCGCGGTGCGGCCTGGGACGTGATCCTGGATCTTCGCGAGGATCAGCCGACCTTCGGGCAGTGGTTCGGTGCCGAGATCACCGCCGAGAACCGGCGGGCGATGTATGTGCCGCGCGGCTTTGCGCACGGCTTCATCACGTTGGTCGACGACACCGAACTGGTCTACATGGTGTCGGATTTCTACGACAAGGCGCGGGAGCGCGGGGTGCGCTGGAACGACCCCCGTTTCCAGGTGGGCTGGCCCATCGAACCCACCGTGATCTCGGCGCGCGATCAGGCTCATCCGGATTTCGATCCCGATCTGCATCTGCGATGAGGGGCTGATTATGCGCATCCTGCTGACGGGCGCGAGTTCCTTCACCGGCATGTGGTATGCCGAGGCGCTGGTTGCGGCCGGCCATGACGTGGTCGCAACCCTCTATCGCCAGCGTGCCGATTATGCCGCCGATCCGTTGCGGGAGCTGC
The DNA here is from genome assembly GCF_041468085.1 of Tistrella mobilis. NCBI lineage: Bacteria > Pseudomonadati > Pseudomonadota > Alphaproteobacteria > Geminicoccales > Geminicoccaceae > Tistrella > Tistrella mobilis. The sequence goes on along the minus strand of NZ_CP121017.1, from coordinate 3,738,167 downwards.
GTGTCCGGCGGCTTGAGGCATTGGCGCCGCGTCTGCGACTTGTCGAGGCGGTCACTTTCGGCTCGGAGCGTTTTCAGGCGCTGTTCGCCGACGACGAGCGTTTCGATGTTCTGTGCCATCATGCTGCCGATGTGCGGGACTATAAGAGCCCCGACTTCGATCCGGTGAAGGCCCTGGCGGACAACGCCTTCGGTCTGGTGGAGACGCTGCGGGTGATGCGTGGCGCCGGCTGTGATCGGCTGGTGCTGACCGGGTCGGTCTTCGAGCAGCGGGAAGGGGCCGGCACGCAACCGGCCGTCGCTTTCAGCCCCTATGGTCTGTCCAAGGGCCTGACCGCCGATCTCTATGCCTTTTACGCCGCACGTGAAGGTGTGACCCTGGGCAAGGTGGTCATTCCCAACCCCTTCGGGGCGTTCGAGGAACCTCGCTTCACCGCCTATCTGATGAAGAGCTGGGCCGAGGGGCGCTGCCCCACGGTCGGAACCCCCGCCTATATCCGCGACAACATCCAGGTCTCGCTGCTGGCGGCGGCCTATGCCGGTTTTGTCGCAGCCATGCCCTCGGATGGGGGCTTCCACGTCTGCCGCCCCAGCGGGTACGTTGAGAGCCAGGGGGATTTCGCCCGGCGGTTCGCCCGTGAAATGGCGGCGCGGCTGGTGCTGGATTGCCCGCTGGAGCTGGCCCATCAGGCGGTCTTCGCCGAGCCGCCGATCCGGATCAACACCGATCGGGTGGATGCGGATCGTCTGGGCTGGAGCGAGGCGGCCGCCTGGGACGGTATTGCCCGCTTCTATGCCGATCGCCTTAACCTGCCTCTGCGCGAGGCTGCCGGAGACCCTTCTGCCGGAGAGGGAGCCTGAAAGCCATGACCCCCGCACCTGCCAGCGTCGTCAGTGAAGCGGCTCCGTGGATCGCCGAGGGACGCGAGCCCACCATCGGCGTCGCGGTGATCACCTACACCGCAAAGAAGATGCTGCCGCACTGCCTGCCGCCGCTGCTCGCCTCGCCGCTGAAGCCGCGGGTGCTGGTGGTCAACTCGTCGTCGAATGACGGCACGGTGGAACTGGCCGAAGAGATGGGGGCCGAAACGCTGGTCGTGCCCCGCCGCTCGTTCAATCACGGCATGACCCGGGAACGGGCGCGTCAGGCGCTGGGTACCGATATCGTGGTGATGATCACGCCCGATGCCTATGCGACCTCTGCCGATATGATCGGGCATCTGGTGACGCCGATCGTCGACGGCACGGCGGCGGTCACCTATGCACGGCAGATCCCGCATACGGGTGCCGGCTTTTTCGAGAGCTTCGCCCGCGAGTTCAACTATCCGCCGCAGAGCCATGTCCGGTCTTACGACGAGCGGTCGAAATGGGGCAGCTTCCTCTATTTCTGCTCCGACAGCTGTGCGGCCTGGTCCAATCCGGCGCTGGAAGCGATCGGCGGGATCGGCCCGACCCTGACGATGGAGGATGCGATCAACACTGCTAAGTTGCTGCGGCGTGGGCATCGCATCGCCTATGTCGCCGAGGCGGTCGTGCATCATTCCCATACCTACACGCTGGAACAGGAATTCCGGCGCATGTTCGATGTGGGCTATGAACGGCGCCGTCAGAAGGAACTGCTGCTGGACAGTGGCGGTGACGAAAAGCGCGGCGGCAGCTATGTGAAGGCGCTGATGGGGCGCCTGCTGCGCGAACGTCCGCACCTCATCCCCTATGCCGTGGTGCAGACGGGTGCGAAATATGTCGGCTATAAGCTCGGCTACAACGCAACCCGGTTGCCGCGACACTGGATCCCGAAGGTGAGCGGCCAGGATTTCTATTGGACGAGCGAAGCCTTCGATCTGCGCGAAGGGCGTGAATGGGGCAGCTCCGGCGGGCGGGTTGCCGGCTGAACCTGCCCCGGGCAGAGTGATGCAGGCGGACAGAGTGACGCAGGGGCGGCGAGGCCGCGCCGATTGCGGAGACGGAAATGGGTTCGACGATTGCGATCATCCCCGCGCGCGGGGGATCGAAAGGCATTCCACGCAAGAACGTGCGTCCGGTGGCGGGCAAGCCACTGATTGCACATTCGATCGAACAGGCGCTGAATTCGGCCCGGGTCGACAGCGTGTGGGTCTCGACCGATGATGACGAGATCGCAGCCGTCTCTGCGCAATACGGCGCGAAGATCGTGCGGCGCCCGGCCGATCTCGCCTCTGACACGGCAAGTTCCGAGGCCGCGCTCAGGCATGCCGTCGACGAGATCGAGGCCCGCGAGGGCAAGGTGGATCTGGTGGTGTTCCTGCAGTGCACCTCTCCCATCCGTGCCGCCGACGACATCGATCGTGCCATCGTCACCCTGGAAGCCGAGGGGGCCGATACACTTCTGTCGGTCGTTGCCTCGCACCGCTTCCTGTGGCGGCGGGGGGCCGATGGGGCACAGGCGATCAATTACGACCCGGCCAGCCGTCCGCGGCGTCAGGACATGACGCCGCAATATGTGGAGAACGGCTCGATCTACCTGTTCCCGCCCGAGATGCTGCGGACCCGGAACAACCGCCTCGGCGGCCGGATCGCGCTGCACGAGATGGCGGAAGAGACGGCCTATGAGATCGACAGCGAAGTCGATATGGTCGTGATCGAGACGCTGCTTACGCATTCGCGGTAAGTCGCGCTACCATCAGGATCTATGGGCTGGGCGAGCCCTTGCGAGTTTGACGATCGGGTCCGGCGGCGCGCCATTTCCAGACCGCCGACCCCCAGCTAGAGCCGATCGGACGCCGATGATCATCGAAACCAGGATCGTTCCCTACCTCACCTTCGTCGAGGAGACGATCGCGACCGCGCTTCGCAAGATCAGCGAGAACAAGCACGGCATCGTCTTCGCCGTGTCGGAGGCCGGCCGGCTCGAAGGTGTGCTGACCGACGGCGACTTCCGGCGCTGGGTTGTGGAGCAGCCGACCATCGATCTGGACCGGCCGGTCTCGGAGGCGATGAACCGCAGCTTCCGCGCCCTGCCGCGCGATGCCGCCCCTGAGCGGATCGCCGCCGAACTTTCCGAGCGGATCACCGCCCTGCCGCTGCTGGACGAGCAGGGCCGGGTGGTGGCGGTTGCCCGGATCGGGGCGGCGGTTGTCCGGATCGGCGATCGCGAGATCGGCCCGGATCACCCGGCCTATGTCATTGCCGAGATCGGCAACAATCATCAGGGCGATCTGGATCTGGCAAAGCGGCTGATCGATCTGGCTGCGGAATCCGGGGCCGAATGCGCCAAGTTCCAGATGCGGCAGCTCGACCGGCTCTATCGCAATGCCGGCGACAACAACGATGCCAGCGAGGATCTTGGCTCGCAGTACACGCTGGACCTGCTGGCACGCTTCTCGCTGTCGAATGACGATCTGTTCCGGGCGTTCGATCATGTGCGCGCCCGCGGCATGACCCCGCTCTGCACGCCCTGGGACCATGAGAGCGTGCGGCTGCTCGACGAATACGGGCTCGAGGGCTTCAAGGTCGCGTCCGCCGACATGACCAATCTGGATCTGCTGTCGGCGATGGCAGCGACCGGCAAGCCGCTGATCGTGTCGACCGGCATGTCGACCGATGCGGAGATCAAGCAGTCGGCCGGTGTGCTGCACCGCCTGGGCGCCCCCTTCGTCCTGCTGCACTGCAATTCGACCTATCCGGCGCCCTTCAAGGACGTCAACCTGCGCTATATGAAGCGCCTGGCCGAGATCGGCGACTGCGTCGTCGGCTATTCGGGGCATGAGCGCGACATCAATGTCTCGGTCGCGGCGGTGGCGCTGGGTGCCAAGGTCATCGAGAAGCACTTCACCATCGACAAGGGTCTGGAAGGCAACGACCACAAGGTCAGCCTGCTGCCCGAGGAATTCCGTCGCATGGTCGACGGCATCCGCCAGGTCGAAGAAGCCATGGGCGAGGGCGGCTCGCGCCAGCTCTCCCAGGGTGAGCTGATGAACCGCGAGACCCTGGCCAAGAGCCTGGTTGCGAAGACCACGCTTGCGATCGGCACCGTCGTCACCGCCGACATGGTCGATGTCAAGAGCCCGGGCAAGGGCATTCAGCCCAACCGCCTGGCCGAGCTGGTCGGGCGCACGATGCGCCGCGAGGTCAAGGCCGGCGATTTCTTCTACCCCTCTGATCTGGCGGACGGCGTCATCGAACCGCGGCCCTATGCCTTCTCGCGGCCCTGGGGGGTGCCGGTGCGCTATCATGACTTCCAGCGCCTGCTCGACAAGACCAACCTGTCGCTGGTGGAATTCCACCTCAGCTACAAGGATCTGGAGATCGAGCTGTCGAAATATCTGAGCGGCCGCTATCCGATCGGCTATGTGGTGCACGCGCCTGAGCTGTTCGCCCACGACCACACGCTGAACCTCGTCTCCGACGATGCCGACTATCGGGCGCATTCGGTGAAAGAGATGCAGCGGGTGATCGACGTGACCCGGCGGCTGCGCGAGTATTTCGATCAGCCGACCGACCCGCTCATCGTGACCAATGTGGGCGGCTTCACCACCGATCGCCATCTGCATCCTGCCGAGTGCACCGCCCTCTACGAGCGGCTGTCCGAGACGCTCCGGCTGCTCAGCCGCGACGGGGTCGAGGTGATCCCGCAGACGATGCCGCCCTTCCCCTGGCATTTCGGCGGACAGAGTTTCCACAACCTGTTCGTCGACGCCGAGACGATCCGGTCGTTCTGCGATGCCGAGAAGATGCGGATCTGCCTCGACATCTCGCATTCCAAGCTGGCCTGCAACCACTACAAGTGGTCGTTCGAAGCCTTCTGCGAGGCGGTGGCTCCGGTCACGGCCCATATGCACCTGGCGGACAGCAAGGGGGTCGACGGCGAAGGCCTTCAGGTCGGCGACGGCGACATCGATTTCCGCGCCTTCGGGCATGTGATCGACCGCACCCAGCCCGGCGCGAGCTTCATCCCCGAAATCTGGCAGGGCCACAAAAACGACGGCGAGGGCTTCTGGATCGCTCTGGAGCGTCTGGAGAAGGCGTTCGCGGCCTGAGACCGCGGACGTCGCGCGTCTCTCCGGAGAACGTGATCCTTCGCACCCCGCAATCCTGACAGCCGCTCAGCCGACAGCGAAACGAGACCGATTTCATGAGCTCCAGCATCATCACGCCCGTGATCCTGTGTGGCGGCGGCGGAACCCGCCTCTGGCCGCTCTCGCGCAAGGCGCTGCCCAAGCAGTTTCTGGCGCTGGCGGGCAGCGACACCATGCTGCAGGCGACCCTGAAGCGGGTCTCGCCCGAAGCGGGGTTCGGGGCGCCCATTCTGGTGTGCAACGAAGACCATCGTTTCCTGGTGGCCGAGCAGGCGCGTGCCGCCGGCATCGAGCCGGCGGCCATTCTGCTGGAACCGGTGGGGCGGAACACCGCGCCGGCCGTTGCAGCGGCGGCGCATGCGGCTCTTGCTCATGATCCCGAAGCGCTGATGCTGGTGCTGCCGTCGGATCATGTGATCGGCGACACGCCTGCCTTCCGCGAGGCGGTGGCTGCTGCGGCCCGTCGTGCAGTGGCCGGCGATCTCGTCACCTTCGGCGTGAAGCCCACCCGGCCCGAAACCGGCTATGGCTATATCGAGGCGGGCGCGGCGCTTGACGAGCGGGCTTTCCGCATCAGCCGCTTCCACGAAAAACCCGCGCGTGAGACGGCGGAGCGCTATCTGGCCGAAGGCCGGTTCTTCTGGAACAGCGGTATGTTCCTGTTCCCGGCCCGGGTGGTGCTGGCTGAACTCGAAGCCTCGGCTCCGGCCGTGGCCGAGGCCGTGGCCGCCGCCTATGCGGGCCGGTCGGCCGATCTCGATTTCGTCCGGCTGCCGAAGGAGATCTTCGCCAGTGCACCGGATCTGTCGATCGATGTCGGCGTGATGGAAAAGACCGCCCATGGTGCCGTGGTGCCGGCCGATCTCGGCTGGTCGGATGTCGGGGCCTGGGATGCGCTGTGGGCGATCGGCGATCGGGATGCCGCCGGTGTGGTGGCGATCGGCGATGTCGTCGCCGAGAACGTCGCCGACAGCTATCTGCGCAGCGAAGGACCGCTGGTCGCCGCCGTCGGTGTCCGCGACCTGATCGTGGTGGCGACCAATGATGCCGTGCTGGTGGCCCCCAAGCATGAGGCCCAGGCGGTGAAGACCATTGTTGAACGCCTGCGTGTCGCGCGCCGGCCGGAGGCCGAAACGGGGGCCCTGACCTATCGACCCTGGGGCAGTTATCAGTGTATTGATCTCGGTGATCGCTTTCAGGTGAAGCGTATCGTAGTCAAACCAGGACGTAAACTATCGCTTCAGATGCATCATCATCGGGCTGAGCACTGGATAGTGGTCAGCGGAACCGCAGAGGTTACCTGTGGCGACAGGACATTTCTACTCCACGAAAACCAGTCAACATATATTTCGCAGGGGGCGGTTCACCGGTTGGGTAATCCCGGAAGAATTCCGCTTCATTTGATTGAGGTCCAATCGGGTGGATATCTTGGTGAAGATGACATTGTGAGAATTGCGGATGAATTCGGTAGAGCATGATATACCAGCGTCCGTAAATCCACTTCACTTTATCTGGAGGCCTCTGCATGTTTCGCCGTCGGCTGCATCTTCTTATATCAATGGCGTTTTCTGTGCTGGTATTTACAGTGATCTATGGAACGCAATCGCCGTATGATATTTATATGGCGTCTACGATCATTTCGGTCGAACAGCCAGGGAGCGAAGCACAGCAGCAATCGGCGTTGCCGCTGTTCGGCGGCGGCCAGGGAAAGCGGATCACGGAGTTCTTTGAGGTCGTCAACGGCATTACCCTGGCTGAACACCTGCTGCAGTTTGATTTTGTAAAGGCCGAGGTCGACAAGTGGCGACGAGGTCAAATGATGGCCCGTTTGATGAAGCCGGAGTTCCAGGATATTCAAGTTGAAGATGTTCGCGGATTTATAAATAAATCCGTTCAGTTGGATACGCTCGATCAGAATGGCATTGTCAAGATCGACATGACAACGTCCGATCGTGCCGTTAGCGAGAATATTATCAAGGAAATCTTGCGCTATTATATCAGCTGGCGCCGCGAAGATGAGATCCGTACTATCAAGGCTCAAATGGATGTGCTGTCCGATGACCTTGCACAGCTTTCTGCATCGCAGGTGTCGAACGCTATTTCTGGTCAGATCACTCGCCTTATGACGCGAGAAGTTATTGTTCGCGCAGACCTCTCGTATGGTATTCGGGTGATCGATCAGGTGTACGCGCCGCGGGGTATAGTTAATACGTCCCCTGTTATCATCGCAATAATTGCAATTATGGCTGGCGCCTTCATCTATTATACGCTGACCTTCCTGAAGATGCTCCGTAGCGAAATTGCGCGTCCGACAGGGGAATGACAGTGACGAGTGCGGCTCAGGTGGAGGCATTCAGGGCGAGCCACAGGTGGATACTCCTGTCGCTCCACCTGTTGCCTGCTGCTGTTCTCTTTCTTAATGCTGTGACCGGTGTCGTTTCCAAGGCACCTCTGACGATTCCCATGATCATAGCGGCGACCCTCTTCATTGTGCCGCTGTGGATGAAGTCGTTTCGATCGCCTCAGGTCCAGAGGGTCATTATTGCTCTCCTGGTCAGTGTGCTGATTTCTTCTTTTATGTCTCACGGGATAAGGTCGGCTGTATTTAACATATATTATGCGAGTTCTTTTCTATTTTTGGGATTTTACGTGATATTCGCGAGGACGCCGCTTTTTGATTACTATAGATACATGCGCGCAGTTATTATCGCAATGAGCGCGGTTTCGGTGCTGGCGATTCTGCATTATTTTCTGGTTTTCTTGGGAAGCGCGGCAATGTATCAGGACATTAGATATTCATTCTTTTTTGACGATAAGTCTCATTTTAGTGTGTATTTGGGTTTCTTCATGTTCTGTCTCAGTAATTATGTTCGTGTTACAGTTGTGAGGGCAGATAATGCCCAGTGGACCTGGAAAAAGCGAGCTGCGTTCTCTCTTTTTGCATTGACTATTATGGGGGTCGCGCTTTTTGTGTCGACGACGACTTTGTCGCGCTTGGGCGTTCTCTTTTTTCCACTGATTTTGTTCATCCTCTACTATCTACTCCGGCTGAATTTTCAAGCCAGGATATCTCCAGGCGGATCGCGTTTGCTTGCGATTAACTTGTTGATTCTTGTCTCGAGCTTCGCTGTGTTCCTCGCCTGGGCGACGGGGGCTTTCGATGAGATCGATAACTCCTTCTTCAATCGCGTCGCCAAGCTGAGTAAGTTGATGGAGGATGACTCTTTTGCCTCTCATGTCATGCTGATTCGATTGGCAATCGAGGCAAAGGTCCATACAGTTTTTAATATGATTTTTGGTGTTGGTTTGGGGAATTTTCAGTATTCTCTCATTGAGAGCGGAGGATTCGTTCATATTGCTAAGTATAAATCGCTGCTTGGGGAGTTCTATGTGGGTTATATGCCGACCCACTCCGTGTGGGCGTCCATATTTGTCGAGACGAGTTTTGTTGTTTCTCTAATAGTTATGGTAGTTATTCTATATTATTTTATGCTTGGTTTTGCGTTGCGGGCATTTGATGCGCCGATATTTATCGGTGGGCTCTTTATTTCGTCGATGTTTTACAGTACGGTAAATGAAGCCTTTTACATTATCATCTGGGCGACAATCATCGTCACCCTAGAGCAGGTACGCTACCACCGTACAGTTGTTGCTCGGAAGGTGGCTCTCGCTTCAGAGCAGCCAGATTCCGGGTCGGATAAGCTAGCGTCTCGGGTGTCAGCGGCGCAGTAGAGCGCGAGGAGAGAACTCATGCGACGTGCGAGAACGCTGCTGATCGTCGGCGGAACAATGTCTCAGAAGCTCGGCAACATACTTTTGCTGCCGCTCGTTGTCGCGACGATGTCTGCTTCTGAATTTACCCGATTCGGACTTTTCACGAGTGTCGTAGCTGTCGCGGTTCCAGCACTCACAGCAAATTTGCATATGGCTATAGGCCGTATGTATTTCGATCAGCCGGACGATCGGAGTAAAGGAACTGCTTTTCTTACCAATCTTGTAGCTGGTGTCGCTGGGCTGCTGTCGGGTGGTTTGCTGCTGATACTCGGAGCGATGTTGTCAGGCATTGAGGATCCTCTCACCGCAGGCAGCTTGAGGCTTCAGCTTGAGATTTTGGTATGCGGCCTGCTTTTGGTCCTTAGCCAGAGCGGCAGCATCTTCGCCCGTGTGCGAGATCGGGCCAACCTTTTTGCCTTGTCGTCAATGTGCGCCGGCTTCGGGCTCCTGGCAGGCTATCTCCTGTTCCAGCCGTTTATATCTGATAAGGTGGAGGTTCTGATTTATGGTTACATATTCGCGCAGGTCATCGCCTGGCTGGCAACGTGGCCGGTGTATCGCTATGCTCTGGCACATGGAAGTTTAAATTTCTCGCATATCAGGCCGGCCTTTGCGTATGCGAGCGGTACAACGATCTACGTAGTGTCGGTATGGGTTGTCGCGCAGGCCGGCCGATGGGTGGGAGGAGTTGCCCTTCCAGATTCCCTGGCTGCGGGATACACACTCGTGTCGTATGGCATGGTTGTTCTCGGGGTTCTGGTGAACGCCTATTCGGAGAGCCAGCGCATTCCGTTTATGGAGGCGTTTTCGGCGGGGCGACTGACTGCTGGGCTAAAAATTATCAGGCGCGTTTCCTTTCGGAACATGATTCTTGTTGTCATAGCCTTTGTTATTGCCCTTGGGGCTCTGATGATGAAGGAATATATCCTGCCGGGCGATTATCATCTTGAAATAATCTGGATGATTCCGGCATTTATCTATTGCGTGTCTGCTGTAATGTTTAATCGTAGCTTTTGGATATTCGGCGGCTTGAAGGAAACCTGGTGGTTGGCAGCCATTACGATGAGTGCAGCCGCGAGCTATATTGTTCTGGTATCCTTCTGGATCTCCTGGGGAGTGCCTGGATTGCTATGGTCTTCGGCGGTCACGATGCTTGTACAATCAATTGTGTTGACTGTCGTGGCGGAGCTTCGCGTGCGTCGGCGGCGCTCCTTGCTGGAGCAGGGGGAGTGAGGACGTGAGTAATCTGTTGACAATCCCCGATAAAGTTTCGGCGTACGTCTTCGTTTGCACAGGTTTCGAGTCTTTGAGAGCGGCGGGCGTTCTTCTGAGGATGTTGGAACCCAGGAAGCAGGCATTTCTACTCTGGTTTGGAGGGGGGGAACCTCGCTGGTTGCCAGAGCGGAGCGGGGTGCATGTCGAGTGCTTCCCTGGACCAGGCACCAGGCCTTACGGCTCTATTGTTCGGGAATTTGCGGCATTCCTGAAACGCCATCCCATTGTTCGCCGCAATTGTGCGATCTTCATTCCTCATGTCATGCATTTTGCTGCCAACTATTTTGTGTCCAGCCGGCGACATGCTTGGTTGGGCTTGCTGCCTGACGGGATGATCAACTATGCCGATCGGCGCCCGGGCCCATCTGAGCGACTGAAGAACCTGGCCAAAATTTTCGTCGGGGCAAGATATGGTGTATCGTACTGGCCGATCTCTGGCCTTAGGCACATCACCGGGTACGACCGGGACCTCTACGATGCCACCTTTACCTTTAACCGGCAGGGCCTCGTTTCGCGCGGTGGTGAGGTGATCGTACTGGACATTGCAAACAGTAGGCAGAGCCCGGCGGGAGATCCGGAGCGGATCGTTTTCCTTGATCAGGAAGTGTCAGAACTCCTCGATCCCGAAGAAGAGCGCGTCCTCAGGGCGCGGGTCGCAAGCTATTTCCGACATAAAGCTCCGCGCACTTTGTTCTATAAGCCTCATCCGAAAGGTGTCTCACGTGCGGAGGACATGGCAAAGGCTTTGTCGCGTGATGTCGAGGTGCTGCCGGGTGCGATGCCAATCGAGGAAGTGACAGCGGAGCTGAACGTGGGGGAATTCGTTTCCTTCTACAGCACGGCACTGGTATCGCTCAGACGGGAGACCGGCGCGAAAGTCAGCTCTATTCTGCCCGTATCTCGCAAGGGGCGGGCTGCTGCATTTTTTGCGGATATCGAAGCATCTTTCCGATCGCAGGGGATACAGATTGTTTCTCCAGATTCCCAAGATCACGAATAGATTATGTTGCGCTGCGACATAAAGTCTTGAGAACCGGCTTGTGGTTTGATGGAGGCTTCGTATGATGGTGCTGCGCTGCACCGCCATGACAGGCCAGCCAAAAACAGGCGTCATTCTTCCAAGAGAGATGGCATGAAGATTTGCTTTGTGAATGACAGCACCAGTCAGAACAACTGGGGATGCAGGGCCACGACCTATGCGATGTACGATTTGATTCAGAAAACAGATGCAGAAGTGGTTAGCATCGTCAAACTGGGCGCTTTGAATGGTGTGGGGTCGGACCCCTATAACATCAAGACCCGGGCTATTTCCCTTCTCAAAGAATATTCTTATGAACGCCCAAAACTTCGCGCTGGCCTCCGCGTTGCACAGAACGCGTTGAGGCGTCGTCGACAGGGGCGTATCGCAGACCCTCAAACCATGGAGGATTTCGAAGTGACGGCCCGGGAAGTGAAGGCGGGGCGCCTTTTCCCGGTCACCCGGCAGGCGATTGAAGCAGCCGACCTGGTGATGGTAAATGGTGAGGGGAGTATCTACAATTTTGAAAAGAAAGGGCGGATGTCGCTCTTCTGGATGTATTATGCGAAGCGCCACGCGGGCAAAAAATGTGTCATTGTCAATCATACTGTCCAGTTGAATGATGAGCGGATGCGCGCGCTCGTTCAGGCGGTCTATCCGATGCTTGATGATGTTGTTTTCCGTGAGCCGGCCTCTTTTGATGAGGCTGCACGCATTTTGCCGTACACTGAAGATGCTTTGTCCGCAGATGCAGCTTTCCGGTGGAAGCCGCTGACGGGGCAGGCATTTCTGGATGCGTACGGCCGAAAAGGCGCATGTACGGTCTTCCCGTTTGACTCATCAACATTTGATCCATCCCGGCCGTATATCTGCATCACGGGTAGTTCTGCATTGCTGCGGGCAGAAGACCAATCGGCGGTCGATCGATCCCCGTTCGTGACCCTCTGCGGCGAATTGGGTAAACTCTGCGATCAGGTCTTGGTTGTCGCACCTGACGCGACGGACGAAGTCCTGCTGGCGCCAGTCGCCCGGAAACTTTCATTGCCGTTTTTGCCGGCGAACACGCCGATGGGGATGGGGTTGGACATTCTTGCCAATGCTCGTGCCTTTATTTCGGGGCGTTGGCATCCGTCGATCCTTGCTTCTACTGGTGGGACACCATCAGTTTTGTTCTCGGGCAATACCCATAAGATTGCTGGGCTAGGACGATTGCTTGGGCTGCCAGATGCATCGATCGATGCGAAGCAGCTGGGGGCGGCTACCCCCGCCATCCTCCAAATGACTCAACGCTTTCTGGACGAAGGGGACGACCGGAGACGTGACATCTTGGCGCGCGTTGCCGGGCATGCCAAACTTGCGGAAAAGAACATTCGGTGCCTGCAGCCGTCTGTGTGACGAGGTCTTGGTCCGTTCTGCGTGGCAATCCGGTGACTGGCGTGGTTTGTCGAATGTCATCGCGGTTTGGCCATGCATATGTTGTGTGCTCAACTGATCATGGGAACAGCCATGTCCTCCTTTGTGGTTGGTGATACATATCGCTACCAGGATGTTGCTAACGGAGTCGTATCCGGCGATGCGTTGCGGCAGTCGATCGAAGCCAATGGTTTTGTTGTGCTGAAAGAGGTTTTCTCGCCGGCAGAGATAGCGCGCATGCGCGAACAGGCCCGTGGCTATCTGGAGGCGCGGGGGCTCCGGCTTGGTCTCGGGCGTACTCGTTCGAATGTGGCAGCTGATGAGAAGGCCCTGGCATGGGTATTCGGGCACGATCGGATCATCCAGGCAATCAATTGGTCGCTTGATCAGTCAAAGGTTGTCTTCACCGGCCATAGCGATGCCCATATGAATATGGTTGCCGGTTGGCACAAAGATAGCGAGACGAGGTACGGTAGCTACTTCTCCAAACCCTGCATTGGCGCGGAGAGTTGCCGCGTTTATAAGATCGGGATATATCTGCAGGACCATTCCAACAATAATACGGGGCTAAAAGTTCGACGTGGTTCGCATAAAGTTGCTAATCTCTCCGAGGGGGAGTTGGTGACTTTGTATTCCGGGCTCGGCGATATCGTGATTTTTGATGTGAGAATCAGCCATTGTGGTGATTTGCCGGATGGCGTTGAAAAAGTCATGCAGAAGGTGTCTCGGGTGTTGAAAGGGCGTCACGCTCAGCGTCAGGATCCTGATCTCTTCGTGAAAATTCGAGAGGCTTATGTTAAAATGCGGAGAGATGAGCAAAAAATGTCCATCTTCTTCACTTTCGGCATGGATAATATTTTCACGTCTGATTTCTCCAGAACAAACATGCAGCGCCAAATGGAACAGGTGCGGTTGGCCGGAGATCGGGCAAAAATAGACTTTCCTGTAGAGCTACGGGAGCGGCTGTCAGCTGCTGGGATCGGGCTGCCTGACTTCACTGGTCTTGCCTGACGCCTCAGGTTCAGGGTATCGGCAGTCGTCCGGTACCCTCCATTCTTCGTATGCTGCGACAATGTCATTGCTTCTGATCGCGCCGAAACCTGTCTCGAAGTTGGGCTTTTGGCAGGTATAGAAGTGGATCCCTCCGATCTTCACTCTTGACGCTGCCTTGCCGGCTTAGGGGCGAGGTATTGTCAGTACAACTCTGGTTGCTATTTGTCAGTTCTCCGGAGATTCTCGGGGCGGAGCATCGACTTCTGACTTCTTCGCGCCCCTACATCCTTCCGATGCCCTAAGGTCCTTTGGAGACGGCGTTGTCAGGACGCAGTCAGTGGGGAGGGTGACCACAACCGAGGTTCCAGACTTCAGAGCGCTACGGATCTCGAGCCTGCCGCGATGAAGCTTTACGAACGATGCGACGATGGACAGACCCAGTCCTGCTCCCTCTTGCCGACGGACCAGTGGGTCGATATCGAGCCGCTTGAACGGCTCCAGGGCCCGGGGAATTTCAGCTGGATCCATGCCACGGCCATTGTCGGTGACCGTGAAGGTCAGCGACCGGTCGGGCATCAGCCGCACCACCAGAGAGATGCGGCCGCCATCGGGCGTGAACTTGACCGCATTGCCCAGCAGGTTGATCAGCACCTGGCGCATCTTGCGGCTGTCGCAGGATACCGATACCGGCCGCGACGGCGTCATCAGGTGAAGCACATGGCCGGCCTTGCGGGCCCGGGCCGAGACGATCGAGATGGCCGGGCGCACGATGTCGTCCACCGATACGATCTCTTCATCGAGCGTCGCTTCGCCGGCCTCGATCCGGGCCAGATCCAACAGGTCGTTGATCAGCTCCAGCAGGTGGCCGCCGGCGCTTGCGATGTCGCCGGCATATTCCATCTGCTTGGGGCCAAGCGGGCCGAACACTTCGGCTTTCAGCGTTTCGGCCATGCCGATCACCGCATTCAGCGGCGTGCGCAGCTCGTGGCTCATATGCGCAAGGAAGGCGGTCTTGGCCAGGTTGGCGGCTTCGGCCTCGTCGCGTGCTGCGGCCAGATCCCGGCGTGCCCGGTCCAGTTCTTCGACGCGGAGCGCCAGCGCGGTGCGGTGGCGGCTCAACCGGCGGAGCATCCGGCGATGCGATTCGAAGGCGCCCAGGATCATCATCAGCAGCAGGGCTGCGATCGCCTCGGGCCACATGGACATCAGCACGGTGGTCTTCAGGCCCGACATCCGGTCGATATGAATCAGCGACCAGGGCGTGCCGGCGATGCGGGAATGGAAGAGTGCGGCATCGCCCATCGGCCGAAGAACGCCGCGCGCCTGCGTCGATATGCGCTCGCCCAGGGCACCCGTGCCGCCGGCCGCCTGCCAGATCCGGTCAGGCAGGCCGGTATCGCCGACGGCGGGCAATGGTCCGGCGCCGGTCGACAGGGCAATCACATTGCCGGCCTCGTCGATCAGCATCCGCAGGCCGTCCGGCAGGCCCATTTCGTCGAGCATGCGTGCGAGCGCCTGTTCGGTGAGATCGATGCCGATCACCCCGCGGAAACCCGCAGGCGGGAGGGCGCCGGCCTCGATCACCGGTTTGACGATCGACACGATCCGCCCCTTGCCGGCCATGTCCTCGTAAGGGGCGGTCCAGAAGGTGCGCCCGGTCGGGTTGGTGTCGGGGCGGGCGCGGCTCATCAGCTCGGCGGACATCATCGCATCGCTGTACCGTGCCGCTTCTCCCGCATCGAAGGGATAGAGCAGCAGGAAGCCCCGCGCCGACATGTAATAGATCCAGGCGCTTTCCGGCAGCTGGCGCAGGGCGCCGAGCACGAAAGGCTCGATCGTCGCCACGGCCGACATTTCGTCGAGCAGGGCGGGCATGGTCGACGGATCGTCGGGCAGGCGGCCGGTCAGCCGCCCGGTCATGCCGGTGCCAGGCGGTACCTCGAAACGGTCGTTTTCGCGCAGGAAGGGCAGGCGGAGTGCCGGCGGGCGGTCCATGGCCAGCGACGCGGCCGTGCCCAGGGCATCGATTTCAGCGGCAGCGACCCGTGCCATGGTCGCGATCACGTCGCCCCCGGTCCGCAGACGGGTCTCGCGCAGGTCGATCTGATGCTCCAGGCGGTCTTGATACTGCAGCATCAGCCCGGTGCCGGCGGCACCCAGCATTGCGCCATAGAAAAGCAGGGCGAGCCAGCCGGCCATCGGCCGGCGCAGCCGCCGGATGGGTGGGATGGCCGGCCCGTCCGCCGGCGGATCCATATCGCTGGACGTCTCGCTCGCCATGCGGAGACGCTACACGAGGTCTGTGACCACGTCATGAGAAATGGCGGGAACCGGCCGGGATCTGTGCCGGCACGCAACTTCCCGGGCCGGGTGTCGTAATGCTGCCGCAGTCAGGCGCTCACCGCTCGTCTGCCGGTTCGCCGGCATCCTCTTCTTCCTCGCGCGCCCAGATCGGCGGCGGGCGGTTCATGGCGTCGAGCGCGCCGTCCAGGATGTAGCCGGCGGCCGCCTTGTCGACCAGTTCGGCGCGGCGCTTGCGCGACATGTCGGCATCGATCATGTAGCGCTGCACGGCGGCGGTCGACCAGCGCTCGTCCCAGAACATCATCGGCAGGTCGATGCCGTCCGCGGTGAGGAACTGGGCCAGATTCTCGCGGAACTGGCGGATCGACTGGCAGCGCGGGCCCTCGGTGCCGTCCATGTTGACCGGCAGGCCCAGCACCACCGCGACCACGCCGCGCTCGCGCACGATCTCGGCCATGCGGGCGGCATCGACGCGGAACTTGGTGCGGCGGATCAGCTCGATCGGCGTCGCCACCCGGCGCAGCTCGTCCGAGACCGCGATGCCGACCGTTTTGGTGCCGACATCCAGCCCCATGATCCGGCCCTTCGCGGGCAGCATCCGGGCCAGCTGCCAGGGGGTGAGGTCGACCTTCGGGGGGGCCTTGGACGGCGCCCCCGAATCTGCCCCGGAATCGGCCTCTGAGGCGGGGTTGCGGTTCGTCATGGCGGGTGTTACCTTGCGGCCTCGCTGCCGCTGAACGGGTGTGTCGAGAGCCGCCATCTGGCCGCTTTTCCGCCAGGAATGTCAAGCACGGGGACCTGTGCCTGCGCGAAGGTGCATCGGGTGCCCGTCGACCGGCCCGGGAAGCGGCCGTCGTCAGATTGACCGCCGGTTCTCGCGAAACCGGCCGCCGGAACCATTGGAGTGGGGCAGCGACGATGACGCTCGATCGAGCCGCCGTCAGGAAGATCGCCACCCTCGCCCGTCTGGATGTGCCCGAAGACGAGCTCGACGGCTATGCCCGCGAGCTGGGCGGCATTCTCGACTGGGTGGAGCAGCTGCGCGAAGTCGACACGCAAGGGGTGGCGCCGATGACCGGTGCCGCCGACAAGGGGCTGCCGCAGCGTCCCGACGTCGTGACCGACGGGAATTGCCGCGACAAGGTGATGGCCAATAATCCGGCCGGCGACCCCGTCTTCTTCGTCGTCCCCAAGGTCGTGGAGTGATCGACATGACCACCAGACCGACGGATTTCACCATTGCCGGCGCGGCCGAGGCGCTGGCGAAGGGCGACATCTCTTCGCGCGAACTGACCCAGGCGCATCTGGATGCGATGGCGGCGACCCGTTCGCTCAACGCCTTCGTCGTCGAGACGCCCGAGATCGCGCTCGCCCGGGCCGACGAGGCCGATGCCCGCCGGGCACGCGGCGAGGCCCGGGGCCCGATGGACGGCGTGCCGGTCGCGATCAAGGATCTGTTCTGCACCGAGGGTGTCGCCACCACCGCGTCCTCGAAGATCCTCGACGGCTTCGTGCCGCCCTATGAATCGACCGTCAGCGCGAACCTCAAGGCCGCGGGCGCGGTGATGCTGGGCAAGACCAGCATGGACGAGTTCGCGATGGGCTCGGCCAACATCACCGCCGCGACCGGCCCGGTGCGCAACCCCTGGGGGCCGGACGGCGATGCTTTCCTGGTGCCGGGCGGCTCGTCGGGCGGTTCGGCCGCGGCCGTCGCCGCCCGCAGCGCGATCGCGGCCACCGGCTCCGACACCGGCGGCTCCATCCGCCAGCCGGCCGCCTATTGCGGCCTGGTGGGCCTGAAGCCCACCTATGGCCGCTGCTCGCGCTGGGGCATGATCGCCTTTGCAAGCTCGCTCGATCAGGCGGGGCCGATCACCCGCACGGTCGAGGATGCGGCGATCATGCTGGGCGCCATGGCCGGCCATGATCCAAAGGATTCGACCTCGGCCGATATCGCCGTGCCGGATTTCCGCGCCGCGGTGAACCGGGGCGTGAAGGGGCTGAAGATCGGCATCCCGAAAGAATACCGGGTCGACGGCATGCCGGCCGAGATCGAGAAGCTCTGGGCCGACGGCGTCGCCATGCTGAAGGCGGCCGGTGCCCGGATCGTCGACATCAGCCTGCCGCACACGAAATACGCGCTCGCCACCTATTACATCGTGGCGCCGGCCGAGGCCTCGTCGAACCTCGCCCGCTATGACGGCGTGCGCTATGGCCACCGCACCAAGGCCAATGTGTCGAGCCTGGCCGAGATGTATGAAAAGACCCGCGCCGAGGGCTTCGGCCGCGAGGTCAAGCGCCGGATCATGATCGGCACCTATGTGCTCTCGGCCGGCTATTACGATGCCTATTACCTGAAGGCCCAGCAGGTCCGCACGCGCATCGCGGCGGATTTTGCCGCGGCGTTCGAGCAGGTGGATGCGATCCTGGCGCCGACTGCGCCCTCTGCCGCTTTCCGCTTCGGCGAGAAGATGGACGATCCGGTGCAGATGTACCTGACCGACGTGTTCACCGTGCCGGCGAGCCTTGCCGGTCTGCCGGCGATCTCGGTCCCCGGCGGCATCGGCGAGAGCGGGCTGCCGCTTGGTCTGCAGGTGATCGGCCGGTCCTTCGACGAAGAGACGGTGCTGGCCGTCGGCCGCGCGATCGAGGAAGCCTCGGGCTTCGACGGCGTGCCGGCCATGGTGCGGGAGATGCGGGGATGAGCCTGATCCGCGGCAACACGGGCGACTGGGAGATCGTGATCGGTCTTGAGGTCCATGCCCAGGTGTCGAGCAATGCCAAGCTGTTCTCGGGCGCTGCCACGGCCTATGGCGCCGAGCCGAACACCCAGGTTTCGCTGATCGATGCGGCCATGCCGGGCATGCTGCCGGTGATCAACGAATGGTGCGTGGCCCAGGCCGTGCGCACCGGCATTGCACTGAACGCGCAGATCAACCGGCACTCCGTTTTCGACCGGAAGAACTATTTCTATCCGGACCTGCCGCAGGGCTATCAGATCTCGCAGTTCAAGCAGCCGATCGTTGGCGAGGGTGCGATGGTCATCGATCTCGACGATGGCGAGACCATGACCGTCGGCATCGAACGCCTGCATCTGGAACAGGATGCCGGCAAGTCGATGCACGATCAGCGCCCCGGCGAAACCCTGATCGACCTCAACCGGTCGGGGGTCGCGCTGATGGAGATCGTGTCCAAGCCCGACATGCGCTCGCCCGAGCAGGCCGGCGCCTATATGCGCAAGCTGCGCACGATCCTGCGCTATATCGGCTCCTGCGACGGCAACATGGAAGAGGGGTCGCTGCGCTGCGACGCCAATGTCTCGGTGCGCCGCCCGGGCGGGCCGCTCGGCACGCGCTGCGAGATCAAGAACCTGAACTCGATCCGCCACATCATGCGGGCGATCGAGTTCGAGGCGCATCGCCAGATCGCGATCATCGAGGATGGCGGCGCCATCTCGCAGGAGACGCGGCTCTACGACGTCAACAAGGGCGAGACCCGGACCATGCGCTCCAAGGAAGAGGCGCATGACTACCGCTATTTCCCGGATCCGGATCTGCTGCCGCTGAAATTCGACGAGGCCTTCGTCGAGGCCCAGCGTGCCGCCCTGCCGGAACTGCCCGACGCCAAGAAGGCCCGCTTCCAGGATCAGTACGGGCTGTCGGCCTATGATGCCGGCGTGCTGGTGGGCGAGCAGGTCTCGGCCGACTTCTTCGAGACGGCGGCGAAGGGCCGGGATGCCAAGCTGGTCGCCAACTGGATGAGCACCGAGCTGTTCGGCGCGCTCAACCGGCTGTCGAAGGGCATCGAGGAAAGCCCGGTTTCTGCCGAGGCGCTGGGCGGCCTGGTCGATCTGATCCAGGACGGCACCATTTCGGGCCGTATCGCCAAGGAAGTCTTCGCCGAAATGCTTGAGACGGGCGAGACCGCCGGCCAGGTGGTCGAGCGCAAGGGTCTGAAGCAGGTCTCGGACGAGGGCGCGATCGCCGCCGCCATCGATCAGGTGATCGCCGCCAACCCCGACAAGCTGGCCGAGTACAAGGGCGGCAAGACCAAGCTGGCCGGCTTCTTCGTCGGCCAGGTGATGAAGGCGACCGGCGGCAAGGCCAATCCGCAGGTGGTCAACAGGCTGCTGGACGAGAAGCTGAACGCCTGAACACAGGACGTCTGGCACGCCGACGCATGATCGGGGCCCGGTCTCCCAAGGGAGGCCGGGCCTTTCTTCTGCGCGACCGATGCGCGCGGGGCGGCACTGCCGCTTGCCAACGCCGTCGTGACGGGCGATGGTCCTGATCCTGGCCATCCCAACCGCAGGGCACCGCCCCCGATGCTCCGCCATTCGCCCCGTACAGCCCCCCGTGGATCGCGCCGCAGAGCGGCGGCGGTGACGGTGCTGCTCTGTGCGGCGCTGGCCCAGGTGCTGGGGCTGATCGTGCATCTGCCCATGGCGATCGCCATGGAGCTGGCGCCGGGGCAGGTGCTGGAGATCTGCTCGCCCACCGCCCCCGACACCCGGCCGGATGATCGCGGGCCCCTGCCCGGCATGGTCTGTCACGATTGCCTGGCGGCGCAGATGGCGATGCCGCCGGCCGATGCCCCACCGGTGCCGCTGCGCATCGGCAGCTTCATCCTGCCCTCCATGCTGCCGCCGGCGGGCCTGCCCGCCGTGCCGGCCGCCGTCTCGCCGGTGCCGGCCCGGGCACCGCCCCTGTCCGAAAGCTGATCCCGACAGGCTTCCCCCACAGGATTCTACGCTTTCGAACAAGGACCAATCTCCATGTCGATCATCTCGCGCACGCTCCGCGCCGGCCTTGCCACCGCCGCCCTGATCATTGCCGTCGGCACCGCCTCCGCCCATGAATACAAGCTGGGCGAGCTGCATATCGGCCATCCCTGGGCCCGTGCCTCGGTCAATGTCGGCGGCACCGCCGGCGCCTTCCTGACCGTCGAGAACCATGGCAGCGCCCCCGACCGCCTGGTCGCGGTCTCGACCCCCGTCGCCGAGGTGGCCGAGATCCACGAGAGCTTCGAGGACAAGGGCGTGATGCGCATGCGCCGGGTCGAGGGCGTCGAGATCCCGGCCGGCGGCGAGGCAAAGCTCGCCCCCGGCGGCTATCACATCATGCTGATCAAGCTGAAGCAGGCGATCATGCCGGGCGAGAAGGTCCCCGCCACCCTGACCTTCGAAAAGGCCGGCACCATCGATGTCGAACTGGCGATCGAAAAGCCGGGCGCCGGTGCCGATATGGGCCATGACATGAAGAAGATGGATCATTCGGCGCATTGAGCGTCAGCCTTGAAGCTACGACACTCCGTTCTTAGATCTTCGTCGTACGGCTCGTGCGCCGGGAATGGTGGACATCCCATCACATTAGCCTACCGTACGAGGATGATGGAGATCCACCAGTCAAAGGCGCTGTGTCCCAGGTACTTCGGACGAAATTACATTTCGGATGAAATGCGAGGGGCACATGATGAGCAGAAGGAAATGGGTGGAGATCCTGCGCGATCTCCTTAGGCTTGCTGAGCTCGTTTTACGTGTCGTAAGACGCTTGGAAGAGTTGATGAGGCCCTGACGAGCAAATGCCCTGCGGATACCCTCCGTAGGGCGTTTGTTTGTTGTGGTGAGGGGAGCGGTACCTGTAATACGTAGGCCGTCCATCCTCCCCGGAAAGGCGTGCCATGCAGTATCCGGTTCTGATCGAAAACGGTTCGGAGACCACGGCCTTCGGTGTCGTGTTTCCGGATCTGCCCGGCTGCTTTTCGGCCGGGGACACGCTGGAGGCCGCCCTGCTGGCGGCGAGGGAGGCGGCGGCAGCCTGGATCGATGCGGCGGTGGAGGCGGGTACCGCCATCCCGGCGCCCTCCGGCCCTGGTGACGTTCGGAATCTGCCGGACGGCAATGTCTGGATGCTTCACCTGATCGATCTCGACCGGCCTGACGACGGTGCCTGAAAAAAGGCCGGCGTTGGAGCCGGCCTGCTACGCGCCCTCAGCGGAGAGTGATCTGAAGGACCACTCTCCGCACGGCGCGCGGCCCTTACCGATGCCGCTTGTTCACCGCCCGCGCGATCCGGTCACCCGCCGACTGGACCAGCTGGACCAGCACGATCAGCAGCACCACCACCGCGATCATCATCTCGGGCATGAAGCGCTGATAGCCGTAGCGGATGCCCAGATCGCCGAGCCCGCCGCCGCCGACCGCGCCGACCATGGCCGAATAGCCGATCAGCGACACCACCGCCAGCGTCAGCCCGTGAACGATGCCGGGCATGGCTTCGGGCAGCAGCACCTTCAGCACGATCTGGATCGGCTTCGCCCCCATTGCCTGCGCCGCCTCGATCAGGCCGCGGTCGACCTCGCGGATCGCGCCCTCGACCAGCCGGGCGATGAAGGGGATGGCGGCCACCGTCAGCGGCACGATCGCAGCCGAGGTGCCGATCGAGGTGCCGGCGACCAGCCGGGTGAAGGGGATGATGGCGACCGCCAGAATGATGAACGGGATCGACCGGGTGGCGTTGACCACCGCGCCCGCGATCCGGTTCCAGGCCGGCGCGCCGTAAAGTTCGCCCCGGCCGGTAACCGCCACCGACACGCCGATCGGCAGGCCGATGGCGGTGCCGATCAGGGTCGCGACCGCCACCATATAGGCGGTCTCTCCGGTTGCGCGCAGCAGCAGGTCGATGAGCTGGGGCGGAAAGAGCTGATCAAGCCACTGGAACATGAGCCGTAATCCGTGCGTCGAGGCCGAGACCGTTGATGAAATCCACCACCGAGGCGCCGGCGGCCTCGCCGCCGGGCACCTCGACCAGCATCAGGCCGAAGGGCTTGCCCTGGATGTATTCGATGCGGCCATGGAGGATGTTGACCGCGACGCCGCGTTCGGTGGCGAGCCGGGCGATCGCCGGCTCGAAGGCGGCGGCTCCCTTGAACACGATCCGCACCACCGCATTGCGGTCGCCACCCCTGGCTGCGCCTTCTTCGAAGCGGCGCTTCAGCCCCGAGGGGATGGCAAGGTCCACTTCGCTCGATACGAAGCTGCGGGTGGTGGGGTGTTCGGGCGCGGTGAACACGTCGTAGACCGGGCCCTGTTCGATCACCCGGCCGGCTTCCATCACCGCCACCCGGTCGCAGATTTCGCGGATCACGCCCATTTCATGGGTGATCGCCACCACCGTCAGCCCCAGCCGCCGCTTCAGATCGGCGATCAGGGTCAGGATCTGCTGCGTGGTCTCCGGGTCGAGCGCCGAAGTGATCTCGTCGCAGAGCAGCAGTCGGGGCTCGTTCGACAGCGCCCGGGCGATGCCCACCCGCTGCTTCTGCCCGCCCGACAGCTCCGATGGATAGCGCCCGGCCTTGTCGGCCAGGCCCACCAGCTCCAGCAGCGGCTCCACCTTGCGGCGCCGTTCGGCCCGGCCGACCCCGGCCAGTTCCAGCGGCAGCGCCACATTGTCGAACACGGTGCGCGACGAGAGCAGGTTGAAATGCTGGAAGACCATGCCGATCCGGCGCCGGGCCTTGATCAGCCCGGCATCGTCGAGCGCGGTCATATCGGTGCCGTCGACCGTCACCCGGCCCGTGCTCGGCCGCTCCAGCAGATTGATGCAGCGCACCAGCGTGCTTTTGCCGGCGCCGCTGCGCCCGATGATGCCGAAGATTTCCCCGGGCTCGACCCGAAGATCGATCCCGTCCAGGGCCGAAACGGCGGTCGCGGTGCCGCGGGCGGCATAGGTCTTCGCGACAGCTTCCAGCGTGACCATGGCGGTCATGCGCGCATGTCCTTCCGTCATCCGTTGCGCGGATCGACGGCAGGCGGCCGCAATGCCCGCGACAGGATACGGAAAACCCGCGGGCGAAGCGGCTGCCGGCGGGTCGATCCGCCTCTCTTTAGCGGCATTTGTATGGGCGCCCCGCAAGCTGAAGCCTCAAATCGGCGCCATTGGGGGGAGGATAATCAGCGGTGCCCGATGTTGAAAGGAAAGAATACGCATGAGCGGCATGTGAATGCCGCATGGTGGACCGCCGGTGCCGGATATGCTTCAACTCTGCCCATGGGCAGCCGGAGTCACCGGCGCGCGACCCTTGCCGGTCGCATCGCTGACGCCCGCAGCAACGAGGATAAGATGAGCTACACGGTCAAGGAGTTGTTCCTGACCCTGCAGGGCGAAGGCGCACAGGCGGGCCGGACCGCCGTGTTCTGCCGCTTCGCGGGGTGCAATCTGTGGTCGGGGCGGGAACGGGACAGGGCAGGGGCCCTCTGCCGGTTCTGCGACACCGATTTCGTGGGAACCGACGGCGACGGGGGCGGGCGCTTCCGCGACGCACAGGATCTGGCGGCGGCGATCGAGAGCCGCTGGGGTGGTGGCCGGGCGCGCCGCTATGTCGTCTTCACCGGCGGTGAGCCGCTGCTGCAACTGGACGATGCGCTGATCCGCGCAGTCAAGGCGCGGGGCTTTGAGATCGCGGTGGAGACCAACGGCACCATCGCCGCCCCCGACGGCATCGACTGGATCTGCGTCAGCCCCAAGGCGGGCACGGAGCTGGTCCAGCGCCGCGGCCACGAGCTGAAGCTGGTCCATCCGCAGGACGGGCTCGACCCCGCGGCGCTGGAGGCGCTCGATTTCGGGGTGATGTGGGTACAGCCCATGGACGGGCCCGACCGCGTGGTGAACACCGAAGCCGCGGTCGCCTGGTGCCTGGCCCATCCGCGCTGGCGCCTCAGCCTTCAGACCCACAAGCTCATCGGAATCCCGTGATGTTCGAGCTTTCCAAACAGTTCCGCTTCGAGGCGGCGCACACCCTGCATCGCGTGGTCGACACCGAGCCCAGCCGCCGCATCCACGGCCATTCCTATCGCGCCGAAGTGGTCATCCGCGGCCGTCCCGACCCCGTCACCGGCATGGTGCTGGATCTTGGCCTGTTCGAACGTGCCCTGGCCGGAACCCGTGACGGGCTGGACCATCGCCTGCTCGACGAGGTGCCGGATCTGGGGCCGGCGACCATGGAGAATCTGGCCGCCTGGATCTGGCGCCGGCTGGCGGATCAGCTGCCCGGCCTCGCCCGCGTCGTCGTCCACCGCGACAGCACCGGCGACATCTGCACCTGTTTCGGCATGGATGCCGGCAGCGGGGTGGCGGCATGACCGGCTCCCCGCGGACCTCCGGCGCGCTGGTCCTGTTCTCGGGCGGGCAGGACAGCGCCACATGCCTCGCCTGGGCGCTCGACCGGTTCGAGCGGGTGGAGACGCTGGGCTTCGACTATGGCCAGCGCCATCGGGTCGAACTCGATTGCCGCAGCACTCTGCGTGCGCGGATGGCGGCGCTCGATCCGTGCTGGGCGGCGCGGCTCGGCCCCGATCACACCCTGGATCTGGGCGTGCTGGGGGCGATGTCCGAAACCAGCCTGACCCGCGAGGTGGCGATCGGCCTGCGCGATGACGGTCTGCCCGATACCTTCGTGCCCGGCCGCAACCTGGTCTTCCTCACCTTCGCGGCAGCCCTCGGTTTCCGTCGCGGGCTCGACCATGTCGTGGGCGGCATGTGCGAAACCGATTATTCGGGCTATCCCGACTGTCGCGACGACACGATCAAGGCCCTGCAGGTGGCGCTGAATCTGGGCATGGCGAAACAATTCGTCCTGCACACGCCGCTGATGTGGCTGGACAAGGCCGAAACCTGGGCCCTGGCCGAACGGCTGGGGGGTGCGGCGCTGGTCGATCTGATCGTCGCCGAAAGCCATACCTGCTATCTGGGCACGCGCGGCGAGCTGCATGACTGGGGCCATGGCTGCGGCAGCTGCCCGGCTTGCCGCTTGCGTGCCGATGGCCATGCGCGGTATCGGGAGGCCCGGGGTGCGGATGGCCGGATGCCGGCTGCGGGATGACTGGGCGACGGAAAGGGTGACGGAGATGGAGATGCGGGGCTTCTTCGCGATCGGGCTGGAGGCGGTGACGCGGCCGATGAATGCCGGCACGCTGTTCCGCGCCGCCTATGCCTTCGGCGCCTCCTATGCCTTCGCCCTTTCCGACGACCGTCTGGGCCGGCGGGCCGCCCAGGCCGATACCTCGGCCTCGGCCCGCCATCTGCCCTTTTTCCGTTTCCCGTCGATCGACGCCCTGCCGATGCCTGAAGGTGCCCTGCTGATCGGGATCGAGATCGATGATGCGCTCGACACCATGCCCTATATCCCCCACCCCGATCAGGCGGTCTATCTGATCGCCCCGGAAGCGGACGGGCTCTCGGCGGCTGCGCGCAGCCGCGCCTCGGCCGTGATCCGCCTGCCCGGCCGCCTCGCCCTCAACCCGGCCATGGCCGGCGCGCTGGTGATGTACGACCGGATGCTGATCCACGGCCGCTCGGCCCCCCGCCCGGTGGCATCGAGCGCGGTGCCGGGGCGGCACGGGCGGAACGGCTGACGGTCGGCCCCTAGGAGGGGGCGTCGGCTGTGGCGGGCATGCGGGCCTGACCGATCGCGCGAAGTGTCGGCAAGATCCGGTTCTGTGCCTTCGAGGCATGCGAGGCGGCGAGCGCCCTCGCTCCCCTCTTTCCATCCCACTGATGTTCTTGATATGTTTTCACTCTAACGTCAGGCGTTCATTCATCCGAGGGTGTCGCCATGTCGGAAGCGGAACGGCACAGGGCAGCGGTGAAGGACTGCCGCGCCAGATTGGCAACTGCCATCGAAGAGGGGTTGGAGGATGAGCGCCTCGGCCGGTTGTACGATATCGAGGAGGTTCTTGAGGAATTGCTGGCGCGCTACGACGCCATGATCGCTGCGCGCCCCTCTCTCACACCCCCTGCCGCAACAGAAACTTCTGCAGCTTGCCCGTCGGCGTCCGCGGCAGGCTGTCGACCAGGCGGATGATCCGCGGGATCTTGTAGCGGGCGAGGGCGGCGGTGCAGTGGGCGGTTATCGCCGCCTCGTCGAGGCTGGCATCGGCCCTGGGCACGATGAAGGCGGTCACCGTCTCGCCCCATTCCTCGTGGGGGGTGCCGATCACCGCCGCCTCGGCGACGGCCGGGTGGGCCGCCAGCACATCCTCGACTTCCTTGGAATAGACGTTCTCGCCGCCGGTCACGATCATGTCCTTCAGCCGGTCGACGATGAACAGATAGCCGTCCGCGTCGATCCGGGCCAGATCGCCCGACCGGTACCAGCCGTCATGGAAAGCGGCGGCCGTCGCCTCCGGATCGTTGTGATAACCCAGCATCATCGACTGGCAGCGCATCCAGATTTCGCCGGTCTCGCCGGGGCCGGCCTCGGTGGTCTCGTCGCGCATGACCTTGAGATCGGCACCCGCCACGGCGTAACGGCCGATCGACCCGGCCTTGGCGACCTGTTCCTCAGGGTAGAGCGCCGTGCCGGTCGGGCCGGTCTCGGTCATGCCGAAAACCTGGTAGAACCGGTCCGACCGGTAACGCTCCGCCAGCATCCGGGCGGTGACCGCATCGATCGGCCCGCCGCCATAGATCCAGGCCCGGACATGGGAGAGATCGAAGCTGTCGAAATGCGGCAGCATGCGCGGCGGCATCAGGAAGGCGATCGGGGCGCCGAAGAACAGGGTGCAGCGCTCATCCTGCATGGTCTGGACGAAATGCAGCGGATGGTATTCGGGCAGCAGCACCACGGCCGCACCGGTATAGATCGCATTGATCAGCATGTTGTTGAGCGGGAAGCTGTGCCAGACCGGCATGGCCAGCAGCACCCGGTCGGTCGGTCCCAGCCCGTAGACCAGGCTGGATCCTGTGCCCGCCAGCAGCACGTTCGCATGCGAATGCAGGCAGCCCTTGGGCCGGCCGGTGGTGCCCGAGGTGTACAGGATCTCGACCGGTTCATCGGCGTCGAGGGCGACGGGCACCGGTGCCGTCGCGGGCGCCGGGCCGGCAAACAGCCCGCCTTCGCCGTCATCGAGCATCAGCATGCGGGCAGCCCCCGCCGCCGAGCCGTCGCCGGCCAGATCGCGATCCACCAGCCAGAGCTTCGCGCCCGAATGCTCCAGGATATAGGCGGTCTCTGGTGCCGCCAGCTTGTGGTTGACCGGCACGGTGACGGCCCCGGCCCGCACCGCGCCGAAGAAGGCCACCACCCAGTCCACCGTATTGCGACCGTGGATCGCGACCGCATCCCCGCTGGTGATGCCCGCCGCCTGCAGCCGGGCCGCGGCATCATCGGCTGCGGCGTCGAGATCGGCGAAACTCAGCCGCCGCCCGCCACCGACCAGCGCTTCGCGGCCGGCGAATTTGCGGGCAGAACTGCGCAGCACATCGTCCAGTGTCCACATTCTTCCGGTTCCTCCACTGGGCGGCCATCGGGCCGTGATCTTGGGGACGAGGTCGTCAGGCGGGAGGTGCGGCTGCGCGGCGTCAGAAGGCCCCGCCGCGCGGGTCGGGGCCCAGTGCCTGCACGCAGAAGCGCGCGATTGCGGCACTCAGCCGCGCGTCTCTTTCCGGGTCCGCGGCCGATGTCTCCGGGGGCTGTGTCAGCGGGCCGGCCATGGCCTCGGCGATCGCCCCGACAATGGCCGCAGCCACGATGTCGGCCTCTTGAGGGGCAATCTCACCGGCGGCGATCCCTTCGCGCACCAGACGCGTGAAGATGTCGCGATAGGGCTGGCGATAGCGCAGCCGTTCGGCCTCGATCGCCGGGTCCACCGGCTCGGCGAGCAGTGCCCAGGCGAGGCGCGGTCCCTTCAGGGCGCGCCGGGCAAAGGTCTCCACCACGCCGGCCAGTCGCTCGCGCGCGCTTCCCGGTTCGGCCGCACGCCGTGCACAGGCATCGATTTCCCGCTGGCTGGCTCTGCGGAACACCTCTTCGAACAGATCGGCCTTCGACGGGAAATAGCGGTAGAGCAGGCCGGTCGACACCTCCGCCCTGGCGGCGATCGCCGGCATGCTGGCGGCGGCATAACCGCCCGACGCGACCAGCGCGAGTGCCGCGGTCACGATCTCCTCCCGGGTGCGGGCAAGCCGCTCCTCCATCTTTTTTGTGCGTCGGTATGCCATTGTCAAAAATTGAACCACCTTTCATTTCTTATTGCAAGCCCCTGAAGCCATGTCTTATGGTTGATGAAGATATAACGAAAAGAAGAAAAACCTACGAGTTGACGAACCGTTCGCGCTCGTATGCAATCAAGTCGAATCCGGTATGTACGGATGGTGTGTCGCGCGGGAGGCGTGCCTGCTGTCCCATCTGACGGTCGTCGAGGGTGTGGCCCGACACGATCTGGGGCAAAGGGGTGTCTCCCGCGATCCGGCCAGGCCCGCGACGGCTGCGGGCCTGGGCACGGCATGCCGTCGTCAAAAGTCATGGACATCGTCGACATGCTCGAATCAGCCGATGGGGAGAGTGTCTTCCTGTGGCGTGCGGAAGGCGAGGTACAGCCCACCATCCTCGCCCGTGGTCCCTGGAGCGAGACGGCTCAGCATGGGGGCGCCCCGGCCGCCCTGCTGGCTCACGCCGCCGAAAAGGCCGTGGGAGAGCCGGGATGGCTGCTCAGCCGCATGACGCTGGAATTGTTGCGCCCGGTGCCGGTCGCGCCGCTGCGCGTGGTGATCCGCAGCCGGCGCGGCCGGTCGGTGCGTCGGGCCGAGATGGTGCTGATCGCTGATGACTGCGAGGTCGCGCACGGTGTGGCGGTGCTGATGCGCGAGGAAGCCATAGAACTGGGAGATCCGGCGGTTCATGGCCCGGGGCTGCCACTGCCGGCAGCCTGCACCGAGCCGGTGCGGATCCCGGGCATGCCGGAAGCCCGGTCCTTCCACTACACGGCCATGGAATCGCGGGTGGCGGCAGGTTCGGTTGTCCGTCCCGGCCCGGCGGCGGTCTGGTTCCGTCTGGCGGTGCCGCTGGTCGGTGGCGCTGCGAACTCACCGGCGATGCGGGTGATGGCGGCGGCCGATTTCGGCAACGGCATCAGCTGGGTGCTGCCGCCCGACCGTTTCACCTTCGTGAACACGGATCTGACCGTGCATCTTCACCGCGCGCCGGTGGGGGAATGGGTGGGGGTGGATGCGACCACCGTCATGCAGCCCCATGGGGTGGGGCTCACCACCTCGCGTCTGGTCGACGAGGCGGGGGAGATCGGCATCGCCATGCAGGGGCTGGTGGTTCGCCAGCGGGCCGCGGCGGCGGCCTGACAACCGGCACTTCGGGCCTGACGTCAGGCCAGCACGATCCGGGTTCCGGCCTGTTCCGCGGCTTCGCTCAGATGGCGGGGGGGCATGCGGTCGGTGACCAGCCGGTCGATTTCGGGCAGATCCGCAATCCGCACCGGCGCACTGCGGATGAATTTCGATGCCGCCCCCACCGCCACCACCATGCGGGCGGCGCGGATCATCGCCTGTTTGGCGGCGACCTTGTGCAGGT
Organism: Tistrella mobilis; assembly: GCF_041468085.1. NCBI lineage: Bacteria > Pseudomonadati > Pseudomonadota > Alphaproteobacteria > Geminicoccales > Geminicoccaceae > Tistrella > Tistrella mobilis. The sequence continues at coordinate 3,707,976 of NZ_CP121017.1, read as the reverse complement.
CGAAATCCATCAGCGCACCGGTCTCGTCGATCCCGGAGAACCCGATGACCGCGACATCGCAGCGGAAGCGTGCAAGCCCCGTCTGTGTCGTGTCGCCGACCAGGGATCCGTCGGGGCCGTGGATGCTGCCGCCGGTGACGAAGATTTCGGAATATGGACCGTTTTCCGGCCGGCCCGCCGCCAGCAGCATCGCTGCGGGCAGGCTGTTGGTCACGATGGTCAGCCCGCCACGCGCCGCCAGCGCGCGCGCCACCGCTTCCACCGTGGTGCCCACATCCAGAAACACCGCGGCGCCGTCGGGCACCAGCTCCGCCGCCCGCCGGCCGATCGCATCCTTGGCATCGGTCTGGCTCAGCCGCTTTTCGGCATAGGCCGGGCGGACCGCCGGCTCCACCACGCCCGCGCCGCCATGAAAGCGTTGCAGCAGCTTCAGCGCATCCAGCCGGATGATCTCGCGCCGTATGGTCTGGGCCGAGACGTCGAACTGCCGCGCCAGCGCATCGATCGTCGCGAAGCCCTGCTCGCGGACGATGCGCAGAATGTCGTACTGGCGCTGGCTCACCGCCTCGCCGCTGTCCAGGATCACGTTCTCTCCGGTCGGCACCTGCCGTGCATCCTTCGTCACCGATGGCGTCGCCGGCACTGGACGGCGACAGAATTGGAAGATAATTTACACGCACCCCCGCCGGGCCGCGAGCCCGGTTCCGTTCCGACCGGAGATCTTCATGGAACCGTCGCTCTTCGTGGCAGAAGGCAGGCTGTGGCGCAATGACGATGCGCAGTGCCGGGTGTTCGACCCCTGGTCCCTGATCTGGCAGCCGGCCGATGCCGTGCCGGCGGCGGCCCGGCCGGTTGCGGCCGAGGCGGCGCTTTCCGATCTGGCGGCCGCCAACCGCATCCGTCGCCTGCCGGTCGCGGTGATCGGCCCGCGGGAACCGGTGGGCGATCAGGAAGCCACCGCCGCCGCCGTCGGTGCGGCGATCGCCTCTCTGGGGCTGGTCCTGCTCACCGGCGGCAAGGGGGGCGTGATGGCCGCCGCCAGTCGTGGTGCCGCGGAATCCGGCGGTCTGGTGCTGGGTTACGTGCCGGATGAAGACTGGCGGATGGCCAATCCCCATGTCGCCGTGCCGCTTGCCACCGGCATCGGCCCGGTGCGCAACGCGCTGATCGCCCGCGCCTGCCCGGTGCTGATCGCGGTGGGGGGCGGCTATGGCACGCTGTCCGAGATCGCCTATGGTCTGCATTTCGACAAGCTGGTGCTGACCATCGCCGATGCCCCGGTGGTGGAGGGGGCGGTCATCTGCCGCGATGTGGCCGAGATCCGTGCCCGGGTTGCCCGGCGCATGCTCGCCCTCGATGCGGCGCTCTGACCGGCCGGCCCGCCGCGTCGCCCTTCCGTCGTCGTTCCGTCGCCTGATCTGTAATCAAACGATCATTGGCCGCCGGAATGGAAGAAAACGATAATGCGCCGGTCTCGCCCCGCCGGTCTCGTGTCCGGTGACCCGGGCGTGGCGGGGGTTCCCGGCACCGGACGGTTTCCATGGCGCTCGTCACCGCATGCTATCTGTTCTATCTGGCGGCGCCGATCGCGCTGCTGGTGCTGGGCTCGTTCGGCGACAGCTGGACCGGCACGCTGCTGCCCTCGGGTTTCACCACCCGCTGGTATGAAGATCTGCTCGCCGATGCCAGCTTCCGCCGCGCCTTCTTCACCAGCCTGAAGGTTCTGGCGGCAACGGCCGTGATCGATGCGCTGATCGCCGTGCCTGCCGCCTATGCCATTCATGCCGCCGCCAGCCGCGGCGTGCGCACTGCGGCGCGCATCGCCTCGCTGATGCCGGTGGCGGTGCCGGAACTGGTGCTGGGCTTCGGCTTCATCCTGGTGTTCTCCTCTTCGACCCTGCCATGGCTCGGCACCTTCGAGCTGCTGGTGGCGGCCCATGTGGTCCTGACCCTGCCCTATCTCATGAACACGCTTCTCGCCGACATGCAGACGCTGGGCCTTGCCCGGATCGAGGCTGCGGCGGCAACGCTCGGCGCCGGTTTCCGCCAGCGTTTCGTCGACATCGTGCTGCCGTCGCTGCGCCACAGCCTGACCTCGGGGCTGGTGATGGTCGCCGCCCTCTCGATCGGTGAATTCCAGCTCTCCAACCTGGTCGCCGGCTTCCTGGACCGGACCTATCCGATCGTCCTGCTCCAGGCTTTCTATGGCGCCACCGGCTTTGCCTGCGCCGCGACCGTCGTGCTTCTGGCGCTGGCGACGCTGGCCGCCGGTGCCTCGGCACTTGCCGCCGCCGGCGGCCGGCGCGCCCGGACGGGAGGTTGAACCCATGAGCGTGCATTTCGATGCGGTTTCCTTCCGCTATCCCTCGGGCGGTGCCGGGTCCTCAGGTGGTGCCGGCGTCTCGGACATCGATCTGGAGATCGGTGATGGTGAACTGCTGGCGGTGATCGGGCCCTCCGGCTCGGGCAAGACCACTCTGCTCCGCCTGCTCTCGGGCTTCGTGGTGCCCGATCGGGGCCGGATCCTGATCGACGGCCGCGATGTCGCCCGGGTGCCGGTCAAGGACCGGGCGCTGGGTGTGGTCTTCCAGGCCTATGCGCTGTTTCCGCATATGACCGCGGCCGAAAACGTCGCCTATCCGCTGAAGCTGCGCGGGGTGGACCGTGCCACCCGCATGGCCCGCGCCGCCGGGGCGCTGGAGAAGGTGGGGCTCGGCGGTTTCGCGAACCGCCAGCCGGCCTCGCTCTCGGGTGGCCAGCAGCAGCGCGTGGCGCTGGCCCGGGCGCTGGTCTTCGGGCCGCGGGCGCTGCTGCTCGACGAGCCGCTCTCGGCCCTGGATGCCGGGCTTCGGGCCGGCATGCGCGACGAGATCCTGCGCGTCCAGCGGGCCGCCGGCATCGCCACCCTGTTCGTGACCCATGATCAGGAAGAGGCGCTGTCGATGGCCGACCGGGTCGCCGTGCTGAAGGATGGTCGCCTGCTTCAGGTCGACACGCCCCGCGGACTTTATGAACGGCCGGTGGATGCGACCGTCGCGGGTTTCGTCGGCCATGCCAATCTCTGGTCCGGCCGGGTGGCGGCCGACGATCTGGTCGAGACCGCGATCGGGCCGATCCGCACCGCGACGGGCCGCTTTGCCCCGGGTGATGCCGTGACCGTGATGGTCCGCCCGGAAGAGGTGTCGGCCGAACCCGCTGCCGACGCCCCCAACCGCTTCACCGGCCGGATCGCGGCCGATCGTTTCCTCGGCAATCTCCGCCGCCTGGATCTTGAGGTTCCGGGCGGGCTGGTGAAGGTCGAGACCCGCCGTCGCGATGCGATCGATGCGGTCGCCATCCCGCCCGAGGCCGTCCGGCTGCTGCCGGCCGGTCTCTGACCGTCGCCGTCTCCCTGCACGCTGATCCCCCAGCATCCGCCCACAGCACCAGTCGAACGGGACCGATCCGATGACCATGAGCCTCTGGAAGAAGACGGCCGCCGCCCTGATGATGGCGGCCGGCACCTTCGCCGCCACCACCGCCCTGACCCCGGCCCAGGCCCAGCCGCTTGAGGGCGGCGAGCTTTATCAGGGCGAACAGGCCCTCTACGATGCCGCGCGCGAAGAGGGGCTGGTGGTCTCCTTCGACACCGGCCCCACCTGGGCGAACTGGGCGGCGCAGTTCAAGGCCTTCAAGGCGCGCTATCCGGGTGTGGAGATCGTCTATAACGATCTGGGCTCGGCCGCGACCGTGGTGGCGCTCGACAAGTCGCGCAACCGGCCGCAGGCGGACACCGCCTATTACTTCGCGGGCTCGGCCCTCGATGCCGCCGAGAAGGGCGTGGTCGCCGATTTCAAGCCGGTGAATTTCGACCGTCTGCCCGAGCCCTTCCGCCATCCCTCCGGCCAGTGGTTCACCATCCACAGCCTGAACGTGGCCTTCCTGGTGAATACGAAGCTGGTCAAGCAGGTCCCCCGGAGCTGGGCCGATCTGCTGGGCGAGACCTATCGCAATTCGGTGGTCTATCTGGATCCGCGCACGGCCGGTCAGGGTCAGGTGGTGACCATCGCCGCCGCCTTCGGCAATGGCGGCAGCATGGACGACGTCCAGCCGGGCATCGACTATCTGGGCAGGTTGCACAAGGCCGGCAATGTGCTGCGCACCGTCGGCACCACGCCTTACGCCCAGTTCGTGAAGGGCGAGATCCCGATCTGGATCGGCTACGAGAATGACGGTCTGAAGGCGAAATATGTCGACGGCATGGGCGATGACGTCGCGGTGGTGATCCCCGCCGAGGCCTCGGCCGCGGCACCCTATGCGATCAGCCTGGTCAAGGACGGCCCGAACCCGAATGCCGGCAAGCTCTGGCTGAACTACATCATGACCGACAAGGGCCAGACCACCTTTGCCGAGGGCTTCGTGCGCCCGTCGGTGCCGGGCGTGAAGCTGCCCGCCGAGGTGCTGGCCAAGCTGCCCGAGGCGCCGCAGATCCGCCCGGTGGACGTCGCCAGGGCGCGTGATGCCAAGCCCGCGATCGATGCCGGCTGGGCGAAGGCCGTGCTCGGCCAGTAATCCGCCCGCGTCCTCACGCCTGCTGCGGCACGGCGCCGGCCGATCCGGTGCCGTGCCCGCCGGCGTTTTCAACCGTCTCTCCATCTTCAGGACCAGCCCCCATGACCCTGCCGCCCCGGCTCCTGATCCTGCTGTCGCTGCCGGCGCTCGTCACGATGGCGGTGTTTTTCGTGCTGCCGCTCGCCGTGCTGGTGGGGGAGACGGGCGAGGGCGGCGGGGCCGCCTATCTCAGGCTCGTCGACGATCCGGTCTTCTGGCAGGGGCTGAAGGGCACGCTGGTGCTGGGCACGGTCGCCCCGGCGCTCTCGGTCGTGGTCGGCTTCTGCGTGGCGTTGCATCTGGCGCGGCTGCCCGAAGCCCGGCGTCAGGGGCTGCTGTTCCTGCTGTCCCTGCCGCTCACCTTCTCAGGGCTCATCGTCGCCTACGGCTTCATCCTGGTCTTCGGCCGCGCCGGCTTCTTCACCCTGCTGCTGGCCGAACTGGGCGCCGATCCGGCGGTGGTGGGGGCGATGATCTTCACGCCGGCCGGGCTCGGCTTCGCCTATTGCTACTATCTGATCCCGCGCGTGGTGCTGGTGATGCTGCCGGTGCTGGTCAATTTCGACACGCGCCAGATGGATGCGGCCGAAAGCCTTGGTGCCGGCCGGTTCGCCGCCTTCCGCGACGTGCTGCTGCCCCAGGTGACCCCGGCGCTGATCGCCGCCTTCTGCCTGACCGCGGCGGTGGCCATCGGTGCCTATGGCACGGCGCTGGCCCTGGTCGGGACCCAGGTGCAGATCCTGCCGCTGCTGCTGTTCTCGAAGATCTCGGAAACCGGTGCCGACCTGCCGGCGGCGGCCGCGGCCTCGGTGGTGCTGATGGCGGTCTGCTGTGCGGTCATGGGCCTGGCCGAAGCCCTGGGCGGGCTCCGGCGCAGGGGGTGAGGGGGGAGGCGAGGCTTCCTCCCCCGGTCGGCGGAACGATCAGCGATAGGGGAAGCCGGCCTTCTCCATCAGGGCCGAATAGTCCTTGAAGATCTTGACCACCTTGCCGGCACGCGGGCTGGTCGCGGCGATTTCGTCCCAGAACTGCTCGGCATCCTTTTCGACCTGCGACCATTCTTCGCGCGGGATCGAGGTCAGCTCCATCTTCTTGCCGTTGACGCGCAGATCGGCCTCGCCGCCCCAGTACCAGACCTGGCGATAATAATGCGACTGGTCGATCGTGGTCAGGAACAGCTGCTTCAGATGCGGCGGCACCTTTTCCCAGCTCTTGCTGTTGGCGAAATAGGATCCGCACCAGGCGCCGCAGATATTGTTGGTCAGCGCATAATTGCAGACATCCGCCCAGCCCACCTCATAGGCCTCGGTGAAGCCGCACCAGGCGACACCGTCCAGCTGGCCGGTCTGGATCGCCACTTCGACATCGTCCCAGGGCACGGTGACCGGGATCAGGCCGTAGCGCGACAGGAACCTGCCGGCGGTGGGCACGCCGAAGACGCGCTTGCCGCGCATATCGGCCAGCGAGCGGATCGGATCCTTGGTGAAGACATGCAGCGGGTCCCAGGCGCCGGCCGACAGCCACTCCACGCCGTCGATCTCGGCATAGGCCTCCTTCCAGATCTCGTTCAGCCCATAGCGCTGGAACAGCACCGGCAGGTCCAGGCTGAAGCGGCAGGAGAAGGGGAAATAGCCGCCGAACACCGCCACATCGGCGGGCGAGGCCATGGTCGCGTCATCCGACTGCACCGCGTCGATGGTGCCGTTCTGCAGCGCGCGGAACAGCTCGGCCGTCGGCACCAGCTGGTCGGCGTAATAGAGTTCGATCTCCATCTCGCCATTGGCCGCGGCGTTGAAGGCCTCGATCTGCGGCTTGATCACATGGGCGCCCAGCGGCGCCCCCGAATAGGTCTGCAGCCGCCAGCGGATCTTCGACTGGGCATGCACCGCCGGGGCGGCGAAGGTGGTGCCGGCCGCCAGCGCCGCGCCGCCGATGCCGGCGGTCTTCAGGAACTGACGCCGGCTTCCCGCGACCGGATCGGCCGAGGACGTCTTCTTCTCGATGTCGCTCATGTCGTTCGTCTCCTGGAAGCGGTGCGCATGTCTCCCCATGCGCCCGCCATGGCCGTGTCGGGGGTGAGGGTGAAGACTACTTTCCGTAGACGAGGTTCGGCAGCCAGAGCGCGATCCCGGGGAAGACCATCAGCAGGGCGATGGTGATCACCATCATGATCACGAAGGGGATGATCGACTTGTAGATGTCGATCAGGGTGATTTCCTTCGGTGCCATCGCCCGCATCAGGAACAGGTTGTAGCCGAAGGGCGGCGTGATATAGGCGATCTGGCAGGTGATGGTGTAGAGCACGCCGAACCAGATCAGATTGAATTCCAGCGCCTTGACCAGGGGGACGTAAAGCGGCGCCACGATCACCAGCATGGCGGTGTCGTCCAGGAACATGCCCATCAGGATGAAGGACGCCATCATCATCGCCATCACCTGCCAGCGGGTCAGTTCCCAGTTGGTGATGAACAGCGATTCGATCGCCCGCGCCGCGCCGATGCCGTCGAACACCGCCCCGAAGGCCAGGGCGGCCAGGATCAGCCACATGAACATGCACGAGATCGACAGCGTCTTCTTCGACGTCTCTTTGATCAGGCGCCAGTTCAGCCGGCCCTTCAGCGCGGCGGCGATGGTGGCACCGGTGGCGCCGATCGCCGAGCTTTCGACCAGGCTGGTATAGCCCATCACGAACAGCCCCATCATCGTGAAGAAGATCACGAAGGGAATGAGCCCGGCGCGCAGCAGCTTCAGCTTCTGCCCGATCGGCATGTTCAGCTCGTCATCGGTGACGGTGGGGGCAAGCGACGGGTTCAGCCGGCAGCGCACCACCACATAGGCCGCGAACATCGCCGCCATCATCAGGCCCGGCACCATGCCCGCCAGCCAGAGCTGGCCCACCGGCGCCCGGGCGATCATGCCGTAGAGCACCAGCACCACGCTCGGCGGGATCAGGATGCCGAGCGAGGATCCGCCCTGGATGACGCCGGTGATCAGTACCTTATCATAGCCCCGGCGCAGCATCTCGGGCAGGGCGATGGTGGCGCCGATCGCCAATCCGGCTACCGACAGGCCGTTCATTGCCGAAATGACCACCATCAGCACGATGGTGCCGATGGCGAGCCCGCCCCGCAGCCGGCCGAACCAGACGTGAAAGGCCTTGTAGAGATCTTCTGCGATGCCCGCTTCCGACAGGATGTAGCCCATGTAGATGAACAGGGGCAGCGTGAGCATCGGGAACCAGTTGAACAGCTTCAACGTGGCATTGAACGGCATCTCGACGGCGCCGTTGCCGTAGAGAAGCAGGGCGGCGCCTGCCGCCACGAAGCCGATCGCGCCGAAAACCCGCTGCCCGGTGAGCAGCATCAGGGCCATCGTCGCGAACATCAGGATCGCGATCAGTTCATAGCTTGTATGAATTCCACTCATCGGGCCGTCTCCTGGTAGGATGTTTGGCCTGATAGCCGGGAGAGGGTCGCCGCGTTGCGCTCGAAGGATGATCTTCGTGCATGAGATTGGCGCCCTCGCCCGGTGCTTTTTGCCCGAACGGTATCCGGCGGTGTCGTGGCGAGGGGGCGGATGACCGCCCCGATCGGGGCGGTCATCCGCGCATGGACAAGCAGGGGCACGAGCACCGGCTCCGAGGCTTCCGGCTCATCCGCACGGGAGGCGCCATGCAATTCGTCGGCATCGACATCGCGTCGGAAACCCATGTCTTCGCCATCCTTGATGCGGACGGCACGGTCCTGGCCAAACCCAAGCCGTTCACCGAAGACGCGGCCGGGCACGGCGCGTTGCTGGCCGCGCTGGCCCCGCCGGGTGAGGCGCTGGTGGTCATGGAGGCGACCGGGCATTACTGGAAGAACCTGTTCGCCGTGCTGGCGGCCAAGGGCTACGAGGTCGCCCTGATCAACCCGCTGCGCACCCACCGCTTCCAGGGCGAGAGCCTGGAGCGCACCAAGACCGACGCCATCGACGCCCTCGGCCTGGCCCGCTTCGGGCGGGAAAAGCGCCCCTCCCCGACCCGGCTGGGCAGCCGGGCCAGCGAGGAGCTGCGCGAACTGGTTCGCCACCGCGACCGGCTGCGCCAGGATTTCGACGACCGCGTCCGCCAGCTCCGCCGGCTGGTCGATCTCGGCTTCCCGGAATTCCGACGCTATGTCCGCACGCTCGACAGCATGCTGGCCACCGCCATCCTGGCGGAATACCCCACCGCCGAGGCCGTCGCCAAAGCCACGCCACGCCGGCTCGCCAAGCTGCGCTACGATGGCCGCCACGCCGTCGGAAGCGAACTGGCCGACCAGATCATCGCCGCGGCCAAGCGCTCGGTCGGCCAGCACCACGGCCCCGCCTACCGCGTCCAGGTCCGCGACATCTGTCAGGATCTCGATCTGTGGCGCCGCCGCTTGGCCGACCGTGACGACGACATCACCCGTCTGCTCGACGAGCACGAGGTCGGCTCGCTGCTGACCTCCATCGACGGAATCGGTCCCAGCACCGCAGCACGCCTCATCGCCGAACTCGGCGATCCGGCCCGCTTCGACAGCCCCGCAGCCCTGGCAGCCTACGTCGGCGTCATCCCAGCCCTGCGCCACTCCGGAAAGCGCCGCCCCACCCGCGCCGGCATCACCCCGATCGGCAACGCGCGCCTGCGCACCGCCTTGTGGATGCCAACCCTCACCGCTGTCCGCCGAAACCCGTGGCTCAAAGCCTTCTACGACCGACTGCGCGCACAGGGAAAGCCACCAAAGCTCGCCCTCGTCGCCGCCATGCGAAAACTCCTCGTCGCCGTCTACGCCGTCGCCAAGGCTCGAAAACCCTTCGTGCCAAAGCTCGCCGACTGAAAAAAGCGCTTGCTCAGCGTGACGGTATCTCATGCGGCATCCACCCGGCGGATCGTCGCGATGTGTTTGAACACCAGCGACAGTGTCTGGAGCAGCATGATCACCAGGCAGACCACAAGCAGCGCCTTGATCGGGATCATCGACGGGTTCCACATCGAGAACCGGCGCTCATTGGTCTCTATGGCATATTGCAGGCTCGACACCGAGCCGATGGTCATGACCACCAGGTAGAACATCAGACAGGCGGAGGTGATCAGGTCCAGGATCGCCTTGCCGCGTGTGGAAAGATGCTGATAGATCAGGTCCATGCGGACGTGATCGTCGTTCTTCAGCGTCATCGCGCCGCCCATGAAGAAATAGGCGAGCAGCGTGAACTGGGCGACTTCGACACACCAGTGCAGCGGGATGTCGAGCGCGTTGCGGGTGATCGCGTCCAGCAGCAGGACGCCGATCATCACGAAGACCAGAGCCATCGCGACGATGCCGACATAGTCGGACAATCGGTCGACGACCCGCACATACCATCTGATTGCAGCCGGCATCGGCCAGTCCGTCCCCCGTCTCGTCGGGCGGCCGGCCCCTCCCCAGTGGCCGGCTGCCCGGTTTTTGTCTAGATCAGCTCGGCTCCCGCCGCTCTCAGGGCGGCTTCATGTATCGCGCCGGGCGGCGCATCGGTGACGACGGCATCCACCTCGTCCAGGCCGCAGACCCGGAACGCCGCCTTGCGGCCGAACTTGGCCCGTGCCGCCACCAGGATCAGGCTGCGCGCATTGCCGATCATGGCGCGCGCCACCTGGGCCTCGTCGAAATTGGAATCCATCGCACCCACCTCGGCATCGATCGCCGCCACCGTCAGGATGGCGTGATCGGCCTGGAAGTCGCGGATCTGCTCGATCACCAGCGGCCCGACGGTCTGGTCGTTGTCGCCCACGAAGGTGCCGCCCAGCAGATAAACCCGGCCCGGCTGCGGGGCCGCGCCGAAGACCCGGGCGATGCGCAGCGAATTGGTGATCACGGTCAGCCCACCGATGCCCGCCAGCGCCTCGGCGCAGGCGAGGGTTGTGGAGCCGGTGTCGATGAACAGGGTGTCGCCGGGTTCGATCAGCGGCACCAGCCGGCCTGCGATCACCTGCTTCGCCTCGGCCTCTTCGGCCATGCGATCCTTGAAGCTGCCTTCGGCATGCAGCTTGGGCCGGCGCGCGCCGCCATGGATCTTCTGGAGCACCCCGTCACTGGCAAGCCCGGCCAGATCGCGGCGGATGGTTTCCGCCGACACCCCGAACAGCCGGGCCAGGGTGTCGACCGACATCTCGCCCTGCTGCCAGATCATATCCGCGATCCGCGCCTGCCGTTCCCTGCGTCGCATTCCCGTCCTCCGTTCATCGAAGTAGGACATCGGCGAATGCCCGAGTCAAGGTGCATGTGCCGGCATGAATGCCCGAATGGTCATATTTATGTGGCAAAGTTGACCGTTCGGGCATTTCAGGGCATGCTGAGGGCAGGGAAGACGGCCTCGAACCGCAGGAGGACAGGCATGGCTCCGGCTGGCGACGCATTCCCCGATGGAGATGCGGGTGAAATCTTCGACGTCGCGATCATCGGCGCCGGGGTGATCGGCTGCGCGCTTGCCCGCCGCTTCACGCTGGAAGGTGCCCGCGTGGTGCTGATCGAGAAGGCGGCCGATGTGCTCGACGGCGCGTCGAAGGGCAACAGCGCCATCCTGCATACCGGCTTCGACGCCCCGCCCGGATCGGTGGAGGCCGCCTGCATCGCCGAGGGCTATCGGGAGTATCTGGAGATCCGCGCGCGGCTGAACCTGCCGCTGCTGAAGACCGGTGCCCTGGTCGTGGCCTGGACGGATGACGAGGCGGCGACGCTGCCCGATCTGATCGCCCAGGCGCGGGAGAACGGCGTCGACGACGTCGCGCCGCTGACGGAAGCCGAAGCCCGCCGGCTGGAGCCGGCGCTGGGGCCGGGGGTGCGCGCCGCGTTTCGGGTGCCGCGGGAATATGTGATCGACCCCTGGTCCGCCCCGCATGCCTATCTGCGTCAGGCGGTGGAGAACGGCGCCCGGCTGATGACGTCGGCTCCCGTCACCGCCGGGGCGTTCGACGGCCGTATCTGGCGCGTGGAAACGCCGCGAGGCACCGTGCGGGCGGGGCTGGTGATCAATGCCGCCGGCCTCTGGGGCGATCGGCTGGACGCGCTGCTGATCGGGAGCACCGACTTCACCATCCGGCCGCGCACGGGCCAGTTCGTGGTCTATGACAAGCCGGCGGCGGCCCTTGCCCGCCACATTCTGCTGCCGGTGCCGAACAAGGTGACCAAGGGCATCGTCGTCTGCCGCACGGCCTTCGGCAATCTTCTGGTCGGCCCCACCGCCGAGGAGCAGGAGGATCGTGAGCGCGCCGGGCTGGTGCCCGAAACCCTGAACGCATTGATCCGCCGCGGCACCGAAATCCTGCCGGCGCTGAAGGATCACGAGGTGACCGCGATCTATGCCGGGCTGCGCCCCGCCACCGAGTTCAAGGACTACCGGATCCGGGTAGAGGCGGCGCAACGCTATGTCACCGTCGGTGGCATCCGCTCGACGGGCTTGAGTTCCGCACTCGGCACCGCCGCCCATGTCCACCGGCTGACGGCCGGCCTGCTGGCGGGTCACCGGCCGGTTGCCGATCCGGTCTGGCCGCGCATGCCGATGCTGGCCGAGGACGAGACCCGCGACTGGCAATGCCCCGGCAATGGCGGCGTCGTCTGCCATTGCGAGCGGGTGACGCGGCGCGAGATCGAGGCGGCCCTCGATGGCCCGACCGGCGCCCGCAGCCTGGCGGGGCTGAAGCGGCGCACCCGCGTGACCATGGGCCGCTGCCAGGGTTTTTATTGTTCGCAGGAACTGGCGGCGATCACCGCCGGCCGGCTGGCGGTGCCGATGACGGCCGACCCGACGACCGCCCCGCCGGCAGCTGCGGGAGGCGAGGCATGACCGCGGAGCATTGGGATGTGGTGGTGATCGGTGCGGGCCCGGCCGGGCTCGCCGCCGCGACCGAGCTGCGCCGCCAGGGGGTCGCCCGGGTGCTGGTGGTGGACCGCGAGGCCGAGGCCGGGGGCATTCCCCGCCATTGCGCCCATTCGCCCTTCGGCCTGCGCGAATTCCGCCGGCTGCTGACCGGCCCCGCCTATGCCCGCCGGCTGGTCCGGACCGCCGAGGCCGCGGGGGTCGAGATCCGCACCCGCGTGACCGTCGCCGCGATCCGCCCGGGGGCCGGGGCGGGGGGGCCGGAACTCGACGTCTCGACGCCCGAGGCGGGGCTGGGGGTGATCCGGGCCCGGCGTGTGCTGGTGGCGACCGGCGTGCGCGAAACCAGCCGCGCCCAGCGGCTGATCGGCGGCACGAAGCCCGGCGGCGTGCTCTCGACCGGCGCCCTTCAGGGGCTGGTACATCTGGACCGGCTGAAACCCTTCAGCCGGCCGGTGGTGCTGGGCACCGAACTGGTCTCGTTCTCGGCCCTGCTCACCTGCCGCCAGGCGGGCATCCGGCCGGTGGCGATGATCACGCCCGGCCCGGGCACCGTCGCCCGCTGGCCGGCCGCCCTGCTGCCCCGGCTTCTGGGGGTGAAACTGCTGACCGGAACCGACCTTCTGACCATCGAGGGGCGCGATCGGGTCTCGGCCGTCACCCTGCGCGATGCCGATGGCGTCGAGCGGGTGATCGAGACCGATGGCGTCATCGTGACCGGCGGCTTCCGGCCCGAGGCGACGCTCTTCGCCGGCAGCCACCTGACCCGCGATCCTCAGACCGGCGGGCCGGTGATCGACGAGTTCGGCCGCTGCTCGGACCCGACCGTCTTCGCCGCCGGCAATCTGCTGCGCCCGGTGGAAACCGCGGGCTGGAGCTGGAAGGAGGGCCGCCGCACCGGACGGGCGATCGCGCTCGACCTGGCCGGCCGGCTGCCGGCGGCCGGCGGGCTCGCGGTGGCCGTCGCGGGCGCGCCGCTGCGCTTCGCCCTGCCGCAGCTGATCGCAGGTGGCAAGCCGGGCCTGCGCGTCCACGACCATATCCAGTTCCGGGTCGACAGCCCGGTGGCGGGGCGGCTGGTCCTGACCGATGATGGGCGGGAGATCTGGTCGAGGCGTCTGCGCAGCCGGCCGGAACGGCGGATCCTGGTGCCGATCGACGCCCTGCCGGCGGTGCGGTCGGGCCGCTACACCTTCGGCTGGGACGCCAGATGACGACCATCCTTGCCATCGACCAGGGCACCACCACCACCCGCGCCATGCTGGTCGGGCCCGCGGGCGACACCCGCATCGTGGCCAGCCTGCCGCATCGCCAGATCCACCCTGCCGCCGGCCATGTCGAGCACGATCCCGAAGAGCTGATCCGGAACCTCCGCACCTGCCTCGATGCAGCCCGGTCGGCCGATGCGCCGCTCGCCGTCGGCATCGACAATCAGGGGGAAAGCTGTCTTGCCTGGGATGCGGCAACCGGTGACGCCATCTCCCCGGTCCTGGTCTGGCAGGACGACCGGACCCGCGACGTCGTCGAAGGGCTGCGCGCCGAGGGGGCGGAAGACGAGGTTCTGGCCCGTGCGGGCCTGCCGCTCGATCCCTATTTCTCGGCCTCGAAACTCGCCTGGATCCTGCGCGAGATTCCCGCGGCGCGGCGTCTGGCGGGGCGGGGGCGGCTCAGGCTCGGCACCACCGATGCCTTCTTTCGCGACCGGCTGACCGGGCGGTTCGAAACCGACGTCACCACCGCCTCGCGCACCGCGCTCATGAATCTCGGCACCTGCGACTGGGATCCCGAACTCTGCCGGCTGTTCGGCGTGCCGATCGAGTCGCTGCCGCCGATCGGGGCCAGCACCGGCGATTTCGGCACCATCGCCGGCACCGGCCTTCAGCTGACCGCAAGCCTGGTCGACCAGCAGGCATCGCTCTACGGCCATGGCTGCCGTCGGGCGGGGGATGCCAAGATCACCTTCGGCACCGGCGGCTTCGCCCTGGTGGTGACCGGCCGGCGGATGGCGACGGGGCGGGACGGGCCACTGCCCACCATCGCCTGGCAGAAGGCGGGGGAGGCGCCGGTTCATGCGCTGGAAGGCGGGGTTTATTGCGCCGCCTCGGCGGTGAACTGGGCGCAGGGGCTGGGGCTGTTTGCCGATCATGGCGATATCGGCGCCTTCGACGGTGCCCCGGCCACGCTCGACGGCCCGGTCTTCGTGCCGGCGCTGGCGGGGCTCGCCTGCCCGCATTGGGATCGGCGGGCCCGCGGCGCCTGGCTGGGGCTTGGCCTCGATACCGGGCCGCGGCGGATGATGCAGGCGCTGCTGGAAGGTATCGCCCTCAGCATGGCCGGGGTGGTGGCGGTGATCGCGCGCCATCAGCCGATTGCCGACCCGATCCCGATCGATGGCGGCATGGCCGCCAACGGCTATTTCTGCCGGATGCTGGCCGATTGCCTGGAACGGCCGGTGATCGTCTCCGACGAGCCGGAGCTGACCGCCGTCGGCACCGCCGCATTGGCCGGCGAGGCGGCGGGGGTGACGATCGCCACCCCGCGTCGCGGCCGGAGGATCGACCCCCGGCCGCTGCCGCCCGGCCTGCGCGCGCGCTTCGATGCCGCCCGCGCGGCGGTTCAGGCCTTCGCCGCCGCCGGCTGACCGCGACCGAAGACCAGCCCGATCCCGCCCAGGATCGCCGCCATGCCGCAAAGGGCGAGCGGGGCCGGCACCGTGCCGAAGACCGCGAAATCGAGCAGCACGGTCCCGGCCGGCACCAGATAGAACAGGCTGGTGACGTTGACGAGATCGCCCGCCCGGATCAGCCGGTAGAACAGCAGCTGGGCACCGACCGAGATCACCAGAGCGAGCCAGAGCAGCGGCAGTACCACGGCCGGCACGGCGTCGAACCGCACCGCTTCTGCCGGCAGGACGATCAGGCAGAGTGCGAGGGCGGCCAGATACTGCACCGGCATGGCCGTGAGCGGGTCGATGGTGGAACGCTTCTGGAGCAGGGCGCCTGCGGTCATCGCGGCCAGTGCCGCGAGAGCGAGGCCGGCGCCTGCCGGGGTGAGGCTGGCGGCGGCCAGGCTCTGCCAGACCACGGCGACGAGCCCTGCGAGGGCGAGTGCGAGCCCCGCAACCCGGCGCCGACTGCGCGCGCCGCCGGTCACCACCAGGGTCAGCACCGGCTGAAGCCCCATGATCGTGGCGACGGCACCGGGCGTCATGCCCTGATCCATCGCCGCCATGTAGCAGACGGCATAGGCGCCGACCAGCAGCAGGCCGGTGGCGAGCAGCCGCGGCCAGGCATCGAGGCGCGGCCAGCGCCGCCCCTGGAGGCGCAGGATCACCGTGATGGCCAGCAGGGCGAGCGCAAAGCGCAGGCTCAGGAAGGCAAGCGGGCTCGCGTGATCGAGCCCGAGCCGGATGAAGATGGCGCCGCTGCTCCACAGGCAGACGAACGCCGCCGTCGGGCCGAAACGGCCCGCGGCACGAAGGAAACCGGTCATCGGATCTGGAAAAACCGTCTTTGCCGGATGTCACGACAACCCTGTCGGCCCGGCCTGCATCAACATGCAGCCGGCTGTGACCCGAGCGGATGGCTCAGGATCTGGCGGGCAGGGTCGTGAAAGGGGCGGCCGCCGGTCAGGCGGCGGCGCGGCCGGCGGGCGGCGGCGGCGTGCCGGCCCGGGCAATGGCCGGCGGGGGGACGACGCAGGACATCATGTGCGGCACCACGGCGGTCATGATCGGTCGTCCCCTGGACGGTTGAACGTATCGGCCGAGTATGGCTGCCTGCGCGGGACGTATCAACCCCGCTGCGCGGCTTCCCAGGTGTTGACGATCCGGGTCATGCTGCGCAGCACCGGCTTTTCGATCAGCTTGCCGTCGACCACCAGCAGGCCGCTATCGGCGGCGGCGAAGGCATCCAGCACCTTGCGGGCATGGGCGACGGTGGCGTCGTCGGGGGTGAAGACCCGGTTGATATGCGGGATCTGCTTCGGATGGATGGTGCCCTTGCCCGAAAAGCCGAGTTCGGCCGCGGCCTCGGCCTCGCGGATCATGCCGGCCTCGTCTTCCAGGTCGAGCCAGGGCACGTCGATCACGTCGACACCGGCCGTGGCCGCCGCATGGACGACGCGCGAGCGGGCGTAGAGCAGGGCGTTCCAGACATTGCGGCAGCGCAGATCGGCGGCCATGTCGACGCCGCCGAAGAACAACGCCTCGATCCGGTCGCTGGATGTCGCGATCTCGACCGCGGCTTCCAGGCCCTCATTGGTCTCGATGATCACATGCAGCCGGGTGGGGCGCTGATACTCGTCCAGCAGGTCGGCAAGGTTGCGGACCTCTTCCGGCCCCTTCACCTTGGGCAGCATCACGGCCGGTGCCGGGCGCTCCGCCTCGATCAGCGCCTTGACGTCGGCCATGCCTTCGGGCGTGCGCAGGCAGTTGATGCGGATGATCCGCTCCACCCGCGGGTCGCCCTCGGTCACCGGCACATAGGCAAAGGCCTTGTCGCGCGCCTCGGGCTTGTCCTTCGGCGCCACAGCATCCTCAAGATCGACGCAGACGATATCGGTGCCCGAGGCCAGCGCCTTGGGGAACATGTCCGGCCGGGTGCCGGGGGTGAAGATGAAGCTGCGGCGCGACTGGATGCGGGCGGGGGACTGGATACGGGCGGGGGACATGGCGGCTCCTGACGGGATGGTCGGGCGATCATAGGCGCCGGCGCAGACCATCGCAAACCGGCGGTCCGTGACGTGAACCACCCGTGCTCCGGATCACCAGACCGGCGGGGTGGTGATCCACAGAATCCGGGTGCGGCCATTGGCGAGGTTGCGGAATTTGTGCGGCGAGGCGCTTTCGAAATGGAAGGCGTCGCCCTCGCCCAGGCGGTAGACCGCGCCGTCGACATACAGCTCCAGCCGGCCCTCCAGCACCACGCCGCATTCCTCGCCTTCATGGGTATAGGCGTCCTCGCCCGAGCCGCCATCGGGGTCGAGGGTCAGCTCCATCACCTGAAGCAGGCCCTGATCGTGGACGGTCAGGAACTCCTTCACCATGCCCTTGTCGCCGAAATCGACCCGGCGGCGCTGGCCGGCGCGAACGATGCGCCGGGCCTCGTTGTTCGGGTCGGCCTCGCCGCCGCCCAGCAGTTCCAGCACCGGCACGTCCAGAATGGCGCAGATCGCCCTGAGCGCGCGGACCGAGGGCGAAGAGATCCCGCGCTCGATCTGGCTGAGAAAGCCCACCGAGACATTCGCGGCATCGGCCACCTGTTTCAGCGACAGACCCCGCGCCTGACGCGCCCGGCGCACGGCAAGGCCGAGGCTGAGATCGTCCTCTTCGGTCTGCGGCTCTGCAACAGGGGCCGGCTCTGGGACGGGCGCCGGGGGCGACTCAGGGGGTGTCATCGGTGGCGGATACCTTCAGGTTCACTTCGTTGAAAGGAGGGCCATATTTTTTCACGAATTTCCAGCCCGACCATGCGTTCCGCGGCGCCCCGGCCGCCGGTAATCACCGCGGCAGGCGAACGGAATCGCCTGTCGTGCAGGTCTTTTCACGAAAATGAAATCGGCTGACCAATTTCATTGCGCCCCTCGATAATTTCACTACGATGAAAATCAGTCAACGCCGAAGCCGATCCGCATCGCAGGGCGGGGGTCTGCGCCACCAGCACGGGACTGCCGGTGGCATGGGCGGTCGTCGGGGGGAGCCCGGCGCCGCGGCGCCCTGCGATGGTCGGCAGGACAACGAACAGGGGACATTTCATGAGGCTGAAGACGCTTGCCGCCGCGATCACGGCACTGGCCATCGGCGCGGTGGCGCCGGCTTTCGCGGCGGACACGGTGAAGGTGGGCGTGACCACGACGGGCGTGCCCTTCACCTTCGTCGACACGTCGAGCCAGCAGCCGACCGGCGCGATGGTCGATCTGGCCCAGGCGATCGGGGCCGAGGCGGGTCTTGCCACCGAATTCGAGGTGGTCGCCTTCTCGGCGCTGATCCCGTCGCTGACCACCGGCAAGATCGACCTGATCTCGGCCGGCATGCTCGCCACCGACAAGCGGCGCGAGGTCGTGGACTTCTCGGCCCCGGTCTACACCTATGGCGAGGCGATGTTCGTGCCGGCGGACGAGCCGGCGAACTACACGCTGGACGATCTGAAGGGCGCCACCATCGGCGCCCAGGTCGGCACCACCTTCGCCGATGCGCTCAACGCCCGCGGTACCTTCGGCGAGGTGAAACTCTATGACAGCATCGCCGACATCATGCGCGACGTGAAGCTGGGCCGGATCAAGGCCGGCTTCGGCGACAAACCGATCGTGGCCTATCAGATCGCCCAGAACCCCAAGATCGGCCTGCGCCTGGTCGAGGGTTATCAGCCGCTGAAGGCGGGCGATGTGGCGCTGGCGGTGTCGAAGGAGAACCCGGCCCTGCTGGAGAAGGTCAACGCCGCGATCGCGAAGCTGAAGGAGAGCGGCGAGCTTGCGAAGATCTTCGCAAAATACGGGCTGTAAGATCCCCGATTTGCGAAGATCTTCGCAAACGCGATCCGGGCGGGCATCGGGCGGCGGGACGGGGAGCCCGCCCGCCTGACGCCCCCCGCTCCGACAACCGGCTTACCACCACCCGGGGATCTTCGATGAGCGACTTCCTCACCCGATCCGCCGAATACATGCCGCTGCTGTTCGAAGGCATGTGGCGGACCGTGGCGGTGACCCTGCTGGCGCTGTGCCTCGCCACCCTGCTCGGTCTGGTCTGGGCGCTGCTGCGGACGTCGGGCGTTCAGGCCCTGGCGGTGCCGACCCGGATCCTGGTCGAGTTCGTGCGCGGCATCCCGATCCTGGTCATCCTGTTCTACATCTATTTCGTGATGCCCGAGATCGGCCTGGATCTCACCGCCTTTCAGGCCGGGGTGATCGGGCTGGCGCTGACCTATTCCTGCTATATCGGCGAGACCTTCCGCGCCGGTATCGAGGCGGTGGACAAGGGCCAGATCGAGGCTGCGAAATCGATCGGCATGCGCCGGCCGCTGATGATGCGCCGGGTGGTGCTGCCCCAGGCCTTCCGGATCGTGGTGCCGCCCTATGCCAACAACCTGGTCATGCTGCTGAAGGACAGTTCGCAGGTCTCGGTCATCTCGGTGGCGGAGCTGACCATGCAGGGCAAGATGCTGGCCTCGTCCACCTTCGACAACATGACGGTCTTCACCCTGGTGGCGCTGCTCTATCTGTGCCTGACCATCCCGTTGAACATGGTCATGCGCCGGGTCGAACTTCGGATGGGGAAGGCGCGATGATCCGCTTCCAGGACGTGCACAAATCCTATGGCAGCCACGAGGTGCTGAAAGGCATCGATGCCGAGGTGGGCAAAGGCCAGGTGGTCTGTCTGATCGGCCCCTCGGGCTCCGGCAAATCGACCCTGCTGCGCTGCGTGAACGGGCTGGAGACCTATCAGCGCGGCCGGATCACCATCGACGGCGCCCTGGTCGATGCCGATGGCCCGGCCATCCATGCGCTGCGCACCCGGGTGTCGATGGTTTTCCAGCGCTTCAACCTGTTTCCCCATCGCACGGCGCTGGAAAACGTGATGGAAGGCCCGATCCACGTGCTGCGGGAGCCTGCAACCGAGGTCCGCGCCCGCGCCGAGGCGCTGCTGGCGCGGGTGGGGCTGGCCGACAAGTTCCATGCCTATCCGGGCGCGCTGTCGGGCGGGCAGCAGCAGCGGGTGGCCATCGCCCGGTCGCTGGCCATGCGGCCCGACGCAATCCTGTTCGACGAACCGACCTCGGCGCTCGACCCCGAAATGGTCGGCGAGGTGCTGCAGGTGATGCGCTCTCTGGCCGATGAAGACATGACCATGCTGGTCGTGACCCACGAGATCCAGTTCGCCCGCGAGGTCGCCGACGCCGTGCTGTTCCTGGATGGCGGCCGGATCGTCGAACAGGGCCCGGCGGCCGAGGTGCTGCGCAATCCGCGCCACGAGCGCACGCAGGACTTCCTCCGCCGCGTCACCCACCCTGTTTAGGTTTAAGATCGTCATTCTCCGGGGGGCATCCATGCCATCCTTCTCTCCTGCCGCTTCCGTCTGGGCTGCCACTGCGGCGCCGGGGCCTGATCTGCCTGCCTTTACCGGCGAGCGACGGGCCGATGTCGCGATCGTGGGGGCCGGGTTCACCGGGCTGGTCGCGGCGCTGACCCTTGCCCGGGGCGGGGCTTCGGTGATCGTGGTCGATACGGTCGAACCCGGCTTCGGCGCCAGCGGCCGCAATGGCGGCCAGGTGATCCCGGGGCTGAAGGACGATCCGGATACGCTCGACCGGGTGTTCGGCGAGGCGACCACCGCCTTTGCCGGCGGCACCGCCGATCTGGTGTTCTCGCTGATCGACGAGCTTGGCATCGACTGCGATCCGGTGCGTGGCGGCTGGATCCAGGCCAGCGTGAAACATCTGCACCTGCCGCGGCTGGAAAGCCGCATGGCGCAGTGGCGGGCGCGCGGGGCCGCGGTCGACATGCTCGATGCCGCGGGCATGGCGGCTGCAACCGGCGGGCGGGGCTTCGTCGGCGGCTGGATCGATCGCCGCGGCGGCAGCGTGCATCCGCTCGCCTATGCCCGCGGCCTGGCCCGGGCGGCGCTAGAGGCCGGGGCGGAGATTTTCCGCGACGCCGAGGCGGTCTCGATCGCCAGAGGCACCGGCGGCTGGGTGCTGGGCTTCGCCGATGGCGGCCGGCTGACGGCGGGCCAGGTGGTGATCGCGACCAACGGCTATACCGGCCGGCTCTGGCCCGGGCTGAAGGCGACGGTGATCCCCGCCAACAGCATTCAGGTGGCGACGGCGCCGCTGCCCCAGGATCTGCTGGCCCGCATCCTGCCGGGGCGGCCGGTGGTTTCCGACAGCCGGCGGATCGCGAACTACTTCCGCATCGGCCCCGAGGGCCGGCTGATGATGGGCGGGCGCGGCGCCTTCCGCGAGCCGCGGGATGCCACCGACTATCGCCGGATCGAGGCGGCGCTCGCCGCCTTCTATCCCGAAGCCGCGCGCCTGCCGGTGGGTTTTCGCTGGGCCGGACGGGTGGCGATGACCCGCGATCACCTGCCGCATATCCACCAGCCGGCGGCGGGCGTGACCATGGCGCTCGGCTATAACGGCCGCGGCGTGGCGCTGGCGAGCGCCATGGGCCGGGCGATCGGCGTGCATCTGCTGGATGCCGCCAACCCGCTGCCGCTGGCGCTCTCGGCCATCAAGCCGATGCCGGTGCACGGCCTGCACCCGCTTTATGCCACCGCGATGATCGAGGCTTACCGGGTGCGGGACATGCTGGAGCGCTGATCAGCCACGCAGCTCGCGGGTCGAGCCGCCGAAGCGCAGCAGGTTGCCATGGGGATCATGGATGTGGAATTCGGTCATCCCCCAGGGCTTGTCCTCGATGGCGGACAGGCCCGGCACCCCGCGGGCGCTGAATTCGGCAT
This sequence comes from Tistrella mobilis, assembly GCF_041468085.1. NCBI lineage: Bacteria > Pseudomonadati > Pseudomonadota > Alphaproteobacteria > Geminicoccales > Geminicoccaceae > Tistrella > Tistrella mobilis. The sequence goes on along the minus strand of NZ_CP121017.1, from coordinate 3,686,075 downwards.
GCAGGTCCAGGATCTCGCCGCCGCGGATATAGCAGGAGGTGTGTTCCGGATAGCGGCGGTCATCGGCCAGCCAGAAATGTATCTCCATCCGGTTGCGGCGGACGAGCAGATAGTCGCCGTGGCGCTCGGCAGAAAAGCCCAGCTGGTCCTGATAGAAGCTCTGGCTTTCGGCGATGTCGAGCGAGGCCAGGACGGGAATGCAGATCGCGGCGTCGGTCATCTTGCGTCCTCACGGGGATGAGCGGACATGATAGCGGCGTGCAGTCATGCCGCGAAGGCCCGGATCCTGCCTGCGGCCGATCGGGTGACCTCCATGTCGATGCCATAGATCGCCCGCAGCCGTTCCGGGGTCATGATCCGCGCGGGCGTGTCGTCGGCGATCACCCGGCCGGACTGGAGTGCTACGATCCGGTCGGCATGGTCGGCGGCCATGTTGACGTCGTGCAGCACCAGCACCGCGGCGAAACCGCGGGACCGGGCCAGATCGCGGATCAGCCCCAGCACCTCTGTCTGATGGGCGATGTCGAGCGCCGATGTCGGCTCGTCGAGCAGCCAGCAGCCTGCATCCTGGGCGATCATCATCGCCACCCAGACCCGCTGACGCTCGCCACCCGACAGCGTGTCAACCTGGCGATCGACGAAGCCACCGATGCCGGTAAGTGCGATGGCCTCGTCCACCGCCCGGCGATCGGCGGCGGAAAACCGACCAAGAGCGCCATGCCAGGGGAAGCGGCCGAGGGCAACCAGTTCGCGCACCAGCATGCCCGGGGCGGCCGGGGTCGCCTGCGGCAGCAGGGCCAGCCGTCGGGCGAGGTCGCGGGCCGGCCAGCGGCCGATCGGCCGGCCCGCGAAATGCACCTGTCCGGTGGTCGGTGTCGCCTGGCCCGAAAGGATGTCGAGCAGGGTGGATTTGCCGGATCCGTTATGGCCGATCAGCGCGGTCAGCCCGGTATCGGCCAGATCGAGGGTGATATCGGTCAGAATCGGCCGCCCGCCGGCGGTGATGCCGACCTCTTCCAGGGTGAAGCCGTCCGCCTTGGCGCCCATCACATCATCTCCTGCATGGCGGCGAGGTCGATCGTCTCCGTCACCTGGCCGTCCTTCATGCGGATGATCCGGTCGGCGGTGTCGAAATAGCGGTCGTCATGGGAGATCACGATCAGGGTCCGGCCCTCGGCCTTCAGCGCCGGCAGCAGCCGGGTGTGGAAGACATGACGGAAGCCCGGATCCTGATCGGCGGTCCATTCGTCGAACACCACCACCGGCCGGCGGTCGACCCAGGCATGGATCAGCGCCAGCCGCTTGCGCTGGCCGGTGGAGAGATCGGTGGTCGAGAACCGGCCGTCCGTGACCTCGACCCTGGTGCCGAGGCGCAGGCGGTCGAGATGGACGCGCAGCTCGTCGTCGCTGATCCCGGCACCGGGCATCACCTCGTCGAAGAGGTGATAATCGGTGAGGATGGCCGAGAACATCTGCCGGTAGCCGTCGCGCGTTGCATCGTCCACGGCCCGGCCGCCGACGATGATCCGGCCGGTATCCGGGCGATAGAGGCCGAGCAGCAGCTTGATCAGCGTGGTCTTACCCGAGCCGTTATCACCCACGATCATGGTGATCCGGCCGGGCGCGAAGCTGAGATCGAGCGGGCCCAGACGGAAGCCGGGGCCGTCTTCGGTGGCGGGAAAGGCGAAAGCGAGACCGTCGAGGCGGATGTCGGCCGGCACGGCCGGTATTGCGGCCGATGCGGTGGCACCTGGCTCGGCGGTGGCGAAGCGGCCCGACAGCTCGTCGATCCGGCGGAGCGCGATCTGCATGCGGGTGATCGCCGGCATCGAGGTCATGATCTGCTCCACCGGCCCGCGCAGGAACAGAAGCAGGATCAGGAAGCCCGAATAGACGGCGGGATCCTCGGCGCTGAAGGCGGCCCAGGCCAGCAGCACCCCGATCACCGCGAAGACCAGCGCCGAGCCCAGCGCATTGGCGATGACGAAGATCGCGATCGCCCGGCCGTTGATGCGGCGGATATCGGCGATGGTCGCCAGGATGTCGCGATGGATCTTTTCGCGCCGGGGCTTGTAGATCTTCAGTTCCTTGGCGCCGCCGGTGATGGTGGCATAGGCGGCATGCAGCCGGTCCTCGCCCTCTCGCGCGTCATCGAAGCCGCGCACCGCCCGGCGGCGGGCGCGGTACTGAAGCCAGCCGCCGGCGGCCAGCACCAGGATCACCGCGGCAGAGAGCGCGGGTGACAGCCAGATCAGATAGGCGAAGGCGCCGATCACGGTGATGGCCGAGATCGCGAGCGGGGCGGCGATGAAGGCCACGTCGCTGATCATGTCGACATCGTGGTTCAGCACCGGCAGGATCCGGTTGCGGCCCCAGCCTTCCAGCGCCGGCACCGGGGCGTCGATGATCCGCCGGGCAAGCCGGGCGCGCAGATCCGCCACCACTGCCTGGCCGGCGGCATTGGTGGCGAGATCAGAGGCGGCGCGGGCCGCGAAGGTGACGGCTGAGAGCACGAGGAAGCCGGCGACGAAGCCCGCCGGCAGCACGAAATCCCGGGCGATGGCGTCGTTCACCCGGTGGAGCAGCAGGATGGTCCCCGCCGCGGACAGGCCGCCCGCCAGGATGGCGAGGGCGAGGCGGCGCCAGTGACTGGCGACCAGGCTGGCAAACAGGCTTCCAGAGGTCATGAGCGGGTCTCGGATCGGCGCCAGTAGGGCACGCAGAGCTGACGGCTGCGCGGCAGGGCGGCGAGCCGGGGTTTGAGGGTCTGGAGCTGGTCGAATTCGCCCGCGATCCAGACGAAATCATCGGCACCGCCGAAGCCGGGCAGCAGGGGCCCGAGGGCGGCGGCCAGCGGATCGCGGACGCCATCGCGGCGGAAGATCCAGCTGACCGCAAGCCCCGGCGGGTGATCGAAGGGCAGGACGTCCTCGGGGCCGTCGACCTCGATCAGGGCGAGGCCGGTGGTATCGGCGCCGAGCCCTTCGGCGATGCGGGCGATGGCGGGCAGGGCGGTCTCGTCGCCGCCGAGCAGGTAGCGGCGTGCAGACGATACGCCGCGGCCGCAGGGGCCCGACATGCCGCAGGCGGCACCGGGCACGGCCCGGCGGGCGAAATCCGCCCCGGGGCCCGAGGCCTCGTGCAGGACGAAATCGACCTCCAGCCAGCCGGCCGACGGATCGATCCGGCGGATGGTGTAATAGCGCATGGCACCCGCCATGCCGCGGGCCGCCCCCAGCGGCCGGCCGTCGGGGCCGAGCATCGGGCGCGGCGGCGGACCGCCGGCCTCGTCCGGAAGCCAGAGCCGGACATGGAGATCGTCATCCGTCGCGAAGCGGGCGAGATCCGGACCTTCCAGCCTGAGGCGGCGCAGATGCGGCCCGGGATCGGTGATCGCGGTCACCCGGAGCAGGCGGTAACCGTCATCGGGGGTGTCGGTCATGAACGGCGTCCGATCAGCAGCAGCAGCACCGGCCCGCCGATCAGGGCGGCGAGCAGGCCTGCGGGGATCTGGTAGGGGAAGATGACCACCCGCCCGGCCCAGTCGGCGGCAAGCAGGATGAGCCCGCCGAAGAGGGCGGCACCGGCCAGCTGTTCCGCCGGCCGGACCAGCCCGCTCAGACGGGCGAAATGCGGCCCCATGATGCCGACGAAGGCGAGCGGGCCGACCAGGATGGTGGCGCTGGCGGACAGCAGCGCGACCAGGAGCAGCAGCGCGATATTGGCCCGGGCGACCGGCATGCCGAGCGTGCGGGCGAACCGGCCGCCCAGCGGCAGCAGTTGCAGCCAGCGCAGCATCAGGGGGGTGAAGGCCAGCGCCGCAAGGCCGAGGCCCAGTGCCAGCAGGGCTTCGGTCAGCGAGGTGGCATAGGTCGAGCCCGACAGCCAGGCGAGCAACTGGCCGAGGCGCGGGTCCTGAAAGGTCTGGAGCACCGCGACCACGAGGCCGGTGATCGAGCTCATGGCGATGCCGGCCAGCAGCAGGCGCAGCCCCGAAAAAGCCTGACGGCGGGTCAGCGCCAGGATCAGTCCCAGCATCAGGACGGCGCCCGCGGCCCCGCCGGCGATCTGCAGGGGGCGGGTGGGGCTTGCCGCCAGCAACATCACCGCGATGATGCCGAGCATGGCCCCCGAGGAAATGCCGAGCACTTCCGGGGCGGCGAGCGGGTTGCCGGTCATGCGCTGGAGGATGGTGCCGGCGATGGCCAGCGACAGCCCGCCCGCGAAGGCGGCGAGCGCCCGCGGCAGGCGGTAGGCGATGATCTCGTCGGCATGGCCGGCAACCGGCCCTGTGGCATCGCCGGTGATCAGCAGTGCGCCGGCAAAGACGATCAGGGTCAGGCCGGCGATCAGGGCGACCAGACGCCAGGGATGGGCGGCCCGGTGGACGGGCGCATGCCGGCGCAGCACCGGCGGCTCGGCCGCCGCCAGTCGGGGCAGCAGGATCAGCAGCAGCGGCGCACCCAGGATCGCGGTCATGGCGCCGGTCGGAAAGGCGCGATAGGTGGTGGGCAGAAGCAGCACCAGCTGATCGGTGATCAGCAGCAGCAGGGCGCCGATCACCGGGGCCGCCAGCAGCTGCGCGACCGGGCGCCGGGCGCCGGCCAGACGGGCGATTGCCGGGGCGGCGAGGCCGATGAAGCTGATGATACCGACCGCGGCCACGATCACCGCGGTCAGTGCCACGGCCGCCCCCATCGCTGCCAGTCGGAACCCGGCGACGTTCAGCCCCAGCCCGCGCGCGGCGCGGTCATCCAGCCCGAGCAGGGTGATCGGCCGGATCAGCAGCAGGGACAGCAGGGCCAGCGGCAGCACCCGGGCAAGCAGGGTCTGCGTGGTCTGCCAGTCGCCCTGATCCAGATAGCCGGCCCCCCAGAGGAACAGGCCGATCAGCAGATCATGGTTGAACAGCGTGACCACCGCTGCGGCCATGCCGCAGAACAGGCTGACGATCAGCCCGGCAAGCGTGACCGAAACGGGCGAGAGCCCGCGCGCGGCAGACAGCCCCAGCACCAGGCAGAAGGCGAGGGCGGCACCCAGCAGCGCCACGCCCTCGGACCCGATCCCGAAGGCCCAGGGCGCCTGAAGGGTGGCGATGGTCAGCGCCAGTTGCGCCCCGGCGGAAATGCCGAGGGTGGCGGGTTCCGCCAGCGGGTTGCGCAGCACGTATTGCAGCATCGCCCCGGCCAGCGCCAGCCCGCCGCCGGCCAGCAGCGCCACGCTCACCCGCGGCAGGAAGGCGTAATGGGCCAGAACCTGCACCGTGTCGGCGGGGTCGGGGGTGAGGAGCGCATCGGGCCAGAGCGCGGGGGGCACCAGGGCTGCAAGATTGGTTACGATCAGCAGCAGCGCCGCGATCGCAAAGCCGGCGATGGCGAGTGGAAGCAGGATCGGCGGCGGGCGGCGGGCGGCGGTCATGCGGCATGCTCCGCCTGCAGGGCATCGGTCAGCAGATGCAGGAAGCGCAGCGCCGCCGGGATGCCGCCATAGAACAGCACATCGGGCAGCAGGGCGATGCGCCCCGCCCGGATGGCGGGCAGGCTGGACAGCACCGGCTGGCGCATGGAAAGCGCCGCGCGCACCAGGGGGACATGGCCGATATTGATCAGCCGCGCCTCGGGCCGTGCCGCCAGCTGGTCGATGGTGACGGTCAGATGGCCGAAGGCCGATCCCGTGCCCGGCCAGGCATTGGCGATGCCCAGCCGGTCCAGCACCGCCTGGAACAGGCCGTCCGCCGTGAAGACCAGGCAGCGCCGGCCATCGATCAGGCTGATCACATAGGCCGGCCGCCGGTCGATATCCGGCAGGCGGGCCGCGCCATCGAAGGCGGCCTGCGCCCGGGCCAGATAGTCCTGCACTTGATCCTCCAGCCCGAGGGCACGGCCCAGATCATCGAGCGCCGCCATCCCGGCCGCGATCTGGTTGCGGCCGTCGAAGGCATGGGGCTGGAAGCGGTGGAGCGGCGCGATCCGGCGGAGCCGGGCCTCCAGCGGCGCCAGCTCACCATCGGTCAGGATCGCGTCGGGCCTGAGCCGCGCGATCCGTTCCAGATTGGGCTCGGCACGCAGGCCGATATCCTGCACCCCGGGCGCCAGCGCCGGCCCGACCACGATCCGGGCGTAGCGCGGCAGCTCTGGGGCGGCGACCGGCATCACCCCCAGCGCCGCCAGATTGGCGGCACTCACCCAGTCCAGCGCCACGATGCGCGGCGCCCCGGCCCCGGCAAAAGCCGGAACCGGGGCGGTCAGCGCGGTGGCGACGAGGCCGCCCAGCACCGTGCGGCGGCTTGGCGCACAGGGCGTCATGCTCACCACCGATAGGTCAGATTGCCCTTGATCGCCCGCCGCTTGCCGGCGATGACCGAGTTCGAATAGAAGCCGGGGGTGTAATATTCCTCGTCGGTCAGGTTGGTGCCGCTCACCCCCAGAGACAGGCCGGCAAGACCGGGATGGACCTCCGACAGGTCGTAGCTCGCCGAGGCATCGAACAGGGTGTAGCCGTCGATCTCGGCCTGGGTGCCCGTCCCCGTATCTACTGCGGTCAGCGAGCTGCCGACATAGCGCAGCCCCGCGCCGATGCGCAGCCCTGCCAGGGCGGCAGTCTGGAAGTCGTGGTTCACCCAGAGACCGGCGGTGTGATAGGGCACCGCCTGGGTGCGGGTGCCGACCAGGCGGGCGTTATTGTCCTTCGTGACCTCGGAATCGGTATAGGCATAGCTGGCGACCACGCTCCATCCGTCGCCGATATCTCCCTTGGCCTCCAGTTCGACACCACGGGCGCGCACTTCGCCCTGCTGGACCGAGAAGCCGAGATTCTCGGGATCGGTGGTCAGGACGTTCTGCTGGGTAAGCTCGAAGACCGACGCCGTGACCAGCAGGTTCAGACCCTGCGGCTGGTATTTGATGCCGGCTTCATACTGTTCGCCGGTGGTCGGCTCGAAGCTCTTGCCGGTGCTGTCGCGGCCAGCCAGCGGCTCGAACGAGGTGGAATAGGCGATATAGGGGGCGAGGCCGCTATCGAAGAGATAGGCCGCCCCGATCCGGCCGGTGAAGGCGTGGCTGCGCGCCTTGTCGACCGTGTCCGCGGCACCTGCGTATTCGTATTCCGAGCCCTCCGCCCAGTCCTGCCGGCCGTTCAGGGTCAGAACCCAGTTGTCGATCCGGATCTGATCCTGGGCATAGACGCCGATCTGCCGGATGATCGACTTGCTGTCGGTCCAGGGCGCACCGTATGCGAAGTCGAAATCATAGTCGGGGTTCAGGATGTCGATCCGGGCGGCGTTGGTCGAATTCGTCCGGGTTTCGCGGATGCGGGAATAGCCGTAATTGACGCCGACGGTCAGGTCATGGACAAGCGGTCCGGTTTCGACGGTCCCGTTGACATTGGCGTCGGCCACCAGCGTGTCCGAGGTCCGCGGCCGCTGCTGGACGCCGATGTTGACGTAATGACCGTCGACCACTGCGATCGGCCAATCCCAGATGAAGGCGCTGACATAGTCGAGTTCCGCATGGGTGTAGCGGAGGTTGTTGCGAAAGGTCCAGGTGTCGTCGATCTCCTGCTCGAAGGCGTAGCCGACGCTGCTCGACTCGACGTCCCAGTCCGTGAGGCCGGGGATACCCATGTAGAAGTCGCTCGGGATCTTGATACCGTTGGCATAAACGCTGTTGTCGAGCGGCAGGCTCTGTTCCGATCCGCCCTGGGTCCAGTTCTGGTACTGGGTGAGCAGAGTGAGCCGGGTGCCTTCGCGGCTGTCGAGGGTGAGGGCGGGGGCGATATAGACCGAATCATCCCTGGAGTGATCGATCTGGGTGTCGGCATCGCGCTTGAGCGCGGTCAGCCGGTAGAGGATGTGGCGATCCTCGTCCAGCGGCCCGCCCAGATCGATCGCGACCTGCTTGCGGTCGAAGCTGCCGTATTCGAGCCGGATTTCGCCAAAGGGATCCTCGGTCGGGCGCTTGCTGGTCATCGAGACCAGGCCGCCGGGGGCGGCATCGCCATAGAGCACCGAGGCGGGGCCGCGCAGCACGGCCACGCTTTCCAGCCCATAGGGCTCGACGAAGGAGTCATAGGGGTTGTAGCCGTTGCGCAGGCCGTCGCGATAGAAGTCGCGCTGGCTCTGGGCCCGGAAGCCGCGCAGATACATGAGCGGCATGCCCTGGCCGCCGGGGTAGTCGATGGCACGGATGCCGGGGGCATAGGCGATGGCATCGTTCAGGTCGGTGACGCCGCGATCGTCCATCTCCTGGCGGGTGACGATGCTGAGCGACTGCGGCACCTCGATCACCGGTGTGTCGGTCTTGGTTGCGAGCGAGCCGTTGTGGGCGACATAGCCGGTGGTGGCGACGGCCGGGTCGTTGCGACCACCCCGCCGCCCCGCCTCCACCATCAGCGGGTCGAGCACCGTCTCGCCGGCAGCGGCGCCGGCTTCGGCGAAGAGGGCGGCGGAGCCGGGGGCGCTGATCCGCACTGAAATTCCGCTTCCCGAAACCAGGCGACGCAGGGCCTCTTCGGCCGTCATGCTGCCCGAAACCGCAGCCGAGGTCTTGCCCGCCACCAGGGCCGAGGAATAGCTGATCTGCCAGCCCGAGGCGCCGATGAAGGCGTCGATCGCGGCGGCGAGCGGCTGGGCGGGGATCGCGAACGCCCGGGTCTCGGTCGCCGTGGCGGGTGCCGTCTGCTGCGCGCCGGCGCCGGCCGGCACCAGGACTGCACAACCGAGCATGCTGGTGGTCAGCAGCAGCCGGGTGAGACCGGCGACCCCGCGCCGTCGTGATGCCACAGGCGATGCCGCCATCCGGAGTGCCATGCCCAACCCTTTCTTCGTCTCTGGTCAGCGGCCCGGCGTTTCGTGTTGCGGGCCTTCTGACCGGTTGGACGCGGCAGGGATCGGGATCCGGCAAAAAAAGTGAAGATTTCACTCCAGGACGAGAATCCCGCCGGGCAGTGTGCGCAGCGAGAGACCGGCGGCATCGGCCAGCCCGGCGAAGCCGGCGCCGACATCGTCGAGCCGGTAGCTGCCCGAAACGGCGAGATCTGCGGCCTTGCGGTCGGCCAGGATCACATAGCCCGGGTGATAGCGGGCCAGGCTGTCGACCACCTCTCCCAGCGGGCGGTCGTGGAAGACCAGCCGGCCCTCGCGCCAGGCGAGGGCGCGGCGGGTATCGACCGTGCGCGCGGGGTCGAGGCCGGCCGCCGAGGCAATGACCTGCTGGCCCGGCACCATCACCACCGGCCGGCCCAGCCCGTCGCGCCGGGCGACCTCCACCCGGCCGCGCTCCAGCACGATCTCGTCCCGGTCGTCGCGGGCCTCGACCGCGAAGGCGGTGCCGAGCACGGTGACGGTGGTAAAGCCGCCGGTCACCCTGAACGGATGATCCGGGTCGTGGCGGACATCGAACCAGGCTTCCCCCTTGAGCAGGGTGACCAGGCGCCGGCCGCCGTCGAAATCCACCGTCACGGCAGAGGCCGTGTCGAGCATCATGGTCGAGCCGTCGGGCAGGGTGATGGTGGCGCGCTCCCCCGTCGCCGTGCGGTGATCGGCCTCCAGCCTTATCATCAGCGCCGGCCCCTGCCAGAGGGCGAGGGCGGCAAAGCCGGCGGCCATGGCAAGGCCGGCCATCCGGCGCAGCATCGGCCGGCGATGTGGTGCGGCGGCGGTTGCGGCGGCCGGCAGCTCCTGCACGGCGGCTGCGAAACTCTCGGCACCCCAGGCGGCCGTGACCCGCCGGAACTCGGCCGCATGGCGCGGATCCCGGGCCTGCCAGCGCGCGAATTCCGCCCGCGTCGCGGCATCGGCGGTGCCGTCGCGCAGGGTCAGAAACCAGTCGAGCGCCTGATCGACCACCGGGTCGTCGTCGCTGTCGCCGGTCGCATCCGGGGAGGGGGTATCTCGTCTCACGCGGGGGTTCCAGTCTGCCGTCTTTCGCCGTCCCTTTTGATGAGACGTTCGAGCGGCCCAATTCTGGAAAAAAGATCGTCGGCGGTCAGCTTCATTTTCGCTCCAGCCGCGCGAGGGCATCGCGGCAATGGCCGAGGGCGAGTTTCAGATCGTTGAACACCGTGCGTTCCGAGATGTCGAGATGGCGGGCGATGCGGGCATTGCTCCAGCCCTCGATCCGCGCCAGCACCACAACCTTCTGCGCACGCTCGGGCAGGCCGGACAGGGCGGCGCGGACATGGTCCAGCTCTTCCCGTGCCGCCAGCCGGTGGTCGGCGGCCGGCTGATCGTCGGCGATGTCGCGGATGTCCCGGTCGGCTGTCTCTGGCCGTTCCACCGCCGCCCGGGTCTGCCGCCGGCGCAGATGATCCAGCGCCAGATTGCGGGCGGTGCGATTGAGATAGGCCTCCACCTGCTCCACCGTGCCGGTTTCTGCGGCATGGGCGGCGCGGATATAGGTCTCCTGGGCGAGGTCTTCCGCGATCTGCGGATCCCAGACGATGCGCCGCACCCGCCGGATCAGCCTTTGCCGGCTGTGCAGGAAGATCTCGGTGAGGGTGGTGGTCATCCGCGGTGGCTTACCCGTGCGCGCATCCTCGGGGCCGCGATGGCGGCCCGGCGGGGTGGAGACGGGCAGATCCGCCCGGCCCGGTCAGCATAGCCGGCCCCTGACGGGCTGTCATAGTTCAATTGCGAAGGCGTCGCATTCGCAGATGAGGCTTTGGCGATGGGGTGTGGTCGGACGGTGACAGGTGCGGTCAGATGCTGACAGGTGCGGTCAGACGGGCAGGCCGGCCCCGCGGAGTTCCGGGCGAAGCCGCCCCGCCAGCCACAGCCCGTACATCCGCCAGTCGCTGGCCAGCGACCAGAGCGGGTAGCTGAAGGTGGCGGGGCGGTTCTTCTCGATGAAGAAATGCCCGATCCAGGCAAAGCCGTAGCCCGAGACGAGCGCGCCGGCCAGCCACCACCAGGATCCGGTAAAGATCAGGGCCAGAAGGCAGAGCAGGGCCGCCGTGCTGCCGGCGTAATGCAGCGCCCGGCAGCGCGGATCGGCATGTTCTCGCAGGTAATAGGGCCAGAACTCGGCATAGCGCCGCGGCTGATCGGTGGCGGGCATGGGCTGCGGAACCTCCCTCTCGCGGCGCGGCGGGCGGCTTCTTGACGGGGCCCTGACGCGCGGGTCGTGAGGCGCATTCTACCATGGGGCGCCGGGCTTGCCGAGGGGGCGGCATCCGGTTCCCGGGAACGTGCCTCACGATCGGAACCGCATGGCCGGCCGCATTGGGATGTGCATGGGGCGCAGTTGGACAAATGGGGATATCATGGATCCGATGATGTGACGCCGCGCTCCGGGCAACTCGTTATCGCAGGAGGAAAATGTGAAAGCAGGATCGCGTATCCTTCAGGGGGCGAGGGAGGCTCTGGCCTATGCCTGCGGCACGGCCAGTGAGGCAGATTATTGCGTACACAATCCTCCCGATGCAGACGCAAAGCCTGAACCGGAAGCGGTCGAACGGGCGTTGTCCGCGACCTGACCTGGTCGTCGCCTGTCAGGTAGTTGTCAGCGGCCCTGCGCGAAAGGCTGGAACCCGCCTGCCGTGGCGTGCCATCCTGTGTGCCGCGTGATCCGCCGCCCGGGGTGGGGTGGCCGGGTCCGGCAGGTTTTGCACATGTCGAGCCATTTTGCGAACCGAGAGGGCGGCGCCCGGGCGCCGGCCCCCCGAGGGATCATAACGTGCGCCCGGCGGACGGTCCGCGCTCCCCGGCGGGCCGTCCGGCACCGGCAGGCACGACCGGAGGACGTCCAGGAATGCAGATGAACGATCAGGCGGATGAGGAGATGGTCGCCGGCGCGGATATCGGCTTCGAAGCGATCGAAGGCGGCCGCGGTGTGGTGATGGCGGCCGAGGCCGATGCCCGCGGCCGGATGAGCGCCGCGGCGATCGCCGACCGCTTCGCCGATGGTGTGGTGGTGGCGCTGTCGGCGGCCGGTTTCGGCCGCCATGCCATGGCGGAGCAGGGGCTGTCGCTCAAGGTCCTGGCCTCTGCCGTCGAGGTGGAGCGGGCGCCGGCGATCGGCGAGGCCTGGCGGGTGGGGCTGACCCCGGTGCCGGTCGAAGAGGGCATCGGCTTTGCCGCGGAGCTCTCGGATCCGTTGATGGGCGATGTTTTCGCCCGCGGCATCGTCGAGGTGGTGCCCGAGGATGCGAACGGCGTTCATGCCGCCTTTCCCGACGACATCGCCGAGCGTCTGGCCGAGGCGGCGATCGAAAGTGCCGGCCCGGCCGATGCGCTGCCGGCAGGCGCCGGCGTGGTCGGCAACCGCCATTGCGACATCATGGGCCACATGAACGTGCAGTTCTACGGCGCCGCCTTCGATCAGGCGTGCCGGCTGCTGGGTGTGGGGCTGGGCCTTGCCGAGGGCGTGGTGCTGAAGCCGGTGCGCTCCGTCATCCGCTTCAAGGCCGAACAGCGCCTGGGTGACGCCTTCCAGGTGACCTCGCGCCCGACCATGGTGGCCCCCGATGCGATCGCGGTGACCCACGAACTGCATAATCTGGAAACCGGCACCCTCTCGGCCTCGGTCGATTACGTGCTGCGGCCGATCCTGGCCGGGGACGGCTCGCTCCGCCCCTTCGACGACGCGACGATGGAGACTGCCGCGATGCTGGGGGCCGAGGTCGTGGGCGGCATCGATATCGGCCCCGGGCCCACCGAGGGCCAGGGCACCAGTTTCGAAACCTATCGCGGCTCGGTCGACCCCTGGCACTGCGACGAGCACGGGCTGGTCGGCGAGCAGTCGCTGATCGACCGCGTGTCCTGCGCGGCAGGCCAGCTCCTCGACAGCGTGGGGTTGAGCGGCGAGCGGATCCGCCGCGACCGGATCGGCACCGCGGCGGTCGAATACCGCATCCGCTATGAGGGCCCGGCCCGCAATGGCGATGCGCTGACCCTGCGCAGCCAGATCGCCGGGGTGCGCGACAAGGTGCTGGTGCTGCGCCACCGGCTGAGCCGCCCGGGCGAAGAGGCGACGCCGCTGCTTGAGATCGACGTGATCGCGGTGATGCTGGATCTGGAACGCCGCCGCGCCACTCAGGTGCCGGCCGATGTGGCGGCACGGGCGCGCGAGCTGCTGATCGAGGATGACGCCGCCGTCTGACGGTACGATCTCTACGATGCGAAACCGGCCCCGGCAGCGCTGCCGGGGCCGGTTCTGTCTGCGGCATCAGTCTTCGATGATGATCCGCGGCGGTTCGCGGCGCATCCGGCCCAGGCTCTCGACCACGCCCGCGGCGATGGCGTGATAGGGGGCGGCGGCCTCGCTTTCGGGGGCGACGGCAACCACCGGCCGGCCCTCGTCGGACATGATCCGGACGTCGAGATCCAGAGGCACGGCGCCCAGGAAAGGCAGGCCCAGCTTCAGCGCCTCGTCGCGCGCCCCGCCATGGCCGAAGATGTCGGACCGCCCGCCGCAATGCGGGCAGGTGAACCAGCTCATATTCTCGACCAGACCCAGGATCGGCACCTCGACCTTGCGGAACATGGCCAGCCCCTTGCGGGCATCCAGCAGGGCGATGTCCTGAGGCGTGGAGACGATGACGGCCCCTGCCAGCGGCACGCGCTGGGCGATCGAGAGCTGCACGTCGCCGGTGCCGGGCGGCATGTCGAGCACCAGCACGTCGAGCGGCGCCCAGTCGGTTTCGCGCAGGAACTGGTCGAGCGCACCCTGAACCATCGGCCCGCGCCAGATCAGCGGCGTGTCTTCCTCGACCATCAGCCCGATCGACATGGCCTTGAGCCCCCAGCCGATCTTGGGCGTGATCCGCTTGCCGTCGGGGCTGTCGGGCCGGCCCTGAAGCCCCAGCATGCGCGGAATGGAGGGGCCGTAGACATCGGCGTCCAGAATGCCGGTCTTCAACCCCCGGGCCTGGAGTGCCAGCGCCAGGTTGACCGCCAGCGTCGACTTGCCGACGCCGCCCTTGCCCGAGGCGACGGCAATGATCGCGGTCACCCCCGGCACCACCGGCACGGAGGGGCGCTGGCCGGCGGCGGGCGCGTGGCTGTGGCCATGACCATGGTTGTGACTATGGCCGGCCCCGCCCCGCGGCGCCTGGCCCGGGCCGCGGGCAGGGCCGCGTTCCGGCGCACGTTCGGCGGTGAGCACTGCGGCGGCGCGGGTGACGCCGGCCACGCCTGCGGCGGCCTGTTCGATCTCGCGGCGGAGCGGCTCGGTGGCGGATGCGCGGTCGGGCGTGGTCTCGACCATGATGCGTGCGATGCCGGCCTCGTCGACGGTCAGACCCGAGATCCGGCCCGAGGCGACCACGTCGCGGCCGCGCTCCGGATCCCGTATCCCGGCGAGCCTCGACAGAATCTGGTCCCTGACGGTCCGTGACATGGTTGAAAACTCCGAGTTCATTGCGATATAGCCCGTGGATCGGGCAGTTGGACGGCCGGCGGTTCGGAGATCCGCCGGGTCGCGGCGGCCGACGGGAAACCGGCGGCACCGGCGATATAAGCGCAACTCCGTGTCCGGCGCCACATGTGGTGCCGACAAGGCGCGCCGGAAACGGCGCGGGTGGCGTAACGTCGATCTTCCCCCCATTTACTTCCGGACATGCGGCAGTGGTATCGCATGGCCGGGCACGCCGGCGGCGGCGCGACCGATGGTCGCAGGCCCGTCCGTCGCGCGACGGGTTCGACCACGACAAGAAGCGGAGATCAGTCAAGCATGCCGTGGAACACGCCGGGCGGTGGACAGGGTGGCGGGCCCCAGGGCCCATGGGGGCGTGGCCCCAATGGACCGCAGCCACCGGACCTGGATGAGCTGCTGCGCAGAAGCCAGGAAAAGATGCGCCGGGTTCTGCCCGGCGGCGGCGGAGGCAGCGGCGGAGGCCGCCTGATCGCGCTGGTTGCGGCCGTCGGCGTCGCAATCTGGCTCGGCACCGGCTTCTATCGCGTGCAGCCCGACGAGCAGGGCGTGGAGCTGGTCTTCGGCCGGTGGGTGAACACCACCACGCCGGGCCTGCATTACAACTGGCCGGCGCCGGTCGGCGAGGTCTACAAGCCCGCCGTCACCCGCGTGAACCGTGTGGAGATCGGTTTCCGGTCGGGGACCGATTTCGGCCGGGCCGCAGGCGTGCGCGAGGTCAATGCCGAAAGCCTGATGCTGACCGGCGACGAGAACATCATCGACATCGACGTGACGGTGCTGTGGCGGATCAAGGATGCGGGCGCCTATCTGTTCGAGATCCAGCGTCCCGACACCACCATCAAGTCGGTCGCGGAAAGCGCGATGCGCGAAGTGGTCGGCCAGACGCCGCTGCAGTTCGTGCTGACCGAAGGCCGCGCCCGGATCGAGCAGCAGACCCGCGAACTGATGCAGGCCACGCTCGACAGCTACAAGTCGGGCGTCGAGGTCACCCAGGTTCAGCTGCAGAAGGTCGATCCGCCGCAGCAGGTGATCGACGCCTTCCGCGACGTCCAGGCGGCCCGCGCCGACCAGGAGCGCCTGCAGAACGAGGCCGAAGCCTATCGCAACAGCATCCTGCCCCGCGCCCGCGGTGAGGCCGAGCGCCTGATCCAGGAAGCCCAGGCCTATCGCGAACAGGTCGTGGCCGATGCCCAGGGTTCGGCGGAACGGTTCACCTCGATCCTGACCGCCTATAACGAATCCAAGGACGTCACCGCCCGGCGTCTCTATCTGGAGACCATGGAGGAGGTGATGGCCGGCATGAGCAAGGTGCTGATCGAGCCGGGCGTTGCCGGCGGGCAGGGCGGCGGCCAGTCGGTCGTGCCCTATCTGCCGCTCGACCGCCTGATCCGCGAACCCGCCCCGCGCACCGGTGAAGGTGCAGACATGTCGTCGTCGTCGTCGTCCGGTGCCGCACCCGCGGCACAGGGCAACGGCACGGCCACGCCGCGCTGACGGAGAGGAGGCTGAACCATGAGGAAGGGTCTTCTCACCATCGGTGCGATCGTCGTCGCCGCCGCCGCCGTGGTCGGCATTTCGTCGACCTATGTCGTCCACCAGACCGAACAGGCGCTGGTGCTGCAGTTCGGTGAACCCCGCAAGGTGGTTCAGGAACCCGGGCTGCACTTCAAGCTGCCTTTCGTCCAGAACGTGGTCTATTACGACAACCGCGTGCTGGATTTCGATGCCGACGTCCAGGAGCTGATCGCATCCGACCAGAAGCGTCTGGTGGTCGACAGCTTTGCCCGCTTCCGCATCACCGATCCGCTGCGCTTCTATCAGGCGGTCGGATCGGAGGCCGTGGTCAGGGCACGGCTGGACAGCATCGTCAACGCCAGCCTGCGTAACGTGCTGGGTTCGGTGCCGCTCGGCACCGTGCTGACCAGTCAGCGCGCCCAGCTGATGAGCCAGACGGCCGCCATCGTGAACAACGAGGCCAAGAATTTCGGCATCGAGGTTCTGGATGTGCGCATGCGCCGCGTGGATCTGCCCGAGGCCAACAGCCAGGCGATCTTCAACCGCATGCGCACGGAACGCGAACGCGAGGCGACCGAACTCCGCGCCCAGGGTGCCGAGCTTGCCCAGCGCATCCGCTCGCGCGCCGATCGCGAACGCACGGTGCTGCTGGCGGAAGCGCGCCGCGAAGCGCAGATCGCCCGCGGTGAAGGCGATGCCCAGGCCAGCCGGATCTTCGCCGAAAGCTTCGGCAAGGACGCGGCCTTCTTCGACTTCTACCGCAGCCTTCAGGCCTACCGGACGGCGCTCGGCAATGCCGACACCACCATGGTGCTGACGCCCGAAGGCGACTTCTTCCGTTATTTCGGTGCCGACGGCCAGCTCCGCCTGCCGGGCGGGACGCCCGCTGCCGGCAACTGACCCGGCCCGTGCCGCATGCGAAGACGACCTAAAGACGAACCAACCAACGGCCGTCCCGGGCAACCGGGGCGGCCGTTGGTCGTTCGGGAGCATCGCGGGCCGTCACACCACCGGGTTGGGCATCTCGCGATGCACCGTCTCGATCGCCTGGAGCAGGTCGGGGGCAAGGTCGAGATCGGCCGCGGCGAGGATCGGGGCCAGCTGGTCGGGGCGGGAGACGCCGGGCAGGGCCGAGGCGATGCCCGGGCGGCCGATGGTCCAGGCGACGGCCATCGTCGCCGGGTGCAGCCCGTGCTCGCGGGCGAGGGCCACATAGCGGTCGGCGGCGGTGATGGCGCGGGCATGGCCGTAGCGGGCCTGGAAGCGCGGCGGGAAGGCGTTGAGCCGGTCCTCGGGGCCGGCACCGCCGGCGGCACCGTACTTGCCGGTCAGAACCCCCATGGCGATGGGCGAGAAGGCGAGCATGCCGATGCCCTCGTTCACGCAGACTTCCGACATGCCGTCGTCATAGACCCGCTTCAGCAGGTGGTAGACGTTCTGCAGCGACACGATCCGCGCGGTGCCGAGCGCTTCGGCCCGTGCCGCGAGCCGGGTGAGGCCCCAGGGCGTTTCGTTGCTGACGCCGGGATAGCGGACCTTGCCGGCCCGCACCAGCCGGTCGAGCGCTTCGAGCTGCTCGTCCATCGGCGTCACGCGGTCGGGCCAATGGGTCTGGTAGAGATCGATGACATCGGTGCCGAGCCGTTTCAGGCTCTCCTCCACCGCGCGTTCGATGTGGAAGCGGTCGAGCGCACAGAGCCCGCCGCGGATATGGCCGACGATGCCGCGGCCCGGCCCGTCGCCCGGGCCGGAGACCTTGGTTGCCACGATCACCCGGTCGCGCGGCACCGTCTTCAGGAAGGCGCCGAGGATCCGTTCGCTGGCGCCCTGGGTCTCGGGCGTCTGGGGCACGGCATACATTTCGGCGGTATCGAACAGGTTCACGCCGGCTTCGAAGGCTTCGGCCATGATCCGCACGGCCGTGCGCTCGTCGAGCTGCGCGCCGAAGGTCATGGTGCCGAGCGAGATTTCCGAAACCAGAAGGCCGCTCCGGCCGAGGCGCCGATATCGCATGAAATGCTCCGTCACGGATGGGCATGGACTGCGCCCGTTGCCGGGCGGGCGCAAGCTTGCTACAGGTGATAGGGACTGTCCACCATGCCTCCGCCGACCGGTTCCGCCGACGACGCTGCCGCATCCGTGGTCCAACTCCGCCCGCAGACCACTGTCTCGAGGAGCCTGGCATGAACGACCTGCTCACCGCCATCGGCCTCGTGCTGGTGTTCGAGGGCGCCGTCTACGCATTGTTTCCGCGGGGGATGAAGCGGATGATCGTCGCGGTGCTCGCCGAACCGGAGGACCGCCTCCGCGTGGGCGGCGCGGTGATCGCGGCCATCGGCGTCGGCATCGTATGGTGGCTGCGCGGATGATGCTCGGGTGCATCCGCGCTTGATCCACCCCGGCCCCCAGCCTACATCGGATCTTCGTAGCCTGCCGGCAACGTATCAGGGAGACAATCACGTGCCAGCTTCCCTTCCGCACCGGATCTTCTCGGGTCTGGCGGCGCTCACCATCGCCACCTGTGTGGCGCTCGGTGCCGGTCCGGCGGATGCGCGCCCGGCGCCCGAAAGCTTCGCCGATCTGGTGGAGAAGCTGACCCCGGCGGTGGTCAACATCTCGACCACCCAGAGCGTCGAAGTGCAGGGCCCGCAGATCCCGATCCCCCAGTTTCCCCCGGGATCGCCCTTTGAAGACCTGTTCCGTGACTTCTTCGGCGATCGGGGCGGCCCGGGTGGCGGCACCCGCAAGGTGACGGCACTGGGATCCGGTTTCGTGATCGACCCCGCCGGCCTGGTCGTGACCAACAACCATGTCATCAAGGATGCCGACGAGATTTCGGTGATCCTGACCGACAACACCGAACTGCCGGCGGAAGTGGTCGGCACCGATCCCAAGACCGATCTGGCGGTGCTCCGGGTCAAGTCGCCGAAGCCGCTGCCGGCGGTCGCCTGGGGCGACAGCGCGAAATCGCGGGTGGGTGACTGGGTGATCGCCGTCGGCAACCCCTTCGGCCTGGGCGGCTCGGTCACCGCCGGCATCATCTCGGCCAGGGCCCGCGACATCAATGTCGGCCCCTTCGACGACTTCCTGCAGACCGATGCCGCCATCAACCGCGGCAATTCGGGCGGCCCGATGTTCAACATGGCGGGCGAGGTCATCGGCATCAACACCGCGATCTTTTCGCCCACCGGCGGCTCGGTCGGCATCGGCTTTGCCGTGCCGTCGGAACTGGCCCGCCCGGTGATCGAGCAGCTGGTTGAATACGGCCGTACCCGCCGCGGATGGCTGGGCGTGCAGATCCAGCCGGTCACGCCCGACATCGCCGAAAGCCTGTCGCTCGACCGGGCCACCGGTGCGCTGGTTGCCCGTGTCATGCCCGACAGCCCCGCCGCCAAGGCCGGGATCGAGGTCGGCGACGTGGTGCTGCGCTTCGACGGCAAGGACGTCACCGAGATGCGTGAACTGCCCCGCATCGTCGCCGAGACCGAGATCAACCGCTCGGTGCCGGTCGAGGTGTGGCGCAACGGCCGCAAGATCGACGTCAAGGTCACCGTGGGTGAGCTTGACGAAAGCGACGTCGCCCAGGCGACCGAGGAGCCCGGACAGGATCAGGCGCCGCAGGGCACCGGCACCAAGATGGCGGCGCTGGGTCTGACCGTCGCCCAGGCGGATGCCGCGGTGCGCGACCGCTTCGGCCTGGGCGCCGATGTGAACGGCGTGGTGATCACCGAGATCGACGCCAACGGCCCGGCCGACGACAAGCCGATCCGCGTGGGCGACGTGATCGTCGATATCGGTCAGCGCAAGGTGGAGAAGGTTGCCGACATCGAGGCGGCGATCAAGGAAGCCCGCGATGCCGGCCGCAAATCGGTGCTGCTGCTGGTCCGCACCGGCGACGACAGCCGCTTCGTCGCGATCCGCCTGAAGGATTGAGGGCGCGCAGGCCCCCTCCATCCCCCGACGAGAAAAGCCCCGCCCGGCGCAATCCGGGCGGGGCTTTCTGTCGGATGCCGGCGATGGATCAGTCGGCGATCAGGAATTCGTCGCGGGCATAGCCCTGCAGGTAGAGCAGGGCGGTCAGATCGCCGTGATTGATCCGCACGGGTGCTGCCGCTGCAACCCGCGGCTTGGCGTGATAGGCGACGCCGAGGCCGGCCTGTACGATCATCGGCAGGTCGTTGGCGCCGTCGCCCACAGCCAGCGCGCCGCCGAGCCCGCCGGCCCAGAGCCCGGCATAGTGATCCAGCGCCTCGACCTTGGCATCGGCGCCCAGGATCGGCGGGATCACCCGGCCGGTCAGCCGCCCGTCCTCGATTTCAAGGATATTGGCGCGATGGTCGTCGAAGCCGCAAAGCGCTGCCACCCGGGCGGTGAAATAGGTGAACCCGCCCGAGACCAGCACCGCGCGGGCGCCGTGGCTGCGCATGGTGGCAACCAGGGTGCGGGCCCCCGGCATCAGCCGCACCCGCTCGCCGAAGGCGCGGGCCAGAACGCCGTCGGAGAGCCCGGTCAGGGTCGAAACCCGGGCGGTCAGTGCTTCGGCGAAATCCAGCTCGCCGCGCATCGCCCGCTCGGTCACGGCCGAGACCTCGGCCTTCACCCCGGCGAAATCGGCCAGTTCGTCGATGCATTCGCAGGTGATCATGGTGCTGTCCATGTCGGACACCAGCAGCCGGCGGCGGCGCGCCGGGCCGTCTGCCTGTGCCGCCGCATCGACCGGCAGCCGGGCGCCGGCGAGGGCGGCTTCCGCGGCATCGCGCACCGCTGCGGCCTCGCCGTCGACCGCGATGTCGACGGCCACGCCGTCATGCAGCACCGCGACCGTGCCCGTGGCATGGCCCGCGGCCTCGACCGCCCGGCGCACCAGATCGATCGTGCCCTGGTCGAGCACGGTTTCGCCGCTGCCGGCCTTGACGGGATCGCCGATCAGCGTCAACACGGTTCCCATGGGATCGTCCCTTCATCCAAACACCGGGCGCATTAAAGGCGCGGGACCGCGCAGGAGCAAGCATGCAGCGGAGCAATCCGGCCCCGGCCGGCGCCGGCCCCCTGATCGTGGTGATGGGCCCCACCGCCTCGGGCAAGTCGCAGCTGGCGCTCGACCTTGCGCGGGCCCGGGACGGCGTGGTGATCAATGCCGATGCCATGCAGGTCTATGCCGATCTGCGGATCGTGACCGCCCGCCCGTCCGAGGCCGACGAGGCGGCCGTCCCCCATCGGCTCTACGGCGTGCGGCCGGCCGAAGCCGTGTGGTCGGCCGCCGATTGGGCGGCGGCGGCCCGGGCCGAAATTGCGGCTGCGCACGGGGCCGGACGCCTGCCGCTGATCACCGGCGGGACCGGTCTTTACATCCGCGCGCTTGTCGACGGGCTGTCGGATCTGCCGGCGATCCCGCAGGCGCTGCGCGACGAGGTCCGCGCGCTGGGCTTGGCCGGCGGCGTGCCGGTACTGAAGGCGGCGCTGGCACCGCTCGACCCCGAGGCGGCGCAGCGGCTGGCGGACCCGCAGCGTCTGGCCCGGGCGCTGGAGGTGGTGCGTGCGACCGGCCGCAGCCTGGCGGACTGGCAGCGCGACCATCCGCCCGCAGGTGGCTATGCGGGCCCGATCTTCACCATCGCGCTGATGCCGGATGCCGGAACCCGCGACCGGGCGATCGCCGGCCGCTTCGCGACGATGCTGAAGATGGGGGCCGCCGACGAGGTGGCGGCGTTCCTTGCCCGCGGCCTGGATCCGCAGGCGGTGCCGTTGATGAAGGCGGTGGGCGTGCCCGAGATCGCCGCCTGGCTGGCGGGGGACGTCTCGCGCGACGAGATGCTGGAGCGGGGACGCATCGCCACCCGCCAATATGCCAAGCGTCAGATGACCTGGATACGAAACCAGGCAAAAATCAACCTGGGCGCACATGAGCAATATTCGGAATGTTTGGGTTCAAGAATCTTTTTGGAAATTGATCGCTTCCTGTTGACCCTGGGTCATTGAGCCGCTAGGTTCCACAGGCTCGGATCAGAGACCGGTCGACGCCCCCATTGCCCGTATGCCATGGGCGGGGCCGGACCGGGCCCCGCATCGAGGTGAGGGGCGGAACCCGCCGACGGAGATGTCCGCCGGCGGTTCTTTTTCGGCGAAGGCCGGCGGATGTCCCGCCGGTGATCCGGGCAGGGGCGGGCCCTGCGCTGCGCATGTCCCCCCGAACCAGT
Organism: Tistrella mobilis; assembly: GCF_041468085.1. Classification (NCBI taxonomy): domain Bacteria; kingdom Pseudomonadati; phylum Pseudomonadota; class Alphaproteobacteria; order Geminicoccales; family Geminicoccaceae; genus Tistrella; species Tistrella mobilis. The sequence goes on along the minus strand of NZ_CP121017.1, from coordinate 3,663,991 downwards.
TGTTACGCGGAGCGACCGAACGATGCAGTTCACCGGTGCGGAAATCCTGATCAAAGCCCTGGCCGACCAGGGTGTGGAGGTCATTTTCGGCTATCCCGGTGGCGCGGTACTTCCGATCTATGACGCGCTCTACAAGCAGAACAGCGTGCGTCATTACCTGGTCCGCCACGAACAGGCGGCGGTCCATGCGGCGGAGGGGTATGCGCGCTCGACCGGCAAGGTCGGCGTGGTACTCGTGACCTCGGGCCCCGGGGCGACCAATGCGGTCACCGGCCTGACGGATGCGCTGATGGACAGCATTCCGATCGTCTGTCTGACCGGCCAGGTGCCGACCCACATGATCGGCAACGACGCCTTCCAGGAGGCGGATACCGTCGGCATCACCCGGCCCTGCACCAAGCACAACTATCTGATCCGCGACGTGAACGTGCTGGCGGCGAAGGTTCACGAGGCCTTCCATGTCGCGCGCTCGGGCCGGCCCGGCCCGGTCGTGATCGACCTGCCCAAGGACGTGCTGAACACGCTGGCCGCCTATACGGCCCCCGATGCCCTGCCGGCACCGACCTACCGCCCCCAGGTCACGCCCGACCAGGCGGCGATCGAGCGCGCGGTCGATCTGATGCTGAAGGCCGAGCGCCCGGTGTTCTATGTCGGCGGCGGCGTGATCAATGCCGGCACCGAGGCCTGCGACAATCTGGTCCGCCTGGTCCGTGCGACCGGCTTCCCGATCACCATGACCCTGATGGGGCTTGGCGCCTATCCGGCAAGCGACCGGCAGTCGCTGGGCATGCTGGGCATGCACGGCACGCTGGAAGCCAATCTGGCGATGCACGGCAGCGATCTGATGATCAATCTGGGCGCCCGTTTCGACGACCGGGTGACCGGGCGGCTCGACGGCTTCTCGCCCGACAGCATCAAGATCCATGCCGATATCGACCCGTCTTCGATCAACAAGAACGTCGCGGTCGATCTGCCGATCGTGGGCGATGCCGGCAACACCATCCGCGCCCTGCTGGAGGCGTGGGATCGTCGCAAGGCCGGGCATGACCCCGCGCGTATCGGCGCCTGGTGGGAGAAGATCGCAGGCTGGCGGGCGCAGAATTCTCTGGGCTTCCAGAACAGCGCCCAGATCATCAAGCCGCAATATGCCATCCGCCGGCTGTGGGAGATGGTCCGCGACCGCAATCCCTATATCACCACCGAAGTCGGCCAGCATCAGATGTGGGCGGCCCAGCATTTCGGCTTCGATCAGCCGAACCACTGGATGACCTCGGGCGGTCTCGGCACCATGGGTTACGGCCTGCCGGCGGCGATGGGCGTGCAGGTGGCGCATCCGGATGCGCTGGTCATCGACATCGCCGGCGAAGCCTCGACGATGATGAACATTCAGGAGCTGTCGAGCCTGATCCAGCACCGGCTGCCGGTGAAGGTGTTCATCCTCAACAACGAATGGATGGGCATGGTCCGCCAGTGGCAGGAGCTGTTCCATGGCGGCCGCTACTCCGAAAGCTATTCGGCGGCGCTGCCCGATTTCGTGAAGCTGGCCGAGGCCTTCGGTGCCAAGGGCCTGCGCGCTCATTCGCCCGACGACCTGGACGACGTGATCCGCGAGATGCTGGCCCATGACGGCCCGGTCGTGGTCGATGTGCGTGTCGACAAGGGCGAGAACGTCTATCCGATGATCCCGGCCGGTGCCGCGCATCACGAAATCATCCTCGGCCCCGGCCAGGAGCTGGACGCCTGCAAGAGCGAGGACGGCATGGTACTGGTCTGAGCCGCCGGCGATATCGCAGCGGCCCGTACCGGTTTCCGGCAGGCGTAAGCCATGCCTGCCGGGCCCCCGCGGGCCTTCTTCCGGCCGGACCTGCCGTCCAGGTCAAGATCCGCTCCAGGCGCGAGACAGCTTCCATGGTCATCAAGAACGAACCCATCACCCAGCACACGATCTCGGTGCTGGTCGACAACGAAAGCGGCGTGCTCGCCCGCGTCATCGGCCTGTTCTCGGGCCGCGGCTACAATATCGACAGCCTGACCGTCGCCGAGGTGAACGAGACGCGCACCCGTTCGCGCATCACCATCGTGACCTCGGGCACGCCGATGATCATCGAGCAGATCAAGGCCCAGCTCACCCGGCTGGTGCCGGTGCATGCGGTGACCGACCTGACCCAGAGCGGCCCCTTCGTCGGCCGCGAACTGGCGCTGGTCAAGGTCGCCTGCACCGGGGAGCGCCGGGTCGAGTCGCTGCGCATCGCCGATATCTTCCGCGCCCGCGTGGTCGACAGCACCCATGAGAGCTTCATCTTCGAGATGACCGGCTCGACCGAAAAGATCGAGGCCTTCATCAATCTGATGCGGCCGCTGGGGCTTGCCGATGTGGCGCGCACCGGCATCGCGGCCCTGTCGCGCGGAGCGGCGCCGCTCGCCTCCGAGCGGGGCCGTTTCTGATCCGACCTGCTTTCGGATCTCCGGTGATGCCGGAGGTCCACCATTCGACACCTTAGGTCCATATGGCGTCGTACGTGGTCGAAATTGATCGCGAGGCGTGCGACGACAAGGTCAAGGGCGGCAGGATGCAGAACAGGCCGTCCATTGACATCATCAGAGGAAGCAACCGAACCATGCGCGTCTACTACGATCGCGATGCCGACCTGAACCTGATCAAGACCAAGACGGTCGCGATCATCGGCTATGGCAGCCAGGGCCATGCCCATGCGGCGAACCTCCGCGACAGCGGCGTCAACGTGATCGTGGGCCTGCGTGCGGGCTCCGCGACCCGCGCCAAGGCCGAGGGCGCCGGCTTCACCGTCCACACCCCCGACGAGGCCGCGAAGCTGGCCGATGTGGTGATGGTGCTCACCCCGGACGAGCTGCATGCCGACCTCTACGAGCAGGATCTGCGCGACAACCTGAAGGAGGGTGCCGCCCTCGTCGTCGCCCATGGCCTGTCGATCCATTTCGGCCTGATCCAGCCGCGCGCCGATATCGACGTGTTCATGGTGGCGCCCAAGGGTCCCGGCCATACGGTGCGCAGCGAATACCTGAAGGGCGGCGGCGTGCCGAGCCTGGTCGCCGTGGCGCAGGACGTGTCGGGCAATGCGCTTGAGACCGCGCTCTCCTATGCCTGCGGCCTGGGTGCCGGCCGCGCCGGCATCATCGAGACCAGCTTCAAGGAAGAGTGCGAGACCGACCTGTTCGGTGAGCAGGCCGTGCTCTGCGGCGGCGTGACCCATCTGATCACCGCCGGCTTCGAGACCCTGGTCGAGGCGGGTTATGCCCCCGAGATGGCCTATTTCGAGTGCCTGCACGAGATGAAGCTGATCGTCGACCTCATGTATGAGGGCGGCATCGCCAACATGCGCTACTCGATCTCGAACACCGCCGAATATGGCGACTACGTGTCGGGCCCGCGGGTGATCACCCCGGCCGTGAAGGCCGAGATGAAGAAGATCCTGGAGGACATCCAGGGTGGCCGCTTCACCCGCGACTGGGTGCTGGAGAACGCCGCCCGTCAGTCGAGCTTCAAGGCCATGCGCCGTCGCAATGCCGAGCACCAGATCGAAGAGGTCGGTGAGAAGCTGCGCGCCATGATGCCCTGGATCGCGGCCAACCGCCTGGTCGACAAGACGAAGAACTGATCGGGCCAGACCTGATCGGGCCAGACCTGATCGGGCCAGACCTGATCGGGTAAGACCTGATCTGGCGCATCTGATCCTTCGGGACCGGATGCGGACGGGCGGCACTCCCCGGGGGGGTGCCGCCCGTCCGCGTTTCCGGCACCGGAACCTGCTGCGGCTCTGCCGGTTGTCCGGTCGGTGCTGCAAGGGAGGCGGAGGATGACGGCAGAGGACGGCCGGACGGGCACGCTGCGCGGCCAGGCCGAACACCGGCTCGATCCGGATGGCGCGCCGGCCGAACACGAGGCCCGTGGCCGCCATGCCCGCGGGCCGGGCGAGATGCCGGTGCGCGGCTGGAAGGATGTTCTCTGGCGCACCGTCCGGCAGGTGATCGAGGATCGGGTGGAGGCCGTGGCGGCGGGGGTCGCCTTCTACACCCTGCTCGCCATCTTCCCCGGCATCACCGCGCTGATCTCGATCTACGGCCTGTTCGCCGATCCGGCGGCGGTGGTGGAGCATATGACCCTGCTGGGCGATGTGCTGCCCGCAGGCCCCGTGCAGCTGATGTCCGAACAGATGATGCGGGTGTCCCGCCAGCCCCAGGGGCAGCTGGGCTTCGGGGCGCTGTTCAGCCTCGCCATTGCCCTCTGGAGCGCCAATCAGGGCATGAAGGCGATGTTCGATGCGCTCGACGTCGCCTATGGCGAGCGGCAGTCGCGCTCCTTCCTGCTCTTCACCCTGGTCACCCTGGGCTTCACGCTGGCCGCCATCCTGTCGACGGCGCTGGTGCTGGCGGCCCTCGCCATCCTGCCGGTGGTGCTGGATGTGCTGCCGCCCGGCACCTCGGCCGAACGGCTGCTCGATATCGGCCGCTGGCCATTGCTGGTGGCGATCGTCGTTCTGGGCACCAGTGTGCTCTATCGCTATGCCCCCAGCCGCAGGACCGCCCGCTGGCGCTGGGTCACCCCCGGCGGCTGTCTGGCGGCCGTGGTCTGGCTGATCGCCTCGATGGCCTTCTCGTGGTACGTGGCGAACCTCGCCGGTTATGACCGGATGTATGGCCCGCTGGGGGCGGTGGTGGTGTTCATGACCTGGATCTGGATCTCGGTGATGATCGTGCTGGTCGGCGCCGAGCTGAATGCCGAGCTGGAACACCAGACCGCCTGCGACTCGACCGAAGGCCGGCCCAAGCCGATGGGGCGGCGTGGGGCCTATGTCGCCGACACGCTGGGCAAGCTGCCCTGATCCCCCGCCTCGCGCCGGCAGACCCGTCAGAAGCCCGCCCCGGGCTCTTCCAGATAGACCTGCTCCTCGGGCGTCGAGATCCGGCCCAGCACCTCGTTGCGATGGGGGTAGCGGCCGAAACGTTCCAGCACCGCCAGATGGCGGCGTTCCCAGTCGAGCGCATCGGCATCGCCCAGGGCCGTGAACAGGGCCACCGCCTGGACATGCACGCTCAGGCTTTCGGAATGTTCGAAGGGCAGATAGAGGAACTTCCGCTCGGTGACGGTCAGCTTCAGGTCGTGGCCGCCGGCGACCGCTTCCTGAGCCAGGGCGAGTGCCATGCCGTCGGCGGCGAAGGCGTCCGGCGTGCCGCGATGGATGTGGCGGGAGAACTGGTCGAGCACCAGGATCTCCGCCAGCCGGCCGCGGGGCGTGCTGCGCCAGGGGGCACAGCAGCCGCGGCGGGCAGCGGCCAGAACCCGGCCGAAGCGGTCGCCGATCACCTCGTCCAGGCGTTCTCCCGCGCCGAACCAGTCGGCGGGCCCGAGTTCTCCGAACCAGAAATCGAGCACCCGGTCGAGCGTGGCGCCGTCGGCGATCATGGCTTCCTCGGCGCGCAGCGCCGTGGCGAGGTCGGTGAGCATGGGGGCGGGCTCCGGAGGGGGGACTGTTATCCATGGTCTCGCGAAACCCGCCCGGGCTCAACTCTCGACTACCGGCCGGATCAATGGGTGAGGCTGCGCGCCCTCTCGAATGCCGCGGCTTCGTCGGGTGCCACATGCAGCGGGAAGGGGAAGGCGGCCGCCACCTGGGCGGTCCTGGCTGCCAGATCCTCCAGCTCCGCCGGATCGGCCGGCAGATAGACGAACCCGCCGCAGCGCGCGGCGAGATCTTCGCGGCGCTGCTTCATCCACAGGATCACCCTCTTGCGGCCCTCGGTCAGTGTGGCGGCGTCGGCAGTGATCGTGCCTGGCATGTCCATCACCACGGCGAAGCGCTGCCCGGTGTCCAGGATCAGGGTGAGAGCCTCGATCCAGGCCTGGACCATGGCAAGCTCGCCGGCGGGGGAGCGGCCGCGCACGACCGGCCAGCAGGAGAGATCGAAGCCGGCGGTTTCGAGGATGGGAGCGTCCGGTGGGGCGATGGTCATCGATCGGGTCTTTCCGAAGGGGGGAACGGCAAAAAAACCAGCCTGCGGCATCCGCGGCGATGCCGCCACCCGGATCGGGGCGAAAGGCCTCTGGGATCGGCTCAAGAATCTTTCGTGTCGGATCAACGGCTTGCCGACGGAATCGTCCGCCGTCAAAAAAACCGTCAAAAAAGGTGTTGCCAGGGTCTGCGTTGGCCCGTATAAACCGCCCCACACCGACGGGCACCGCGGACGACGCGGCGCCGGCGGGGCTGAAAAGCCAGAGAATACAGGCTCTTAAATGAGCCGGCGCCTGAGGGTGCCCTGGGGCGGAGACGCCTCGGCCGGATCTTTGACATTGTGAAACGGATCGGAAGGGATGCGAGGGCGGCGGTCGTCGATCTTAGGACTTTAAGAACGACTGACCGATGAGCGCCTTGGCATCTCGATATGACCTTGTGCCTAGAGAGATGCCGGGACGACTTCGGTTGAGGCCTTGTTGTGTGAGTGATCACGCAGCGAAG